>DATFRA010000366.1:0-6871 GCA_035263705.1 Allostellaceae bacterium
GGCGGCGGCTCGATCCGATATTTCGCGAGGATAGCCCGGGCGTCCGCGAAGGTGGTGGGGTCGGGCACCGTGGGACCGGAGGCGATCACGGCGGGATCGTCGCCGGGCACGTCGGAGATCGCGAGCGACACCACGCGCGCCGGCGCCGCCGCCGCGGCAAGTCGGCCGCCCTTGATCGCCGAGAGGTGCTTTCTGAGGCAATTCATCTCGGAGATCGTGGCGCCGCTGGTGAGCAGCGCGCGCGTCACCGCCCGTTTGTCCTCGAGACTGATGCCCGGCGCCGGCAGCGTCAGCAACGCCGAGCCACCGCCCGAGATCAGACACAGCACGAGATCGTCCGCGCTCAGTCCCTTTACCAGCTCCAGGATGTGCTGCGCGGCGCGGCTGCCCGCGGCATCGGGCACGGGATGACCGGCCTCCACCACCTCGATGCGCTTGCAGGGAAGACCGTGGCCGTAGCGCGTCACCACCAGGCCCGAGAGCGGTCCCGGCCAGTGCGCCTCGACGGCCGCCGCCATCGCGGCCGCGGCCTTGCCCGCGCCCACCACAAGCGTGCGCCCCTTGGGCGGCGCCGGCAGGTGAGGGGGCACGACCGCCGCCGGATCCGCCGCCGTCAGCGCCGCGTCGAACAGGCGGCGCAGCAAGGCGCGGGGATCGGCGAGTCCCATCGCCGCCTCTTTGGATGCGACCGCTCCCATTGGGGCGAGCATAGGTGGCGGCGCGCGGTGCGGCAATGCGAGCGACCGTTCGGCATCTGTCGACATCGGCCGAGGCGCGTCGACTCGATCTCGATCACACGCGGCGAGCATGCCGAAATAAACCGAGTCATCGGGCCTTGACGCGAAGCGCGATCGTCCCCATCTAGAACGCAAAAAGCGGTCATACGGTTTCGTCGCAGGAGAGACGAAATGCAGCAGCGTGAAATGGGGCAAAACGTCAAATTTTGCAAAACGAATCCAATCCGACCCCAATGCGTGACGCGCGCGACGGTTCTTGGGGCGCACGCAAAAAACAAAATCGACAAGTCAAAGCCAATTTCATGAGGAAAATCAGAGACCGGCCGGTCGGGAAAGCCAATCGCAAAGCCAATTCAGCGCGCGCCGTTGTCTCGGAGCGGTGCGGGGCTGTAAGCTCCGCCGCTGCCGAATCCCCCTTCGAAGGAGTGTGCGATGAGCGTGTCTTGGCGCGGCGTGTTTCCGGCGGTGACCACCCAGTTCCGGCCCGATGGCGCGCTCGACCTCAACTCCACCCAGCGCGGCGTCGAGGAGCAGATCCGCGCGGGCGTGCACGGCCTCATCATGCTGGGCACCGTGGGCGAGAACAGCTCGCTGGAGCCGCAGGAGAAGCGGCAGATCCTGGCCGCGACCAAGGAGGTGGCGGCGCGCCGCGTGCCCGTCCTCTCGGGCGTCGCCGAGTATACGACCGCCCAGGCCGCCGCCTTCGCGCGCGAGTGCGAGAAGATCGGCATCGACGGCCTCATGGTGCTGCCGGGCATGGTCTACAAGGCCGACGAGCGCGAGGCGCTGGCGCATTTCCGCGCCGTCGCCGCGGCGAGCGGGCTCCCGATCATGATCTACAACAACCCGCCCGCCTACAACGTCGACGTGACGCCCGAGGGCTTCAGGGAGCTCGCCAGCGAGCGGCGCGTGGTCGCGATCAAGGAATCGACCGAGAACCTCCGCCGCATCACCGACATCGTGAACCTCACGGGCGACCGCTACACGCTCTTCTGCGGCGTCGACGACCTCGTGCTCGAAAGCATGCTCCTGGGCGCCACCGGCTGGGTCTCGGGCTTGGTCAACGTGTTCCCGAGGGAATCCGTGCGGCTCTGGGAACTCGCCTCCAAGGGCGAATGGGAGCGGGCGCGCGCCATCTATCGCTGGTTCATGCCGACGCTGCACCTCGACACGTCACCGAAGCTCGTGCAGATGATCAAGCTCGGCCAGAAGATCGTCGGCAACGGCAGCGCCGTGACGCGTGCTCCACGCCTCGCGCTCGAGGGCGACGAGTTGAAGCATGTGACGCGCCTCTACGAAGAAGCGATTGCGAATCGCCCGACGATCTGAGGCGCGGATGGCCAGCAAGACCTTCTTCTGCATCGACGCGCATACCTGCGGAAATCCCGTGCGGGTGGTGGCGGGCGGCGGCCCCGATCTCGAGGGCGCCACCATGAGCGACTACCGCCAGGATTTCATGACGCGCTACGACTGGATCCGCCGCGCGCTCATGTTCGAGCCGCGCGGCCACGACGTGATGTCGGGCTCGGTGCTCTACAAGCCGCTGCGCGCCGATTGCGATATGGGCCTTGTCTTCATCGAGGTCTCGGGCTGCTTGCCCATGTGCGGCCACGGCACCATCGGCACCGTGACTGTGGCGCTGGAGCAGGGGCTGGTGACGCCCCGGCGCGAGGGCATGCTCGCCCTCGACGCGCCCGCGGGCAAGGTCGACGTCGAGTACGAGCGCGATGGCCGCTCCGTCGAGCGCGTGCGGCTCTTCAACGTGCCGAGCTTCCTCGAGGCGACCGAGGTCGCGATCGACGTGCCGGGCCTGGGGCCGCTCAAGCTCGATGTCGCCTATGGGGGCAATTACTACGCGATCGTCGATCCGCAGCCCGGCTATGCCGGGCTCGAGAGCCTGACGGCGGATCAGGTGCTGCGCCTCTCGCCCGTAGTGCGGCGCCTTATGAACGAGAAGCTCAAGCCCGTACATCCCGAAAACCCCACGATCAATGGCGTGAGCCACGTGATGTGGACGGGGAAGCCGCTCGACCCCAAGGCCCACGCGCGCAACGCGGTGTTCTACGGTGACCGCGCCATCGACCGCTCGCCGTGCGGCACCGGCACCTCCGCGCGGATGGCGCAGCTCGCCGCCAAGGGCAAGCTCAAGGTGGGCGACGCCTTCGTGCACGAGAGCATCATCGGGAGCCTGTTCGAGGGACGCGTCGAGGGCGAGACGCGGGTCGGCGTCAAGGCCGCGATCAGGCCCAGCATCGCCGGCTGGGCGCGGGTGACCGGCTACAACACGATCTTCGTCGACGACCGCGACCCCTACGCCCACGGCTTCCAGCTGGTGTGAGCGCGCGCTCGAGATGGACGCGTTCCCGGAACTGCTGACCGCGACCGATCCGCCGCCGGTCGAGCATATCAATGCCGCGGGCATGGCGCCGGTGCTGATCACCTGCGACCACGCGAGCCGACGCGTGCCCCGATCCCTGCATAATCTCGGCCTCGATGCCGCGAGCCTCAGGCTGCATATCGGCTGGGATATCGGCGCGGCCGATGTGAGCCGCGGCCTCGCGCGACGACTCGACGCGCCCGCCATCCTCGCGGGCTATTCGCGCCTGGTGATCGACTGCAACCGCGACCTCGACAATCCCACCTCGATGCCGGCCGTGAGCGACGGCGTGCCGGTGCCGGGGAACCAGGACCTGGGCCCGGCGGCGCGGGCGCAGCGCGTCGAGGCGCTGTTCAAGCCCTATCACCGCGCGGTGGAAGCGGCACTCGACGGCTTCGCCGCGCGCGGCCACCATCCGGCGGTGCTCTCGATCCACAGCTTCACGCCGGTGATGAACGGGGTCGCGCGGCCCTGGCACATCGGCATCCTCTGGGACAAGGACCCGCGGATGGCCGTGCCCATGCTGGCGGCGCTCCGACGCGAGGCAGGGCTGGTGGTCGGCGACAACGAGCCTTATTCCGCCCGCGAGCCCGCGGGCTACACGGTGCGCACCCATGCGGAGAAGCGCGGGCTTCCCCACCTCAATGTCGAGATCCGCCAGGACCTGCTGGCGACCGACGCCGGCACGACGGAGTGGGCCGAACGGCTCGCGCGCGTGCTGACGCCGATCCTCGAGGACCCCGCCCTCTACCATGTGAAGCACTACTGACCATATAAGACCGATCGGATTACCCGGAGACACCTCATGGACGACAAGACCCGCACCGAGCTCGAGGCCGCTGCCTTCCGAAAGCTGGTCGAGCATCTGCGCAAGCGCACCGACGTGCAGAACCTCGACCTCATGAATCTCGCGGGATTCTGCCGCAACTGCCTCTCGCGCTGGTACCGTGAGGCCGCGGAGGAACGCGGCGTCGGCCTACCGGATCCCGAGGCGCGCAAGATCGTCTATGGCATGCCATACGACGAGTGGAAGGCGAAGTACCAGAAGGAAGCCACGCCCGCGCAGAAGCAGGCAGCGGCGAGCGCCGGCCACAAGCACTGAGCTCTTCGCAGGTCGGGGGAAGCACGATGGCGGATCGCGGAGGCGTGGCGGCCGAGCGGCTCAAATCCTTCATCGAACGCATCGAGCGCCTCGAGGAGGAGAAGGGGGCGCTGGCCGCCGACATCAAGGAGGTCTATTCCGAGGCCAAGGGGGCCGGCTTCGACGTCAAGACTATGCGCGAGCTGATCAAGATCCGCCGCATGGACGAGGAGGATCTGGACGAGCGCGAGGCACTGCTCGACACCTACAAGCGCGCTCTCGGCATGATGCCGCAACGGCCGAGGCGCGCCGCCGGGTAACTCGCCCGTGAAGAACGGGCAGGTGATTGATTAGGCTGCGCTTTCGGGAACGGGGAAATGCTCTCGACACCTCTGCGGCCGAAGCTGATGTCGTTTGATGTCTTCGGCACGCTGATCAGCGTTCGCGACAGTTCCTACAGTGCCTTTGAGCGCATCCTAGCCGATGCCGGTGCGGGTCATCTTCACGTCAAGGCGTTCTGGGAACATTGGGAACATCGGAATATTGCGCACTATTGGGACCCATATCGCTCGTATCGGGAAATCTGCGAACTCTCGCTCGCCGAGACGTTTGCGCATTTCAGGGTGATGGGCGACAGCCGGCTGATCGATCGTTACTTCGAGGCCTTCCCGCGCTTCTTTCTTTACGACGATGTCGTCCGTACCCTGGATCAATTGTCGCGCCATTACCGACTGGCGGTGGTGTCCAACATCGATGATGACCTTTTGGCGTTGACGCCATTGAAGCGGAACTTCGACCTGGTATGCACCGCTGAGCGGGCCCAGGGCTATAAGCCTGACGGCACGCTGTTTCGCTACCTGATCGAGAATGCGGGTGTGGCGAAGGACGAGATCCTGCACTCCGGGCAATCGCAATTCACCGACCTCGTCGGCGGCAAACCGCTTGGATTGACCATCGCTTGGATCAACCGCCGCCAGATAGCTCTCAACGGTTTCGTCCCCCGCCCGGATTTCATTTTGCCGGATATTCAATCCCTGAGCCGCGTCGTCCACATTTAAACTCGCCCGATTCTTGGCTTGATCGCACTTTCTGCGCCGAACCGGTGCCCGCTTCGGCGGGAAATGCTCAGGCGAAACCGCGGATGCGCATGCTCGCGCGCACGATTGAAATCAGCGCGCGCGAGAACCATTCCATGTCGCGCGGCATGCCCGGGCGCCAGACGTCGAGCAGCAGCACCATGCGGACGCGGTCACTCTCGTTCCAGGCCTCATGCGGATAGGTGTCGTCCCAGAGCATGTAGTCGCCGTCCTCGAGCCGGTACTCGCGGTCGGCGACCTTCAGAACCGCTCCGGGCCTTCCGTCGGCGAGCCGCGGCATCGAGAGTGCGAGATAGAACCGCAGCACGCCGCGAAACGGTCCGCGGTGCGCGGGGATGTGCTTGCCGGGCGCCATGAACGAGATCGAGGCCGAGAGCACCTCCGGCAAGTCCGCCACGATCGCCGCGAGCGCGGGTAGGCGTGCCTTGTTGGCCGGCACCTCGACACCGTACGCCTTGGCGATGAACATGCGCCAGTCCCGGCCGTCGTTGGCGGAGATCGCGGTCTGCTCCGGCATGATCTCGTGGAAGCGCGGCACCTCCGCCAGATGCGTCGCCACGGTCATCGCCTCGTCGCGGAGCGTGCGCCACGCCGAGGCGAAGCGTCCGCCCGCGGGAAAATGTGCGTCGAGATCGAGCACCGGCGGTCCGATGATCCGGCGATCGTAGATCCACCGGATCAGGGTCGCGGTCTGGTCGTAGAGCATGTTCATGCTGTTCCGTCTCCAGACCGCGCAATCGTGGTGTTAGAGGTGCCGTCGGATCTTCTCGGCGATCTCGGTGATGCGCGCGCGGTCGCCGGGCTTCGGCGCCCAGTTGATGGCGAGGCCGTCGTCGTGCCGGCGCGGCAGCACGTGGATATGAAAATGGAACACTGACTGGCCGGCGCCGGGTCCGTTCGCCTGCAGCAGGTTGATACCCTCCGGTGCGAGCGCGGCCTGCACCGCATTCGCGACCCTGATGACCGTGCGGCCCGCCGCCGCGAAAGCCTCGGGCGCCAGCGCAAACAGGGTCGGAAAATGTGTCTTCGGAATGACTAGGCAGTGTCCGTCGTTCGCGGGGTTGATGTCCATGAAGGCCAGCGTCTCGGCATCCTCGCAGAGCTTGATGCTCGGGATCGTGCCGGCGGCGATCTTGCAGAAGATGCAATTGGGGTCGGTGGTCATGGCGAGCTCCCGCTTGCGGTCCGGTGGAGCCTAGCGGTCGCCGCCCGCGGGCGCCAGTGACCTGCTACGCCGCCGCCGGCCCACGTTGCGGTGGCGGGCAGGGAGCCGACATTGATGTCGGGCGCCTCGCGGACTACGCTTCGCCGGCCCTCCACCGAAGGACGACAACCCGTGCTACCCGCCCCCAAAGTCGACCGCGCACCGCCGAATCGCGTCGTCATCGACGCCCTCCGCCAGCGGTTCGGCGAGCGGTTCTCGACCTCCGCCGCAGTGCTGCAGCAGCACGGCAAGGACGAGTCCTTCCACGTGCCGGTGCCGCCGGACGGCGTGGTGTTCGCGCACGCGACCGAGGAGGTGGCGGAGATTGTCCGGCTCTGTGCCCAGCACAAGGTGCCGGTGGTGCCGTTCGGCACC
>DATFRA010000367.1:0-2150 GCA_035263705.1 Allostellaceae bacterium
GATCTGCCGGCGCGTGGCATCGGCGATGATCACCGCATTCGGCTCCGCCAGGCCCTGCAGCCGCGCGGCGAGGTTCGGCGTCTCGCCGACCACCGCCTGCTCCTGCGCCGCGCCCGTCCCCAAGAGGTCGCCGACCACGACGAGGCCGGTGGCGATGCCGATCCGCACCTGCAGCGTCACGGCGCGCGACAGCCGCAGGCGCGCAACCGTCTCGGCGATGGCAAGCGCGGCGCGCACCGAGCGCTCGGCATCGTCCTCATGCGCCTGCGGGTAGCCGAAATAGGCGAGCACGCCGTCGCCCATGTACTTGGCGACGAAGCCGCCATGGCGGGTCAAGATCTCGCTGACGGTGCGATGGTAAGCAGCGATGATCTCGCGGAGATCCTCGGGATCGAGCCGTGCCGCAAGCTCCGTCGAGCCGACGAGATCGCAGAAGAGGACGGTGAGCTGACGGCGCTCGGCCGAGGCGCTGGGGACGAGCGGGGATTGCGCGGGCGTGTTCGCTGACGCTTGCGGCGTAGGCGCTGGCTCGGAAGCCACCCCGACTTGGCGCAAGGCCGCGATCGCCGCGAGTAGCTTGCGGCGGTGGCCGATGGAAGTCACACCGAGACCGATCAGATCCTCGGCAGTCAACTCCGGCAGAACCGCATGGTCGATATGATTGTCGCGGAACGTGGGCACGTATTGCTCGAGGCCGAGCCCTTTCAGCCAGTGGGCTATATCAGCCGCCATCCGCCGCTTGTTCCCGCTCGCTGCCCCACCCCAACATAGCCCTCTACTTGCACTCCGCCCAGAGGAATGGCGCCATGCGCTTGGCGTCGAGCTCAACGCCGAAGCCGGGACGGTCGGGGATCGTGAGATGCCCGTCCTTGATCTCGAGCTCGGGCGCGCGGTCGACCAGCGCGAAGTGCTCGGGGACGCGGTAGGGGTAGATCTCCTGGATCATGAAATTCGTGAGGGTGGCGTCGAGCTGCAGCGTGGCCGCGGTGGCGATCGGGCTGGCGCAGAGGTGGGGCGCTACGCGCAGGTTCCAGGCCTCGGCCATGGCGGCGATGCGCTTCACCTCCAGGAGGCCACCGGTGTTGCCGATGTCGGGCTGCAGGATGTGGGCCGCGCGCAGCTCCAGGAGCCGGCGGAAGTCGTAGCGCGTGTAAAGCCGCTCGCCCGCGGCGATGGGCATGCGGAGCGCGGTCGCGACCTCGCGGATGCCCTCGGGGTCGAAGGGATCGACGGGCTCTTCGAGCCAGGTGAGGTCAAACTCCTCGAGGCGTCGGCCGAGCCCGATGATGGCGTCGGTGGTGAGCTCGCCGCTCATGTCGACCATGAGCTCGATCTTGGGGCCGATCGCCTTGCGCACCGCCGCGACACGCGCGCTCGCGAGGTCGGCCGCCTCGCGGCTGATCGCGCGTCGCGAGACGTGGCGGATCATGCCGTGGGGGTTGTCGGCGATGGGATTCGCGAGCGGATAGAGCTTGAGAGCGGTGTAGCCGTCGCGAAGTGGCCGCTCGGTCGCGGCGGCGAACTCGTCAGGCGTCGAGGCGCGGAAGGACCAGCCGTTGGCGTAGAGCCGCACGCGCTCGCGGACCTTGCCGCCGAGCAGCTCGTAGACCGGCAGCTTCAGCGCCTTTCCCTTGATATCCCAGAGCGCCATCTCGATGGCACTGATGCCCGCGAAGACGATGGGCCCGCCGCGCTTCGCCCAGAAGCTGTGATCGTACATGTCGCTCCAGATCGCCTCGATCCGGAACGGGTCCTGGCCGCGCACGATGTGCTCGAAGAGGTCCTTGATCATGCCAGCGGCCGCGGTCTCGCCGACCCCATAGGCGATCGCGGCCTCGCCGAGGCCCGTGACGCCCTCGTCGGTCCGAAGCTCCACCACCACGGGATGCCGCCCGTCGATGCGGGCGATGTAGATGCCGGCGGAGGTGAGTTTCATGCGCGGAATCCCTCGCGAAAAATCTTGCTGGCGGCGGCGCCGCAGCCTATTAGCATGCGGGGGCCTGATCCGCACCCAAGAGGCGGCAGGAGCGTTGGTCTCGAGGCATGTCTCTCGCTTATTCCGCATTATCTCTGGCACGGCACGCGCTCACCGGGCATCGGCATTGGCCGCGGGCCTGGCGCGATCCCACGCCAAAGCCGCGCTATTCCGT
>DATFRA010000368.1:0-7471 GCA_035263705.1 Allostellaceae bacterium
CGCACCTCTGCGCTGCGGCCCTCGGCGTCGACGACAGCGATCTTGGTAAAGCCGTCGCCGTCAGGCTGCCAGGCGCCATTCCCCGCGAGTGTCGCCTTCTGGAGCGGCGCGCCGTTCACGATCCATGCGAGTGGCTTGGCCCCGCCTTCGGCCTTGAGCGGCAGGCCGCCGTGCGCACCATCTTCCGCGCGCCACTCGACCATCGCGCCGTCCGGCGGGAACAGGATACGCGGCGGCGTGCCGTAACCCGGATGAAGGGAGCCCGGCCGATCGGGCGCGAAATGCCGCAAGGCCGGTGGCAGCTCGCCGTTGGTCCCGGCTGTCAGAACATCCGCGGGCGGGTCGGGGAAGCCGTTCCGGTCCGGCGGCAGAAGGTCGAAGGCCTTGAGCAGGACCGGTGTCGCGGTATTCCGTCCGTAGTGCCCCGGGCGCGGCGACCCGTCGGCGCGGCCAACCCAGACTCCCACGGTGTAGTCCGGCGAATAGCCGATCGCCCAGGCGTCGCGGAAGCCATAGGACGTGCCGGTCTTGAAGGCGATGTCGCGGGCGCGCGTGAGGCCAAGGGCCTGCGCGAAGCCTTCCGGGAGCGGCGAGCCCCGAAGGATGTCGGTGACGTACCACGCGGCGGCCGCTCCCATGAGCCGGACCGGCGGCGGCGCATCGTCGTTGGTCATCCGCAGGACCGCCGCCGCTCCCCCGTTGGGGAACGCCGTGTAGAGCATCGTGAGATCTCCGAGGCTGATCCCGAGACCGCCGAGAGCGACCGGGAGCGACGGCGTGCCCGTGAGCCGCTTGAAACCGAGACCGGCGCCCGCGGCGCGGAGCTCGCCGACGAACCGGACTGCGCCGACGCGATCGAGCAGCGCCACCGCCGGCACGTTCAGCGATTCCTGAAGCGCTTCGCGCACGCTCACGGTGCCCTGGAATTGCCGATCGAAGTTGCGCGGGACGTAGTCACCGAACCGCATGGGCTCGTCGTTGATCAGGCTCGCGGGATGGATCGCGCGGTCGTCGAAGGCGAGCCCGTAGATGAAAGGCTTCAGCGCCGAGCCCGGCGAGCGCCGGGCGCGCGCGAGATCGAGCTGACCCTGCGGCCCGAAGAAATCGGCGCTACCGAGATATGCGCGGACCACATGAGCACGGTTTTCCACGACCACGATCGCGAGATTTCCCGCGTCGTCGAACCGCAGCATCTCCCGCTTCGCGAGCGTCTCGAGACTCGATTGCAAGCCGCGGTCGATCGTGGTCGCGATCGTGCTGCCGCGGGCGGCCTTGGCCGCGAGATGCTGGGTGAGGTGCGGTGCGAGGAACGGGAAGGCGAGGCGCGTCGTCGGCAACGGCTCCGCAAGCGCCTCTACGACGTCGGACTCGGAAAGCACGCCGTGCTCTTCGAGACGGTGCAGCACTTTTGCTCGCGCCGCCAGCGCCGCCTCGGGGTGCCGGTCCGGCCGGAGCCGCTCCGGCGATTGCGGCAGGGCCACCAGCAGCGCCGCCTCGCCAAGGCTGAGGCGGCGGGGCTCCTTGCCGAAATAGGCGAGCGAGGCTGCTCGCACGCCCTCGAGATTGCCGCCGAACGGCGCCAAGGTGAGGTAGACCAAGAGGACCCCGTCTTTCGAGTACCGCTCCTCCAATTGAAGCGCGCGTGCCATCTGTTGCAGCTTGGCCGCGATGCTGCGCGGCCGCGGCTCCAAGAGCCGCGCCGCCTGCATTGTGAGTGTGGAGGCGCCGGAGACGATGTGCCCGCTCGCCGCCCATTGCCAAGCGGCGCGAGAGACCGCCAGCGGATCAATACCGACGTGCTCGTCGAAGCGCTGATCCTCGTAGGCACGAAGCAGAGCGAGATAGCGAGGATCGACATCGTCGACACTGGTCGGAAGTCGCCACGCGTCGTCCGCCGTCTCGAACGCGCGAAGGATGCCGCCATCGCGATCGGTCACGACCACCGATGCCTGTTCCGCGCGGGTCAGGTCGGGTGGGAAGACGCGATCGAGGATCAGGAGGGCGCCAACCAGCGCCGCTCCGCCTCCGAGCGCAGCGAGCCACCTCCGTTGCATATGGCGAACCCCTACCGCGGCTCGATCACGAGGCTCCCCATCGCCGTGCGCGCGCGCACCGAGGGGCGATACATGTCTTCGATAGCGGCCGCGGGCAGGATGTAGGTGCCGGGCGTGATGGCGCGGACGATGTAAGCGAGCGAGAAATTCACGTCGCTCTCCCGGTCGTCGTCGCCCCAGTAGTAGCCGCCGTTGCCCGAGACCACGAAGGATGCGACGTAGCGGTCGTCGCGCGCCTCGACGAGGCGCGTGAAGCGCTGCCTGTCAAGGAAATCGTAGGGCGTCGCGCCGTCATCGTTGACGCGCACGGGTCCTTCGATCTCGAGGCCGGCCGGGAGCAGATCGCGCACCACCATCTCGTGGTGGCGCTCGTCGCTCACCTTGCCGGTGAGCGCCACGATGATGCGATCGTTCTGCTTGAGGTGCGCGAGATCGACGGGCTTGCCATCGAGCGTCAAGAAAGCACGCGAGAGGGTGGCACCCTTGGCTTCCGGTGGCAGCGGCTCGCTGGGTATGCCCTCCACCGTGACCGACGCGAAGAGCTCGCGGTCGCCGCGGTTGGTGATGCGGTAGCCCTTGCCGATCGCGGCCGCCTCCGGCGTCAAGGTCACGGGATCGCCGGTCTGGGTCACGGTCTCGCCGTTGATGGTGGCCTGCACCGGCGTCCGATGCTCCGCAAGCGCATGCTCCGCCAGCATGAGCCAGGCCTTCTCCTGGGTCGTGAGGTCCTCCGGCAGATCGGTCACGCTCTCGAAGCGCTGGAAGAGGCGGTTCACCAGCGTGGTCTGCTTCGCTTCGGCGGCGACGCGCACCAGGCCCGCCCAATCGCGGAGCGACGAGCCGTAGTAGTCGTCATCGTAAAACAACCGGAACGGTCCACGGACGGGGCCGAGTGCCAGGCTTTCGACCCGGCTGAAGGCCGCACGGCTGCGCGACACGTCGCCTGCAAGGTCCAGAGCGGCAGCCAGCTGGCCTTCCGGCAATGCCCGGCGCGTCCCGCTCGACGTCGTGTCGTAGAGATAGCGGAGATCGGCGAGCGAGGCGCCGCCGATCCGTGCGAGCAGGTAGGCTGCGTAGTCGCGCGTCGCGTTGAACACGCCCTTTGGCCGATTCTCGTAGCGGGCCTGCTGCACCGGCTCCGCCTGGACGAGTTGCCGCAGCCAGGCCTGGCCGCGCCGCAGCGTGTCATCGGAGACCGCGTAGCCCTGAGCGCGCGCCGAGAAGAGGAAATCCAGCGCGTAAACGCTGAGCCAGTCATAAGCGGGATAGCTCGGTCCCCAGAAGCCGAAGTTCCCGTCGGCGCGTTGCATGTCGACGACACGATCGACCGCTTTCTGCACCCGGAACCGCACGCCCGCGTCGGCCTTGTCGTGCGTGAGCAGCGCCACGTCGTTGAAATAGAGCAGCGGGAAGGCGCGACTCGTGGTCTGCTCGATGCAGCCATAGGGATAGCGGTCGAGCGAGCGCAAAACACCCGAGATCGGCAGGCTGCGCCAGGTCGCGAGGCTCACGCTGACCGCGGCGGTGCCGGGCACGTAGCCCTGGATCAGGTCCGCGCCCAGATCCGCATCCTTGCCGGTGGCGAGCGTCAGCACACTCGTCCGCGTGATCGGCTCCTGGGCGCCGCGCACGGCGATCTGCCACTGGCGATCGACGGCGAAGCCGTCGGGCCCGCTCAGGTGCAGGTTGAAGGTGCCGATTCCAACATCGGCCGCGGCGATCGGGAAGGCGAGCAGCCGCCGCTCACCAGCGGCGAGGGTGAGGGTGCGCTCGTGCTCGCCGGGGAACGAGACCGCGCCCTCCGCGGCGAAGGCCGCGCGGTAGTCGCCGGGCTTGCCGTCGAGGTTGTGCAGGCTGAGGCTCAGGCGGCTCTGATCCAGCGGCGCCAGAAAACGGGGCAGCACCACATCGGAGACGACGGGATCGCGCACGGTGAGGTGCGCCTCGGCCTCGCCCACCTTGTGGCGGTCAAAGACCACCGCCATCAAACGAAGCTCGCCCTCGAAGTCCGGAACCTCGATGGGCACGGTGGCGTGGCCCTGGGCGTCCACCGCGACGAAGCCGGAGAACAACGCCACTGTCTTTGTTGGCACCACCGGCAGCGCGGCGCCGCCGAGGCTGTCGCCGCCCTGGCGGATCGCGCCCACCGGACCGTCGCCGGAGATCAACCGGCCGTAGTCGTCGCGGATGTCGACGGAGAGCCGCCGCTTGCCGAAATAGAACTTGGTCGGCGCCGGACTCTCGAAGCGGGTCAGCTGCAGGATCCCCTCGTCGACAGCGGCGAGGGTGAGGTACGTCTTCTCGCCCGCGCTCAGGTTCTTGACTGTGACCGGCAGATTGACGGTCTGACGCGGCGTCACCTTGTCGGGCGCGCCGATCTCGACACCGAGGGTCCGCGGCGCCGCGTCGATCGGCAGCCAAGCGACACCGATGGCGCGCGTCGGCGCCCGCTCGCTCCCGCCCTTGATCGGCTTGTAGCTCGCGAAGATCGCGTAGACGCCAGTGCCCCAATCCGCCGTGACCGGCATTTCGATGATGGCGCCCCCCGCGGGGACATGGACGAGGCGCGTCGCGAGCACGCGGTCGTTCGCGATCACCAGCAGGCCCTCGCCAGCGGTCGGCGGCCGGATCGCGAGCTTCACAGTGTCGCCGGGGAGATAGCGCTCCTTGTCGGCGCTGACCTCGCCCTTGTCCGGGCGGTCCTCCGCGAGGTCGCCGCGCCAGCCCGAGCTGAAGCGCACACTGGTGGCGGCGCCGCTGTCGGCGTCCGTCAGCGTCAGACGGTAATAGCCCCAGGGCAGGCGATACTTGAACTCGCCGGGCTTGTCCGCCGTTACCGAGACCATGCCGTCGGTGACCGGCACGTCATAGGTGGTGCGCTCGTAGCGGTACTGACGGTCGGCGCGGTACCAGTGGTACTCGCTCTCCTCGCGCACCAGCGCATACTTCATTCCCTCGCGCGCGACCGGCTTGCCGTCGGTGTCCACCGCGGCGATGTCGAAGGCCGCCTCAGTGTCCTCCTCGATGCGGCGGTCGCGGAAGCGCTCGTGCAGGCCGATGAAGAGCGGCTTGGTGCGGACCGGCAAGCTGATATCGGTGTCCGTGCTGCGGCCGCCCGGCTCGAAGATCGAGACCTTGATCGAGGCTTTGATCGGACGCGTGCTGTCCGGCGTCTTCGCGATCGTGCCGGCGATCTTCGTGTGGCCGTCGGCGTCGGTCTGGTCGACTGTCAGCTCGATCGGCTCTTCCTTGAATTTCTCCTCCACGAGGCCGAAGCGCCAGCCGCGGTAGCTCGCGAACGGCGCGGGGTCGACCGTCAAGGTCGCCTCGGCCTCGCCCTGGAGATCGGCGCCGGGCGCGCCGTAAAGGAATCGCGCGGCGACATCGATTGGGATCGGCTCGCCCGGCGTGATCGCGGGCGCCGTCGCCGTGAGTTCGACCTTGAGCCGCTGCGGCACGAAATCCTGCACCTCGAATTCGACGTGGCCAACGGCGTTGCCCTTGGGATCGAGGTAGGCGTCGACCTGCCAGCGGCCGTGAGCCGCGGTCTCCGTGAGCGTGAGATCGTAGTGCTGTGCGCCTACGGTTTCGTCGGCGAGCGTGGCGCGGCGGTACTCGACGCCGTCGGGGCGACGCGCGATCAACGTGAGGGCCGTGCCCGGCATCGCCTCCGCGAGTCGGTCGCGCAGCAGCGCCACGATGTGCACGGTCTCGCGCGGGCGATAGATACCGCGCTCAGTGTAGAGGTAGGCATCCACCGGACCCGGCAAAGCGCGGCCGTCGACGCCGCGGTCGGAGAGGTCGAAGGCGGGCCGAGTCACATCCTCGAAGGTGAAATCGCCTTCGGAGCCATAGGCCATGACAGCGACCGGCGCGGAGCCGCCGGCGCCGCGCAGAAGGCCTGGATCGAAGCGGACATGGCCATCGGCATCGGTGTTGGCTCGGGCGAGCTCGTCGTTGTCCCGCGCGATCAGCGCCACGGCGAGTCCGGGCAACGGCAGTGCGGAGCCCAAGGCGCGTGCGAAGACGTGGAGCCCGTCGGCGCCGCTCATGGTGGTGAGGCCGACGTCGGTGTCGATCACCCACTGCACGGCTTGGGGCTGGTAGTCGCCGCCGGTGTCGTCGTGATCGCCGCTCGGGCGCCGCTTGCTGCGGCCCGCCGCGTTCTCGGCGGTGATGACGTAGACGCCGGGCTTACGCTCCACAATCGCCTGGCCGATCGGGAAGAGCGTGGTGACCGTGGCGTTCTTCTCGCCGGTCACGGTTAGGTTGCCCTCCCACGCCTTGGCACCCTGAGAGTTGCGAAGCTCATTGAGCTCGTAAGGATAGGCCTGGCGCGCGACGAGCTGGTCACGGCGGATCTGGGAAATCAGCCGGTCCGGAACGCGGAAGACCGTAACGTGCAGCTTCTCGATGTTAACCGTGGTGATCGGCACGCCCGCGAGGCTCTGGCGCGGCAGCACCAAGCCCTCACGGAAGGCGATGAGGGGAGGCCGGTCCGTGAGCGAGAGCTCCACGGTCTTGTCGCCCGGCAGCTTGTGGCC
Source organism: Allostellaceae bacterium (assembly GCA_035263705.1). Lineage (GTDB taxonomy): Bacteria > Pseudomonadota > Alphaproteobacteria > ATCC43930 > CGMCC-115725 > DASZHJ01. The sequence continues at coordinate 6,599 of DATFRA010000368.1, forward strand.
GGACGCCGCCGGCAGACCGGACTTGAGCCCCGCCTGGTACTGGGTGCCGAAAGCGAGCCCGGTGAGGCAGAGCCGCCGGCCGTCGACCTTGATCGCGGGCTTGGCCGCCGGCTTCAGGGAGAGGTAGGCCGCGTAGTCGGTCTGGCCGCTGGCGTCCAGGGCCTCGTTGAAGATGAGGCAGGTGACGGCCTGAGCCTTCGTGGTATCGACGTCAGAGTATTCATAGAGAAGGCTCGTGGGTGGCGGCGCCGACGCTGGTGCAGGAGCGGGTGCTGCCGCAGTCGCGGGAGTGGCAGTCGGGGCTGCCGTTGTGGCAGCTGTCGCCGGCGCGCCGGTGCTGGCGACGGTCGGCTCCGGCGGCGGTGCCCCGGGCCGAAGCACGAACACGCCAATAACGCTGAGCCCGGCCACTGCGACCGCAGCCGCGACCAAAACCGTCCGACGCATGGGAGACCTCGACGCCCGGGTTGACGTTGACGCCGAGGATCACGATAGGCGCGTCGAACGCGCGGGTAAAGTGACGCCGCCGCTTGACAAGGCGATCGTTCGTGCGTGTGCGCGCTCTCCAAGACACAGAAGAATGGCGCCATCATGGCGCGCGCGCGAGATCACTGTGGCGCGCTTCGTAAAGCTGGGTTAAGCACGCACCAGGCTACCCCGACGGCGAGGCCGACCGATGCAGCGTTTCGAGGGCACCAAGACCTATGTCGCGACCGAGGACCTCCGCGTCGCCGTCAACGCCGCAATCTCGCTGGAGCGCCCGCTGCTGGTCAAGGGCGAGCCGGGCACCGGCAAGACCATCCTGGCCCACGAGATCGCGGCGGCACTCGGCAAACACCTCATCACCTGGCACATAAAGTCCACCACCAGAGC
>DATFRA010000369.1:0-2345 GCA_035263705.1 Allostellaceae bacterium
GGGCGAGGGGCAGGTCAGCGCCGAGCGTGAATGAGAAGCCCCTCTCCCGCGCTTGGGCGGGAGAGGGAGGGACCCATGCCCTGCTATGGGCATGGGAGGGTGAGGGTCCTACCGCTCGCTGAAGAGCTTGCCGCCCTTCGCTTTCGACGTCTTCGGCGCCTCGACGATCTGCACCATCACCGCCTCGGCGGGCACGGTGAAGTGGCGGACGACCGCGTCGGTGATGTCCTTGACCAGGCCGCGCTTCTGCTCGAGCGAGCGGCCCTCGAGGGCGTAGACGATGATCTCTGGCATGACGTCACCTCTCAGGAAGAAGTTGAGAAACGATATTCGGTACGCGAGCGGAAGGCATCTCCCGGCCGTAGGACCGTGCTGGGAAATCCGGGCTCGTTCGGCGAATTCGGGAAATGCTGGGTCTCCAGGCAGAGCGCGTCGCTCTGCCGGTAGGTCCGCGCACCCGCGCCACGGTGGCGGCCGTTGAGGAAATTCGCGGTATAGAGCTGGACGCCGGGCTCGCTGGTGAGCACTTCCATGACACGGCCGCTCCGGGGCTCGCACACGCGCGCCGCGAGCCTCGCCTCGCGCGTCGGATTCGCCCGCAGGACGAAATTGTGGTCATAGCCGCGGCCCAGCAGGATCTGCTCGTCGCCCGCGCGGAGGCGCGCGCCGATCGCCGTCGGCGTACGGAAGTCGAAGGGTGTGCCGTCGACGGACCGGATCTCGCCGGTCGGAATGAGATCCGCCGTCACCGGCGTGAAAGTGTCGGCTGCGATCATGATCTCGTGGTCCTCGATGCTGCCGGTTCCCTCCCCTGCCAGATTGAAATAGGAATGATTGGTGAGATTGAGCACCGTGGGCTTGTCCGTCGAGGCCGCGTAGTCGATACGGATCGCATCGGCGGTCAGGGTGTAGCGGACCTCGACGGAGAGCCGTCCGGGATACCCCTCCTCGCCGTCGGCGCTGATGTAGCGCAGCGACACCGCCGGTCCATCGGCTTCGACGGTGCCTTCCGCCTGCCAGACCCGCTTGCTGAATCCCTTGAGACCACCGTGGATGGAATTCGGTCCGTTGTTCCGCGCGAGCTCGTAAGACCGGCCGTCTATCACGAACCGCCCGCCCGCGATCCGATTGGCGTAGCGCCCGATCGTGGCACCGAAGGACGCGTCGTCCGCGAGATACTCTTGCAGGCTCGCATAGCCGAGCACGACCTTGGCGAAGGCGCTCGCGCGATCGGGAACGCGGAGCGAGGCGAGGATTGCGCCGTAGGTGATCACCTCGGCCGCCATGCCGCGGGCATTGCGCAGGGTGAACCGCTCGACCGGCGTGCCATCGGGAAGCGCGCCGTAGGCTCTGCGATCGAGAGCGCCTGCCATCGCCGTCATCCCCGGAGGCGAGTGCGGGCTCAGGTGCGGCCGCCGTCGACGACGAAGGTCTGCGCGGTCACCAGCCGGCTGTCGTCCGCCGCGAGCCACAGCACCATGCGCGCGATGTCGGGCGGATAGAGCTTCTCCGGGATGCATTGGCTCTTGATGAGGTTCTCCTCCCCCTCGGGTGTGAGCCAGAGCTCGATCTGGCGCGGCGTCATGATCCAGCCGGGCATTACCGAGTTGACGCGGATATGGTGCGGTCCGAGGTCGCGCGCGAGCGCGCGGGTCAAGCCGATCACCGCCGCCTTGGCGGTCAGGTAGACCGGCATGCCGCCCGTCGCCATGCGGAAACTGATCGAGGTGAAGTTGATGATGCTGCCGCCGCCCGCGGCGATCATCTCGTCCTTGAGCGCCTGGGCCGCGAAGAACTGATGGCGCAGGTTGGTCGCCATGCGCTCGTCCCAGTAGTCGGGCGTCACCGCGTCGATCTTGTGCCGGTCGTCGCGCGCGGCGTTGTTCACGAGCACGTTGAAGGCGCCGCCGAGCCTCGTGCGGAGATCGTCGACCGCCCGGCGCAGCGCCGCGATGTCGCAGAGATCAGCGCGCGCGAACACGGCGTGCCCGCGGCGCTCGCCGAGCGAGGCCGTGAGCCGCTCCGCCGCCTCGGCGTCGAGATCGATGAAGCCCACGCGCGCACCCTGCGCCGCGAAGTGCTCGACGATGCTGGCGCCGATGCCGGAGGCGCCGCCGGTCACCAGCACCCGCCGCTCGCGCAAGCTCGGATAACTCGCGAAACCCGTCATGGGCGGCCCCATCGCGAAGAGCGGCCAGCTTGGTCGCCGGCCGCGCCTGGCGTCAAGGCGTGCGCCCGCGGGCCCGGACCCGTGCACCGAGCCGGCCGTCGTCGCACAAACAGGGTCGAGAAACCCGAGAGCAAGATCGGATCAGGTTGAATCAGCCTGATCCCGTGAATCTTGC
>DATFRA010000370.1:0-12285 GCA_035263705.1 Allostellaceae bacterium
CGCTGCAGCGCAAGGGCGAGGCGCTCGCGGAGAGCGCGATCCTCGTGCGCGCGGGCTTCCAGACCCGCGAGTTCGAGGAGCGCTTCATCCAGATCGGCTTGCCCTATCGGATCATCGGCGGCCCGCGCTTCTACGAACGGCAGGAGATCCGCGACGCACTCGCCTATCTGCGTCTGATCCACCAGCCCGCCGACGATCTCGCCTTCGAGCGCATCATCAATGTGCCCCGCCGCGGCATCGGCGAGGCGACCCTGCAAACGCTCCACGCGGCGGCACGGGCGCAACAGGCGCCCCTGATCGCCGCCGCCCATCGCCTGGTCGAGACCGACGAGATCAAGCCGGCGGCGCGCAAGGCGCTGCGTGATTTCCTGGTAAGCCTCGAGCGCTGGCGGACCCAGGAGGCGTCGCTCCCGCATACGGAGCTGGCGGCGCTGGTGTTCGAGGAATCGGGCTATCTCCAAATGTGGCAGCAGGACAAATCCGCGGACGCCCCGGGCCGGGTCGAGAACGTCAAGGAGCTGGTCGCCGCCATGGCGGAGTTCGAGAACCTCGGCGGCTTCCTGGAGCACGTGAGCCTCGTCATGGACGCCGGAGAGAGCGAGGCCGGCGACATGGTGAACGTGATGACGCTGCACAGCGCCAAGGGGCTCGAGTTCGACAGCGTGTTCCTTCCGGGCTGGGAGGAGGGCGTCTTCCCCAACCAGCGCGCGCTCGAGGAGAGCGGCATGAAGGCGCTCGAGGAGGAGCACCGGCTCGCCTATGTCGGCCTCACGCGTGCGCGCAAGCGGGCGTCCGTGAGTTTCGCCGCCAACCGTCGCATCCACGGGCAGTGGCAGAGCTCGATCCCCTCGCGCTTCGTCGACGAGCTGCCGGCGGAGCACGTGGAGATGCTGGCCGAGACCGGGCTGATGCCGGGCTTGTCGGAGCCGCGCGACCTCTCGGGCTGGGGCAAGACCGAGGTCCTGCGCCAGCCGCGCTGGTCGCGGCGCTCGGAAAAGCCCCTTATCGAAGGGCGCGCGGTGCCGGTGCGGGGCCATGAGGTGAGGCGCGTCGGGGGCTTCAAGTCCGGCGACCGCATCTTCCATCAGAAATTCGGATACGGCACCATCCAGCGGGTCGAGGACAACAAGCTTGCCATCGCCTTCGACAAGGCAGGGGACAAGATGGTGATGGACAGTTTCGTCGAGCGAGCCTGACTATTCGGAGATCCCCATGGCGGTACGCGATTACTTCTCCAGGGATTACGGCGAGGCGCGGAAAAAATTCCGCGATGCCGCGACGCGCGCGGGCGCGGCGCTCGCGACCTACGTCAATCCGAAGGCGAAGGGGCTCCATGGCGAGGAGCTCGCGACCGACGTGGCGCGGCTCGGCCCGCGCGATTCCGGCCGTGTGCTGATCACGATCTCGGCGACGCATGGTGCCGAGGGTTTCTGCGGTTCCGGCGCGCAAGTCGGCAGCTTCGAGGCAGGGCTCGGGCGCGAGCTGCCCGCGGACACGGCCCTGCTCGCGATTCATGCCATCAATCCTTATGGCTTCGCCTGGCTCCGTCGCGTCACCGAGGACAACGTCGATCTCAATCGCAACTTCGTCGATCATGCGGCGCCGTTGCCGCGCAATCCCGGCTACGACGAGCTCGCGGACGCGATCTGTCCGAGCGAGTGGCAGGATGCAGCGCTCGCCGCCGCGCAGAAGAAGCTCGACGCCTACCGCAAGAAACACGGCGCCGCCGCGCTTCAGGCCGCGATCACCGTGGGCCAGTACAACCACGCCGATGGCGTATTTTACGGCGGCGGCCGGCCGACCTGGTCGCGCGAGACCTTGCTCAAGATCGTTTCGGAGCACGTCGGGCGCGCGCGGCGCATCGCGGCGATCGATTTCCACACGGGGCTCGGGCCCTGGGGCTACGGCGAGCCGATCGTCACGCACGCGCCGAACACGCCGGGCCTCGCCCGGGCGCGGCAGTGGTACGGCGACCGCATCACCTCGCCGATGTTGGGCAATTCGACCTCGGCCGACGTGAAGGGCGACATCCTCACGGGGCTCGAGAGGCGGCACAGGAGTGCCGACCTGACGTGCCTTGCGCTGGAATACGGCACCTTGCCGCTCCAGCAAGTCCTCGATGCCGTCCGCGCCGACAACTGGCTGCATGTCCACGGCGATGTCGCAAGCGCGCAAGGCCGCGAGATCAAGGCGATGGTGCGCGACGCCTTCTACGGCGACAAGGACGATTGGAAGGGCATGATCTTCGAGCAAGCGATCGCCGCCGAGCGCAACGCGCTCCGCGGCCTCGCGGGGTGATGCCCGCCGGCGCCATCTGGCGCCTCAGACTGAGAGCGGCGAATGCGGGGCTCGCGGAGCGCGCCACCGCGGCGCTGGAGACGGTCTGCCGAGCGGTGAGCACCTTCGAGGAACCGGAGGGCGGCGCGTGGCTCGTCGAGGGCTTCTCGGAAGTGCCGCTGGCCGGTGCGGAGCTCGAAACCGCCCTTGCCCTGGCTTGGGCGGGCCACGGACCAACGCCGGAACCCGTGCTCGAGAAATTGCCGGCGCGCGATTGGGTACGCGAGAACCAGGAGAGCTTTCCGCCGCGCCGTGTCGGTCGGTATTTCATCCATGGCTCACACCATCGCGAGGGGATGCCGGCGGGCGCGATCTGGCTGCTGATCGACGCCGCAACGGCCTTCGGCACAGGCGAGCACGCCAGTACCGAAGGTTGTCTCCGGGCGCTCGATCGTCTCGCGCGGAGCAAATACTTCCGTCGCATCCTGGACATGGGTACGGGATCCGGAATTCTCGCGATTGCCGCCGCGAAAACGTTCGCGCGGGGCGTGCTGGCCGTTGATATCGATCCCGGGTCGGTGCGCGTGGCGCGCGAGAATTCAAGGCGGAACGGGGTCGGCGGTCGCGTCTCCACTTGCTGGAGCCCGGGCTTTCGCAGCCGGCGCGTACGCGCCGGCCGGCCTTATGATCTGGTCTTGGCCAACATCCTTGCGCGCCCGCTCGCCTGGATGGCGCGCGATTTGCGGCAGGCGCTCGCGCCCGGCGGCATCGCGGTCCTGGCCGGCCTGATCGATTGGCAGGAGCCCTACGTGCTGGCGGCGCATCGTGCGCAACGGCTGAGCCTCCTCCGGCGCATCGCCGTCGACGGCTGGCGTACGCTCATCCTGCGTCGCGCCGACCTTTCCGAGCCCCTAGAAGAGGGAGACCAGAGCCGATGACCGAATTCCAAGCGATCTTCATGGCGATCCTCCAGGGAATGACCGAGCTCTTCCCCGTGAGCAGCTTAGGGCATGCCGTCGTGCTGCCGCGGCTTCTTGGTTGGGACCTCGACGAGAACGCCGCTTATTTCCTTCCGTTCCTCGTGGTGCTGCACGTCGGCACGGCCGCGGCGCTGCTTCTCTATTTCTGGCGCGACTGGATCGGGTTGCTGCTGGGCGTGCTCGGGCGCGGGTCGCCGGAGGAGCGGCGGACGCAGTGGCGGCTTCTGGGGTTGATCGTGGTGGCCACGATACCCGCGGTGATCCTGGGTTTCGGGCTCCGCAAGCCCTTGGGCGCGCTCTTCGGTGCGCCGATCGTGGCCGCGGCCTTCCTGATCGTGAACGGCGGGCTGCTCTTCGTGGGCGAGCGGCTTCGCCGTCGCGGCGGCGATCGGCAGCTCGGCGACATGAGCTGGGCTGGCGCGGCGCTGATCGGGCTGATGCAGAGCACGGCGCTGATCCCCGGCATCTCGCGCTCGGGGGCGACGATGGTGGGTGGGTTACTGATCGGCTTGCGCCACCAGGCCGCCGCGCACTTCTCGTTCCTGATCGCGACGCCGATCATCCTGGGCGCTGCGGTGCTGGAGGTGCCGAAGCTCATGCGCGAGGGTGCTCACATCAACGGAATCGCCTGGCTCGCCGGACTCGTCGCCGGCGTCACGGCGTTCCTCAGCGTCGCTTTCCTGATGCACTACTTCAAGCGCCACGATTTCGAGGCGCTCGATCCCTTCGCGTATTACTGCTGGGCGGCGGGCGCGGTCGCGCTCGGATTGATCGTGTTCGTGCTGTAGGCAGGGGCGTCCTCGAGCCGCGGCGCTTGCGCGCCGCGTCGAGGAAAACAGCTCGGAAAGTACAGCGGCACGCGTACGCCGTCGTCAGGCGGCGCGACGTACGTTGCTGTTGGCGGCTTCGGGCGCGAGCGAGCTGGTGCTGCCGTCGGCCGGCTTCCGGTCGAGGACGAACGGGATATCCGAGCGCGCCAAGCCGATGTCGGCGAGCGCGCGGTCGTCCAGCGCGGAGAGCTCGCGGAACGCGCGCTCGCGAGCGCGCCAGTTCTCGAAGCGCCCAATCAGGCCGTCGGCGAAGCGGGAAAGCATGGTCATGATCAAAACTCCTTACGAATGTGCAAGTGCAAAAACCTATTTCGCACCTGCAACATAAATAAGCCCACGGGCCCGTGATTGAAGCCGAATTACCGCAGGCCAGGACTACCCATTGCGCATGGCGAGTGTGACCTATGTCATTGGGATGCAATCGTTCTTTAAGACTTGTGTCGAGACTTTGCCGCGCCTAGGGTCAGCCGGTGACGGGAGGCTCGCGTGATGGCTGATCGAGCGGGTTTGGCGGGTGTGTACCGCGGCGACGAGGCGTTGGATGCCCTCCTCAAGGAGGCGGGCTCTCCCTACGGCGCCGAGGGGGTGCGCGCGCTCGTCGCAGGCGTGCTGGCGGCACCGGCAGGGCCGGATCCCGCGGCGTGGCTCGAGCTCGTGGCGTCGCGGATCACGCCCACTCTCGCGACGCAGCTCGCCGCTCTCCGCGCCGAGCTCGCGAAGCAAATACCCGTCACGGAGCCCGCCACCGCCGCCCGCGTCAGCGCGCTGCGCGCGGAGCTCGCGCGGCGCGGCGTGCACGGCTTCCTCATTCCGCGCGCCGACGAGCACCAGGGAGAATATGTGCCGGCGCGGGCAAAGCGGCTGACGTGGCTCACGGGCTTCACTGGCTCCGCCGGGCTCGCGGTGGTGTTGCCGGACATGGCCGCGATCTTCGTCGATGGACGCTACACGTTGCAGGCGGCGGCCGAGGTCGACGGCGCCGTCTTCGTGCGCCGGCACTTCATCGACGAGCCGCCGGCCGGGTGGATCGCGACCGCGCTCAAGTCCGGTCAGGTTCTCGGCTACGATCCGTGGCTGCACACGGTGGGTGAGATCGAGCGGCTCCGCGCTGCGGCGGAGCAGGCCGGCGGCAGCCTGAAGGCACTCGACGGCAATCCCGTCGATGCGATCTGGCGCGACCAGCCGCCGCCGCCGCTGGCGCCGGTGGTGCCGCACGCGATCCGCTTCGCCGGCGAGACGGCGGAGGCGAAACGCCGGAGCGTCGCAGAAGGCCTCGCGCGCGAGAAGATCGACGCCGCCGTGATCACCTCCCCGGATTCGATCGCCTGGCTCCTCAATATCCGCGGCGGCGACGTGCCGCACACGCCGCTGCCGCTCTCCTTTGCGCTCATCGCGAACGACGGCACGGTGGAGCTCTTCATCGACCGGCGAAAGCTCACGCCGGCGGTGTTCCCGCATCTCGGCAACGGCGTCGGCGTGCGCGCGCCCTCGGAGTTCGGTCCGGCGCTGGATGCGCTCGGGGCGGGGCACCGCCGCGTTCAAGCCGATCCCGCGATCGCATCCGCCTGGATCTTCGAGCGCCTGCAATCGGCGGGCGCGCAGATCCACAAGGGCGCCGATCCATGCCTGGTGCCGAAGGCCAGCAAGAACGCCACGGAGCTCGAGGGCACGCGCGCGGCGCACCGGCGCGACGGCGCGGCGCTCGCGCGGTTCTTCGCCTGGCTCGCGCGCGAGGCGCCGAAGGGCACGCTGCGCGAGATCGCGGCCTCGGACCGGCTCGAGGCGTTCCGCCGGCAGGGCGAGAATTTCCGCGACTTGAGCTTCGATACCATCTCGGGCGCCGGCTCCAACGGCGCGATCGTGCACTATCACGCCACGCCAAAGACCGAGAAGACGCTGGAACCCGGCACGCTCTACCTCGTTGACAGCGGCGGGCAGTATCTGGACGGCACCACCGACGTGACCCGCACGATGGCGATCGGCGCGCCCAGCGCCGAGATGCGCGACCGCTTCACACGTGTGTTGAAGGGCCACATCGCGCTCGCCATGTGCCGCTTCCCCAAGGGCACCACGGGCTCGCAGCTCGACGCGCTGGCGCGCCACGCGCTCTGGCAGGTGGGGCTCGATTTCGACCACGGCACGGGCCACGGCGTCGGCAGCTACCTCAACGTGCACGAGGGGCCGCATCGCATCTCGAAGATACCGAACACCCAGCCGTTGCTGCCGGGCATGATCGTCTCGGACGAGCCGGGCTACTACAAGACCGGCGCCTATGGCATCCGGATCGAGAACCTGGTGGTGGTGACGCCGTCGCCGCTGGCCGATGCGGAGCGCGAGCTATTGGGGTTCGAGACCCTGACCCTCGCGCCCATCGACCGGAATCTGGTCGAGCCGACGCTGATGACACGCGACGAGATCGTCTGGCTCGACGCCTACCACGCGCGGGTCCGGCGCGAGATCGGCCCGCTGGTCGACGCCCAGACGCGGACCTGGCTCGAGGCCGCGACGGTGCCGTTGATCGCGTGACGGCGCAAGCCAGCCCTGCCCGCCCGCGCGGTTGACCCGCCGCGGACCGGCCGACCATTCTTCGCGCGATGTCGAACGAAGCAGCCCTGGCTGCAATCGGGTCCGCGCGCGCGCGGCTGAAGCTGCTCCTGCCTTACGCGGGGGTCGTCGTCACCACGCTCTGCTGGGCCGGTAACTGGGTGGTGGGCCGCGCGATCCGTGGCGAGATGCCGCCGATCGCGCTCAATTTCTGGCGTTGGACGGTGGCCCTGGTGGTGCTGACGCCCTTTGCGTTGCCACGGCTCGCGGGCAAGGGCGAGATCCTGCGCCGCCGCTGGCGACTGCTCTTCGGCCTTGCGCTGACCGGTGTGGTGGCATTCCAGGTGCTGGCCTATGTGGGACTGCGCAGCACCGAGACGGTCAATGCGGTGCTGCTGAACTCGGCGGCGCCGCTCTTCATCATCCTGGTCGCGTGGCTCGTGGACCGCGACCGCGTCAGCCCGCGCCAGCTCCTGGGCATGCTCGCGTCCTTCCTCGGCATCATCGTGATCATCGAGCGCGGCGACCTCCTGGAGGTCGCCCATTTTCGTTTCGCGCTCGGCGATCTCGTGATCCTCGCGGCGATGCCGTGCTGGGGGATCTATTGCGTGCTGTTGAAGCGCCGGCCGCGTGAGCTCGACGGCCTCGGCCTGCTCTTCGCCGTGAGCCTCGCGGGCGTGCTGATGCTGGCGCCCATGTACCTGGCGGAGTCCCTACTGTTCAAGCCCGCCACGCTGTCGCTCGCCTCGGTCGCGGCGGCGCTCTACGTCGGGCTCTTCGCCTCGCTGCTCGCCTACGTCTGCTGGAACTACGGCGTCGCCAAGGTGGGCCCGAACCGGTCCGGTTTCCTCCTGCATCTGTTGCCGGCCTTCGGCACCCTGCTCGCCGTGATCTTCCTGCACGAGAGCGTGCACGCCTATCATTTCATCGGGATCGGCTTGATCATCGCGGGCGTGGTGATCGCGACCAGCGCGCGAATGCCCGCGCGCTGACCGCCACGATGCGGACCGCGCTCACTCCCGGTGGAACACGAAGCTCCGAATCTCGATGCTTTCGCGCGGCGGCGCATCGGCGGGAACGGTGGGGTCTGTGAAGGCCGTGTGCGGCGCGAAGCGCGCGCGGCCGTCGGTCTTGCTGTCGTAACACTTGATGAGGAAGGCCTCGCTGGGCTGCATGCGCGAGAGATAGAACCAGCGGTGCCGCGGATTGTAGGTGACCGCGTAGGTCTCGCCGACCCGGTTGCGATAAACGAGGTCCGCGGGCACCAGATCCTCGGCCGCCACGCTGCTGGCATCGGCGAGCGCCAAGGGCGCGTCCAGCACGGGGCCGCGGATCGGGCGCCAGAGGTTGATGATCTGCACGCGTCCCTTCAGCAACTCCTCTGCGTCCTCCGGGACGAGATCGCGCACGCGCTGCGGGCCCGAGCGCGCGGTATGGTCGACGTGGATGCGTCGCGCGGGCTGCCGCACGCCCTCGCGGTAATCGAGCGTACCCGGGATGTGCCGGCGGACCGTGTGGTCGAAGATGAATACGCGTGACGCGCCGATCGCGTGCTTGATGAGCGCCTCGGTCTCCGGATAGTAGACGCCGCGGATCTCGTCCTCGCTCTCGAAGTCACGCACGCGCGAGTGATGGCGCAGGATGGCGAAGCCTTGCTCGTCGAGCGTCGCATTCTCGGCGACTGGCCGGAGGTCGTGAATGCGCACCCTGTGAGATTCGGGCACGGTGTTGGTGCGCGGCACGCCCGGCGGCGGATCGAAGGTGTAATTGCGCGGCCGCTCCGCAATCGGGGTCAGGTAGTTCAACTCGGCCTCGACCACCGGCAGGGTCTCGATGGTTTGAGTCTCGAACGTCATGACACGTCCTCCGATATGGGCCGCGCAGCGCGGCAGTGCTCGCTGCATATCAAAGCGTTCCGCGGCCCGCCCGCAACTGTTATATGGCCTAAAATACCTATTGCGACGCTGTACAATTTCTCCGGCTGCCGCCCAAATCATTAGGGACTAACGGAATTCCGGCCGTCGCGGGCAGAGCGCGAAGGCCGAATGCCTGTCATGCGCGTCGGTACAAAATGCTTTAAGCTGCTCGAGGCATCAGGCTCGAGGTGGCGTCATGGCGACCTACAGAACTCGGCGGGGCGCGCGGAACTACGGAATCGCGATCGGCATCATGCAGCTCGATTGTTCGCTCCCGTTCATTCCCGGCGACGTCGATAACGCCGACACCTACGACTTCCCCGTGATCTACAAGGTCGTGCCGGGGCTCTCGACCAAGGCGTGCCTGGCGGGCGCGCCGGAGCTCGCGCGGGCGGCGGTGGAGACCGCGGTCGAGCTCGAGAAGCAGGGCGTGCGCGCGATCAGCAGCGACTGCGGCTTCATGTTGCAGTTCCAGGGCGCCGTTCGCGAGGCCGTGAAGATCCCCGTCTGCATGTCGAGCCTGCTGCAGCTGCCGATGATCGCCGCGAGCCTGGCGCCGGCGCGGCCGATCGCGGTAATCACGGCGGACTCCAAAAACCTCACGCCGCAATTCCTGGCGCGCGCGGGCATCGCGGTGCCGAACAAGCTCATCATCGCGGGACTGCAGGACAAGCCGGAGTTCAAGACGGCGGTCTTCGACGAGAAGGGGAGTCTCGATGCAACGCTGGTCGAGGCCGAAGTCATCGCGACCGTGCGCGACATCGCGCGCGAGCACCCCGATCTCGGCGCGATCCTGTTCGAGTGCTCGATGCTGCCGCCCTACGCGCGCGCGGTGCAGGACGCGGTCGGGCTACCGGTCTTCGACTTCGTCACCATGATCAACCACTTGCAGGCCGCGACGCACCAGCGGAGATATGCCGGCGCCTATTGAGGCGGCGCCGCCTCTTCAAGCTCCCATCAGCTCCGCCAGGTGGACGAAATCGCGCCCGACCACGTCGAAGTCGTGCTCGGCCTTGAAGTCGCGCGTCTGGTGGGGTCCGTACTCGGCCGGGCGCGTGACGAAGCCGGTCCTCAATCCCTCGCGCGCGGCGGCCACCAGATCGCCGTTGTGAGCCGCGACCAGCATGACCTCGCGAGGCTCGATGCGAAGAAAATTGGGCACGCTCCGGTAGCATGCCGGCGCGGGCTTGTAGGCTTGCGCGAGCTCCGCCGAGAAGATCATGTCCCAGGGCAGGTCGGCGCGCTTCGCCATGTTGAGGAGCAGCGCCACGTTTCCGTTCGAGAGCGTGCCGATGATGTAGCGGCGCTTGAGGCGGGTGAGCCCCGCCACCACATCGGGCCAGGGCTCGAGGCGGTGCCAGGCCATCTTGAGATGATCCCTGTCGATCTCGGAGAGGCCGGTCACGCCGAATTTCGGCAGCAGTGTCTCGAGCGTCTCGCGGTGGAGGTCGTCGATCACGGTCCAGCCGATCTCGCCCTTGCGCACGCGGTCCATGGCCGGTTGATAGCCCGCGCGCCAGGCATCGGCGAGCGCGGTCCAGTCCGCCGAGATCCGCCGTTCGTGCCCGAATCCCTCGAGCTCACGGATGATGCTGCTCCGCCAGTCCACCACCGTGCCGAACACATCGAAGACCAGCGCCCTGACGTCCGGCACGGCAGCGTGAGTCATCAGCGACCTCCCACGCGAGCCCGCCGCCGGCGAAAGTTGCGTGGTTTGCGCGTCCGGCGATCGTTGCCGCCCTCGGCGTCGAGCGCCACGCTCCGCGCCAGCTCGAGCATTCGCTCGAAGCTCTCGACCAGCGCCGTCTCGATCTCGGTCTTGCCCTCGATGCGCGCCAGCGCCAAGCCCGCGGCCTCGAGCGTGGACAGGCCGTCGCGCCGGGGCTCGCGGCGGATCAGACCGTAGCGCGAGGGCCGGCGCGGGTTCAGCACGATGCGGTTCGCCTTCAGCACCCAGGGATTGCGCCACCACAGTGTCTTCGCCTGGCTCCAGGTGCCGTCGAGCAGCACGATGCCCTCGATCTCCTCGAGCGCGGCGTCCTGGTCGGCAACGGGCTCGCCCTTGCGGTCGAGCACCAGCACCTCGCGCTCGGGCGCCAGCTCCGCGGGCGCGGCGGAACCCAGATAGACCACGGCCCAGCGCTTGGGGTCCGCCGGCCGGCCGAGCGCCGCGGAAAGGCTCGGCCAGGAGAGCCCGATCTTGAGCGCGGTATTCTGAAGCTGCAGGCTCGCGAGCCGCGCGGTGCCGAGCGACCGGTCCTGCTCCTGGGGATGCTGCAGGATCAGCACGGCGGTTCGATTCCGCACTGGCGCCATCACCGCGCAGACGCAGAGCGCGCGTGGCTTGAGGCAGCGCGGACAATCCTCGGTGGGCGCCGGTCCGGACATGAGGAGGCTATACCCCCGCAACCGACACCCTTCAATCGGTCTCGTCAGCCCACCGGTTTCGACAGAATCAACTCGTAGGGACGGTAACCCGCGGCCTCATAGCACGCGATCGCACTTGGGTTGGTCGCCTTCGCGCAAAGGCGCAGTCGACGGCAGCCGCGCTCGCGCATGGCTTGCTCGAACGCTCCGAGCAGCCGATGGGCGATACCCTGACGGCGCGCCGCGTCGACGACGTAGATGTCGGAGACAAGGGCGTACCGGCGCGCCTCCTCTCGGAGGCACGGATCTTGATCCATCTCGACCCAGCCGGCGACGAATCCCACCGTGTCGGCTCCCTGGCGGGCCATCAGCATCAGGCCGTCGTTCTCGCGCAGGCGGCGCACCATCGCCTTGACATAGTCATCGGCAATCTCACGGCCTGGTTTGAGCTCGGGCACGTTGACGCGCTCGTGTTCTTGGATCGCGGCAATGAATGTCGCCGCGAGCGGCAAGTCGGCGCGCTGAAAGGGTTCGATTCGAAGCATGGAGGGTCTCATGAACTCACCTTGAAAAGCCAATCTACCCGGAATTGGCCCGCGCCGCGCGTTTCGGGCAGGATGCGGCGATGATGATCCGCGAGCGCGCCTCGCCCAATCACGACGCGCGGCCCGAGGGCGGCCGCATCGACATGCTGGTGCTGCACTACACCGGCATGAAGACAGCCGCTGAGGCCATCGACCGGCTCTGCGACCCCGCGGCGAAGGTGAGCGCGCACTACGTGATCGACGAAGACGGTAAAGTCTGGCGGCTGGTCGAGGAAAGCCGCCGCGCCTGGCACGCGGGCGCGTCGTTCTGGCAGGGGACCGAGAACGTGAATGCGGTCTCGATCGGCATCGAGCTGGTCAACCCCGGCCACGAGTGGGGTTATCGCGCTTTTCCCGAGGCGCAAATGGCATCGCTCGAGACGCTGGCGAAGGTGCTGATCGCACGGCATCCGATACCAGCTGACCGCGTAGTCGGCCACTCCGACGTGGCGCCGGTTCGGAAACAGGATCCCGGTGAGCTCTTCGATTGGCCGCGCCTGGCACGTGGGGGCGTCGGGCTCTGGCCGACGGAAGCGGCCGCGCCTCCGGCGGACGTTGCCAGCGCACAGGCGATGCTGGCAGCGATCGGTTACCGGGTGCCGAGCTCCCGAGCGCTCGACGACGAGACGCGCAACGTGTTGATCGCCTTTCAGCGCCGATTCCGCCCGACGTGCATCGACGGCGGTCTCGATGCCGAGACCGCCGCGCGGCTTGCCGCCATGGCCCGCGCTGTTGGCGCGCTCAGAGCCGACCGTCGATCCTAGTTATTATTATTGGTGTTGTTCCG
>DATFRA010000371.1:0-41063 GCA_035263705.1 Allostellaceae bacterium
AGGATCTCGGCGAAGCCGATGATGGCGTTCAAGGGCGTGCGCAGCTCGTAGGAGACGTTGGCGATGAACTCGCTCTTGAGCCGACCCGCGGTCTCCAGCGCCTCGTTGCGCTCGCGGAGCGCTCGCTCGACGCGCGTCGAATCCGTGACGTCGAGGTAGCTCAAGAGCACGTTACCGTCGGGCAGCGGCACAATCGAAGCTTGCAAGATCGAGCCGTCGCTGCGATGGAGGCGCTCGCTCGTCTCGGTGCGCCCGGTCAGGCGCTCGATGATGCGCTCCTTGAGTGCGGGCCAATCCTCGCGCGAACCCGAGAACTCGAAGAAGGCACGGGTCTTCTCGACGAGATCGGTCACGTGTAGGTCGCCGGCGAGGTCCGCCGCGCTCAGCTCCCAGATTTGGGCGTAGGCGGGATTCCAGAGCTTGAGCCTTCCATCGCTGCCCAGCACCGCCACCGCCTCGTAAAGATTGTCGAGCGTCTCGCGCTGCACCTCGATGAGCGTGTTGTAGGAGCGTTCGAGCGCGAGCTTGTCGGTCACGTCTTCGTAGACAAAGGTGAGGCCGCCGAAGGGATGCGGCGACACCACCAGGCGCAGCGTGCGCTCGTCCGGCAGGTGCAGCAGCTCCTCCTGCGGCTCGAGGAGCGACGTGAACATGGCGAGCTGCTGGCGCTTGAAGGCGCGGAAATCCGCGTATTCCGGCAGGCGCCGGCGCTCGCGGAGCCGCTCCAGCAGCTCGTCGAGGCTGGGCTCCGCCGCGAGCCAATCCTCCTCCAGGCGCCAGAGCTGCGCGAAGGCTGAGTTGAAGAAGGTGAGCCGCGCCTCGGCGTTGAAGATCGCCACCGCCACCGTCACGTTCTCCAGGACTTCGCCGTGGGCGGCCACGTGCCGCGCGAGCTCGGCCTGGATCGTCTCCAGGTCCGTGAAGTCGCGCGCGAATCCCAGGATCTCCAGAGCGCCCTCGAGGGGCTGCTCCGTGAACTCCATCAGGCGACGCTGGCCGCCTACGACGATGTGATGGCTCTCGGACTGCGCCACCTGGGTCTGCCGCGCGCGCTCCGCGAGCTCGCGGCCGTGATCGCCCAGCACGCGCGCGCCGATTTCGCGATGCTCGGCCACCGCCTGACCGGGGCTTGCCTCCATGGCCTGGGCATAGGCGCGGTTGACCTCGATGAGCGCGAGCGTGTCGGCGCGCCGGCGCCAAATCGGCAGCGGCAAGGTGTCGAGCACGCGGTGCAACCGGTCGCGCTCGCCGCGCACCGCGTCCCGCTCGGCGGCGAGCTCGCCGCCACTGACGGGAGCGAGGAACCAGACGATGTCCGCAGCGGCCGCTTCATCCGGACCGACGGCGCGGCGCCCGATCACGTCCAGTCGCGCACCCGTCGTCAATGCCGCGGTCAGGGCGAAGGCCGTGCCCTCGCCGCGCAGTCTCGCGACCGCCGCTTCGATCGACGCGGCATCGGGCGCCACGAAGCGCAGCAGGAGATCCCGGAAGCCGCTGATGCCTTCTGCGAGCTCCTGGACCGGCCCGGGCTCGAAACTCTCGGCGCCGCCGACCGGCCAGCGATAGCGGGCGGCCGGCACCGCGGCAAGCTCGACTTCGCGGGCGGCCGCTTCCTTGACGAGCCGAGTGCGCTCGGCCTCGAGCTGCCGCACCCGGTGGCGCGCCCAGAAAAGCAACGGCAGAACCGCGACCAGCACCAGGAGCAGGAGCAACGGCGGCAGGCCGCCGGTGTCCGCGAGATCGGCGGCCTGTGCCCGCACGGGCACCAGAGCCACCGCCCCGACCATGGCCAGCCAATTCCTAGGCCGCACCCATGTCCCCCATCGCGCGCTCGAGTCGAGCGAAATCGGCGCGACTCGGCGCCTTTTCGGAATTATCGCGCCTCGGCGGCATTTAACTAAGAGAATTTAGAGGCATCCAAGAGATCGTGCGGCGCCGTACACTCCGGCGCCACAGACCGTGACCGGACATCATGGGCAAGATCAGCGCCGGACTCCTACTCTACAGACTGCGCCAGGGCGCGCCGGAGGTCTTCCTGGTCCATCCCGGCGGTCCGTTCTGGACGAGGAAAGACGCCGGCGCATGGTCCATTCCCAAAGGCGAGGCGCCGGCGGGCGAGGAACTCCTTGCGGCTGCCCAGCGAGAATTCCGGGAGGAGACCGGGCTCACCGTCGCCGGGCACTTCCGGGCTCTTGCGCCGGTGCGCCAGCCAAGCGGCAAGGTGGTGCATGCCTGGGCGATCGAGGCCGATTGCGACGCAGCCGCCATTCGCAGCAACACCTTCGAGATGGAATGGCCGCCGCATTCCGGCAAAAAGCAGACATTCCCCGAGGTCGACCGCGCGGGGTGGCTCGACTTAGCCACCGCGCGCGGCAAGATCACGAAAGGTCAGCTCGGCCTGCTCGATCAGCTGGAGCGGATGCTTAAAACCGATCAATAGCGGTAGTGATCGGACTTGAAGGGTCCCTGCTCGGGCACACCCAGGTACGTCGCTTGCGCGGCGGTGAGCCGCGTAAGCCTCACGCCGAGCTTCGCCAGGTGCAGCGCCGCCACCTTCTCGTCGAGCCGCTTCGGCAGGGTATAGACCTGCTTCTGGTACTTGCCGGCGTTGGTGAAAAGCTCGATCTGCGCCAGCACCTGGTTGCTGAAGGAGGCGCTCATCACGAAGCTCGGGTGACCGGTGGCGCAGCCGAGGTTCACCAAGCGGCCCTTGGCCAGCACGATGAGGCGCTTGCCGTCGGGCATGACGACCTCGTCCACCTGCGGCTTCACTTCTTCCCATTTGTAGTTCCGGAGCGAGCCGATCTGGATCTCGCTGTCGAAGTGCCCGATGTTGCAGACGATCGCGCGGTCCTTCATGCGCCGCATGTGCTCGAGCGTGATGACGTCGACGTTCCCGGTGGCGGTGACGAAGATGTCGCCCATGGACGCCGCCTCGTCCATGGTCACGACCTGGTGGCCTTCCATCGCGGCCTGCAGCGCGCAAATCGGATCGATTTCGGTCACCATGACGCGCGCGCCGGCATTGCGGAGCGAAGCCGCCGAGCCCTTGCCCACGTCGCCGAAACCCGCGACGACCGCGACCTTGCCCGCCATCATCACATCGGTCGCCCTGCGGATGCCGTCCACCAGGCTCTCGCGGCAGCCATAGAGATTGTCGAACTTCGACTTGGTGACGCTGTCGTTGACGTTGATTGCGGGGAATAGCAGCCGGCCTTCCTTGGCCATTTGATAGAGCCTGTGCACGCCGGTGGTGGTCTCCTCGGTGACGCCGCGGATGTTCTTCCCCAGCGTCGCGTACCAGCCCGGCTTCGACGCGAGGTGCCGCTTGATCACAGCGTAGAGGACTTCCTCCTCCTCGTTGGTGGGCCTGGCGATCGCCGAAGGGTCCTGCGCCGCGCGGATGCCGAGATGCACCAGCAGCGTCGCGTCGCCACCGTCGTCGAGGATCATATTGGGCGTGCCGCCGTCCGCCCACTGGAAGATGCGGTGGGTAAATTCCCAGTACTCCTCAAGGGATTCACCTTTGTAGGCGAAGACCGGCGTGCCGGATTTCGCGACGGCGGCGGCGGCGTGATCCTGCGTCGAGAAAATGTTGCAGGAGGCCCAGCGCACGTCGGCGCCCAGGTGCTTCAGGGTCTCGATCAGCACCGCGGTCTGGATCGTCATGTGGAGCGAGCCCGCGATGCGTGCGCCCTTTAGCGGCTTCTTGGGCCCGAACTCCTCGCGGATCGCCATCAGGCCCGGCATCTCGCTCTCGGCGATCGAGAGCTCCCGCCGCCCCCACTCCGCCAGCGACAAATCGGCGACCTTGTAGTCGGCTCCATCGGCCATGAACGACTCCTGATGAGGCGGCGGTGGGAAAGAGACGCGGCATATACCAGCGCCGCCCCACGCGAGCAAGCATGGGCACGCATGGGCCCCATCCCACAGTGATAGCTCGCCACAGAGGCGGTGAGCTTATTTCGGGCCGGTGAGGGCGTTGAAGTCGTCGAGCAGGGCGGCGATGCGGGCTTCGTCCATCTGGTCCATGATGGCGCGGGCGCGGCGCTGGGCGGCGAGCAGGTCGAGGTGGCGGATGCGGCGCTTCACCCGCGAGATGTTGCCCGGCGCCATCGAGAGGTCGCGGATGCCGAGGCCGAGCAGCAGCGCCGTGTAGCGGGCATCGCCCGCCATCTCACCGCAGAGGCTGACGGGAATGCGCGCGCGGAGCGCCGCCTCGATCGCGAACTGGATCAAGCGCAGCACAGCCGGGTGCAGCGGGTTATAGAGATAGGCCACCTGCTCGTCGCCGCGGTCGATCGCAAGCGTGTACTGGATGAGGTCGTTGGTGCCGATGGCAAAGAAATCGCACTCGCTGGCGAGCGCGTCGGCGGCGAGCGCGGCGCCGGGGATCTCGATCATGACGCCGAGTGGCGGCAGCGGATCGGCGATCTCCAGGCCGCGGCGTTTGAGCCGCCGCGCCACCTGCTGCAGCGCCTCGCGCGCGCTGCGCACCTCGGTGAGGGTGCTCACCATCGGCAGCAGCACGCGTACCGGACCCTCGGCGCCGGCGCGCAGGATCGCCGCAAGCTGGGCGTCGAGAAGCTTGCGCTCCTTGAGCGAGAGCCGGATCGCGCGCAAGCCGAGCGCGGGATTGCCGCCCTCCCCCTCGAGGCTCTCGGTGAGGGGAGCCGCGATCTTGTCGCCGCCGACGTCGAGGGTGCGGATGGTGACGGGCTTCCCTTCCATGCCCTTCACCAGCGTCTTGTAGGCCTGGTATTGCTCGTCCTCGTCCGGCAGGTCGTCGCGGTTCATGTAGAGGAACTCGGTGCGCACGAGGCCGAGACCCTGCGCGCCGGCGGAGATCGCCTGCTCGAGCTCGCGTGGCAACTCGAGGTTGGCCTCGAGCGTGATCTCCTCGCCGTCGCGCGTCACCGCCGGCACGCGCTTCAACCGGGCGAGCTGTCGCTGCTCTCTCCGGAACTCGTCCTGGCGTTTCTCGTAGCGCTCGACGGTGGCCGCGGTCGGGTTCAGCACCACGGTGCCGGCGGAGCCGTCGATCACCACGGAGTCGCCCGGTTGCACCTCGCCGAAGAGGCCCGCCACCGCGAGCACCGCCGGCAATCCCAGCGCGCGCGCCATGATGGCAGTGTGGCTTTCCGATCCGCCTAGCACCGCGGCGAACCCGGCGACGCGGCGGGGATCCATGAGCGCGGTGTCGGCGGGGCTCAGATCCTCGGCCAGGATCACCGTGCCTTCGGGGAGTCGCGAGAAGGCGGCATAGGGCGTCTGCGTGAGGTTGCGCAGGAGCCGCGCGCCCACCACGCGCACGTCCTCGATGCGCTGGGCGAGGTAGGCGTCCTCCATGGCGGCGAAGCTCTCGCCGATGGCGGCGATCTCCATCTGCACCGCGCGCTCGGCGTTGATGCGCTCCTCGCGGATGCGCCGCTCGACGCCGCGCACCAGGCGCGAGTTCGAGAGCATCGCCATGTGGGCATCGAGCAGATACCCCATCTCCTCCGAGGCGGACTCCGGCAGCGCCGCGGCCTTGCCCTTGAGCTTCTTGAGCTGCCTCAGGGAGAACTGAACCGCCTGTTCGAAGCGGTGGCGCTCGGCGGGGACCTCGTCGGGCTCGATCCGCCGCTCGGGCACGGGCACCTCGCCGTCCTCGGTAATGAAGGCCGGGCCAATGGCGATGCCCGGCGAGACACCGAGCCCGTGCAGCACGCGCTCGGGGCGCTCCTTGCGGCCCGCGCCCTCACCCCTCATCGAAGCCGCCGGCGACGAGATCGGCGAGCGCCGCCACGGCGCGCTCCGCCTCGGGGCCGGTGGCGGCCAGCTCGATGGCGGTGCCGGGCCCGGCCGCCAGCATCATCAGACCCATGATCGAGCGGCCCGAAACCGTGGTGCCGTTCTTGCGCACGGTCACCTCGGCGTCGAATTGCCAGGCAAGCTTGACGAAGCGGGCGGCGGCGCGGGCGTGGAGACCGCGCTTGTTGCAGATGGTAACGGTGCGCTGGGCCATGGCCGCGGGATGCTGTTCGCCCGCGCCCGCGGTCTCGACCTCGCTCATCCGTGGGCGTCGGCCAGCAGTTGCGAAGCGACGTTGATGTACTTGCGTCCAGCTTCCTGGGCGCCGCGCACCGCGTCCGCGAGGGTCTCGGTCGAGCGCAGGCTTGCGAGCTTGATCAGCATGGGCAGGTTGATGCCGGCGATCACCTCGATCTTCGGACGATCCATCACGGAGATCGCGAGGTTCGAGGGCGTGCCGCCGAACATGTCCGTGAGCAGGACCACACCGTCACCGGTATCCACGGCTTTCACGGATTGCAGAATGTCCTGGCGACGCTGCTCCATGTCGTCATCGGGCCCAATGCAGATGGCGGCGATATCGCGCTGGGGTCCCACGACGTGCTCGAGGGCCGCGATGAACTCCGCGGCGAGCCGGCCGTGGGTGACGATGACGATGCCGATCATTGAATGTCCTTGGTAGAGCCGGCGGCGAGGTCGCGATGGCGCACGCTCACGGCGCGGCCCCGCTCGCACAGCCAGGCCGCCAGCCGCTCCGCCAGATAGACGGAGCGGTGGCGGCCGCCGGTACAGCCGATGGCGATGGTGAGGTAGCTTTTCCCCTCCCGCTCGAAGCGCGGCAGGAGCGAGTCCACGAGGCCCCCGAGGTCGCGGAAGAAGGTCGGGAAATCCGGATCGGCGGCGATGTAGGCGCCCACCTCGGGGTCGAGGCCGCTCTGCGGCTCGAGGACCGGGACGTAGTGCGGGTTCCTGAGGAAACGCGCATCGAAAACGATGTCGGCATCACGCGGCAGGCCGTGGCGGTAGGAAAATGAGATCACCGAGAGTGCAATGCCGGGTGAGCGATCGAGCGCGAAATGACCAGACAGGAGGCGCTTCAGATCAACGAGGCTGAGGTCGGTCGTATCGATAACGAGGTCGGCCCGATCTCGCAAGGGCGAAACGTATTGCCGCTCGAGCCGGATGCCGTCGATCACAGGGCGGTCAAGCGCGAGGGGGTGGCGACGGCGGGTCTCGGTGAAGCGCTTGACCAGCCGGTCGTCGTCGCAGTCGATGAACACCACGGTGGCGCGCGTACCACCCTCTCGGGCGAGCCCATCGAGGGTATCGGCGAGGGCGGAGACGCCGAAATCTCTGGTCCGGACATCGGCGCCCACCGCCAGGGGTGCGCTCAGGGGACGGTGGCTCATCAGGCTCGGCACCAGCGACAGCGGCAGGTTGTCCACCGCCTCATAACCCAAATCTTCCAAGGCCTTGAGCGCGCTCGATCGACCAGCCCCCGACATCCCCGTCACCACCACGACGCGGCTTGCTGGCGCGGCTTGTGGGCCCGGAGCCTTCTCCGAAACGGCAGCCGAGGCGGGAGCCGGCTGGGTCATGGCGCCCAGACTATAGGGAGGGTTGCGGTCCTAACCAAGCCGACGAGCGCCAGACGGACCTTGGCCGGCGTCGAGGCCTCGAAGGGCGCCAGTGCGAGCAGGGGCAGAGAGCATTGAAGATACTCGCAGAATTGCGGCTCGGGTAGACGCTCGACGCGCTTGGACGGCACTAGGTCGACCACCAGCCGGACCGGTGCGCTAGCTACCGTCGGTACGCGGACAATGCCGACCCCGCGCACCTCCATTCTGCCGGCGATGGTTGCAGGTGCGCGAGCGACGAGGCCGTCATCCCCGAGGGTGAGCTCGGTCTGGTCGTCAGCCACCAAGCGCGCGCCGCCGTCGATCAGGCGCAGGGCCAGGTCGCTCTTCCCGCTGCCGGAGGGGCCGCGGAGGAGCACGCCGTCGCCACCGAGCGCCACCGTTGTGCCGTGCACCAAAATCATGCCCGATGTTAGGTGAGCTACGCCCCGCAGGGAGTCAATGGCCCTTGGTCACTGCCACCCGGGCCATGACGACAATTGGGGAGCGGGCGTCGCTCGGCGGCCAGAGCCCTCAAGCCGCCGGGAGCAGCACCACGAAGCGGGCACCGACCACGCGGCCCTGGGCGTCGCGGCGGTTCTCCGCGCGGATGGTGCCCTGGTGCGCCTCGACGATCTGCTTCGATATCGAGAGGCCAAGGCCGCTGTGGGTACCGAATTTCTCGCCGGTGGGGCGCTCGGTGTAGAAGCGGTCGAAGATCGCCTCCAGCTTGCTCTCGGGGATGCCAGGACCCTCGTCCTCGATCGTGACGCGGACGAAATCGCCCTGGCGCTCGGCGGCGACCCAGATGGTGCCGCCCGCCGGGCTAAACGAGATCGCGTTGGTGATGAGGTTGCGGAACACCTGGCCGAGGCGGCTCTCCATGCCGAGCACGGTGAGCGGCGTACGCCCGTGGCCCAGCGGCAGCACCAGCTCGAGCCGCGGTGCGCCGTCCTTGTCGGAAGCCTCGTGCACATCGACCAGTGCGCGCAGCATATCGTCGAGCGGCACCGGCTCCAGCTCGATGCGGCTCATCTCGGCGTCGAGCCGCGAGGCATCGGAGATGTCGCTGATGAGGCGGTCGAGGCGCGCCACGTCCTCCACCACGACATTGAGCAGCCGACGCTGCTTCTCGGGATCGGCGACGCGTACCACGGTCTCGACCGCGCTCTTGAGCGAGGTGAGCGGGTTCTTGATCTCGTGGGCGACGTCGGCCGCGAAATGCTCGATCGCGTCCATGCGGCGCCAGAGCGCGTCGGTCATCTCGCGGAGCGCGCCAGAGAGCTCGCCGATCTCGTCGCGCCGGAGCGTCAAGTCGGGGATCGCCACCTGGCGCCCGTGGCCGCGGCGCACGCGCTCGGCCGCGATCGCAAGCCGCCGGATCGGCCGCGCGATGGTACCCGCGAGATAGATCGAGAGCAGCACGGTCACGCTAAGCACGATCAGGAACACCTTGGCGATCTCGAGCCGCACCTGATGGATCGCCTTCTCGATGTCGCGGCTACCGCTCGAGAATAGAATCGCCCCCAGCACCTTCTTGTAGCGCTGGATCGGCACGGCGACGCTCAGCACGAGGCCGCCGGTCTCGCGGTCGCGGCGCACGGCGCGGGCGGGCTCGCCCTCGAGCGCCGCCGCCACCTCGGTGTAGTCCTGGGAGGTCGGCGTTACGTATTCGATGTAGGGCGGATAATCGGTCGAGGCCGGCAGGAAGCGCAGCAGGTAGCTCAGCACCCGCTCGCTAAGCCGCGCGGGCGAGGTCTGAACTTCGGGCGCCTCCAGCGCTTCCACCTGGACGGTGTCGCCGGGGCCAGGGAGCCACCGGCTGTCGGCGACCAGCGTGCCCGCGGCATCGAAGAGGCGCGCCCGCGCCTTGGCGGGCTCCACCAAGCGCTTCAGCATGTCGCGGCCGAGCTCGGGGATCAGGTACTCGGGCTCGCCGGGCGTCTCGTAGACGGCACCCTCCGCGAGCGCCGCGGCGGAGATCTCACCCTGGGTCTGCAACGCGTCGAGCTCCGCGTTGATCAGGGTTGTGCGGTAACCGCCGAGATAGAGAAGGCCGAGGCCCAACAGCGCTAAGGCCAGCACATTGACCGCGAGGATGCGGCGCGTGAGCGGCGAGAGCCTCCGTCTCAGCCGCCGCGAGCGGCGGCTCGCGGCTTCCCGCGGCTCGGCGCTCGGCGCGACAGCCTCACCTTGTCCGGCACGGGTCCGGGGTTCATCGGTCGCGGTAGCGATAGCCCACCCCGTAGAGTGTCTCGATCTGCGAGAACTCGTTGTCGGCGACTTTGAATTTCTTGCGGAGCCGCTTGATGTGGCTGTCGATAGTGCGGTCGTCGACGTAGATGTGCTCGCCGTAGGCGCTGTCCATCAGCTGGTCGCGGCTCTTCACGTGGCCGGGGCGCAGCGCCAGCGCCTTCAGGATCAGGAACTCCGTGACGGTGAGGTCGACGCTCTCGCCCTTCCAGGCGCACTGATGGCGCGCAGGATCGAGCAGGAGGTCGCCGCGCTGGATCACCGGCTCGCTCTCGGCCTCGCCGGCGCGCGCCATGTCGCCGCGGCGGAGCAGTGCGCGGATGCGCTCGATGAGCAGCCTCTGGGAGAACGGCTTCTTGATGTAATCGTCGGCACCCATCCGGAGGCCAAGCACCTCGTCCACCTCGTCGTCTTTCGAGGTGAGGAAGATCACGGGCAGCTTGCTCTGCTTGCGCAGGTGCGCGAGCAGCTCGAGCCCGTCCATGCGCGGCATCTTGATGTCGAGGATGGCGAGGTCGACCGGCTGCTGCTGGATCGCCTTCAGCGCCTCCGCGCCGTCGGCATAGGTGCGCACGGTGAAGCCCTCGGCCTCCAGGGTCATGGCGACGGAGGTCAGGATGTTGCGGTCGTCATCGACCAGCGCAATGGTGCTGCCCACGAGTCGGTCCTTCTGCTGTGCGGGCGGGGTCCGCGGGGGTTGCCCCGGAGGCGCTTTCATCACGACCGAGTCTCCGCGCTCACTGTGGCACCTTTTGGGCATAAATCCGACATGGCGCGAGCAAACTACCCGCTTTGCGCGCGGTTTCAACCCCCGGCACCCTCTCGCGGTTGCCGCGGGAACGAGGCCCGCTAAGATCGTTCTTGGCATGCCGTCCGCCGCCAATTCCCCCGCCGATATGCCGGCCCCGCGCGTCCGCGCCGTCATGCGGGCGACCGACCGCGCCGCGCTCGCGACCTCCCAGGGCGGCTGGCCTTTCGCGTCGCTGGTCCTGGTGGCGCTCGATCATGATGCCACGCCGCTCCTGTTGATCTCGGACCTCTCCGAGCACGCCAAGAACATCAAGGCCGACGCAAGGGTCTCGCTGTTGTTCGATGGCACGCACGGATTGGATGATCCGCTGACGGGACCGCGAGTCACCCTGCTCGGCGAGGCGACGCCGGTCGATGATCTGCGCCTCAAGGCCCGCTTCCTCGCCCGGCATCCGGCGGCCAAGCTCTATGCGGGGTTCGCCGACTTCCACCTGTATCGCGTGACCGTCGCGCGGGCGCACCTGGTCGCGGGCTTCGGAAAAATCCATTGGGTGGCGGCGCGTGAGCTTCTGGTGACACCGGACGGCAGCTTTCCGCGCGACGAGATTGAGGTGCTTGCCGCCGTGAATGCCGATCCCAAAATGGTTAACGCTGCGGTGCGGGCGCTTCGGCTCGAGGGCGACGGGTGGCGCATCACCGGGATCGATCCCGAGGGTCTGGACCTGCGCCGCAAGGGCGAGATCGCGCGCCTGAGGATGTCCCTGGCGAATGCCGGCGCCGCTCAGGTGGTGCTCAGGGGAGGGGAATTATCGAGGTCCTGATGGCGTTTGTGCAGTGCCCGCGCGCCCGATTGTTAGGCCGCCAACCGTCGGCTATGGTCGAATCCAATAAGTCTGAAGAACGAGGGAACCGCTTGATGGACGGAAGAGCGCGCGAGGTCGGCCTCAAGGGGGGCGTCGGCCTCGACCAGCATGGTTTTCGCCAGCTCGCGACCGAGCACTGGAACCTGGGCGTGCCGATGCTCTACGAGCACGCCGTCCGGCGCGGCGAGGGCGAGATCGCCGGGGGTGGCGCATTCGTGGCGCGGACCGGGGTGCACACGGGCCGCACGCCTCGCGACAAGTTCATCGTCGCCGACGCCGGCACCGAGCGCGAGGTCGACTGGAACGCCATCAACCAGCGCGTCTCGCCGGAGGTGTTCGAGAGCCTGAAGCTCCGCATGCTCGCGAACTTCCAGGGTCGCGAGGCCTTCGTCACCGACTGCTTCGCGGGCGCCGACCCCGAGTACCGGCTGTCGGTGCGGATGGTGAGCGACAGCGCCTGGCACAGCCTCTTCGCGCACAACATGTTCCTGCGGCCGACGCACCAGGAGCTCAGGGGCTTCCGCCCGGATTTCACCATCATCCACCTGCCCTACTTCGAGGCGACACCCGAGCTCGACAGGCTCAATTCCGGGGTCTTCATCCTCGTCAATTTCACCCAGCGCATGGTGCTGATCGGCGGCACGCGTTACGCCGGCGAGATCAAGAAATCGGTGTTCGGGATCTTGAACTACCTGCTGCCACAGAGGGACGTGCTGCCGATGCACGGCTCGGTCAACATCGGACCCAAAGGGGACAGCGCCGTGTTCTTCGGCCTCTCCGGCACGGGCAAGACCACGCTCTCCGCCGACGGCACCCGCACGCTGGTCGGCGACGACGAGCACGGCTGGAGCCGCAACGGGCTCTTCAATTTCGAGGGCGGCTGCTACGCCAAGGTGATCCGCCTCTCGCCGGAGGCGGAGCCCGAGATCTATGCGACCGTCGGCCGGTTCGGCACGGTGCTCGAGAACGTCGTGCTCGATCCCGTGACCCGCGAGCCCAATCTCGACGACGACAGCCTCACCGAGAACACACGCGCGTGCTATCCCATCGACTTCATCCCGAATGCGAGCCTGACCGGCGTCACAGGCCATCCCGCGAACGTGATCATGCTGACTGCCGACGCCTTCGGCGTGCTGCCGCCGATCGCGAAGCTGACGCCGGACCAGGCGGCCTATCATTTCCTCTCGGGCTACACGGCGCGCGTCGCCGGCACCGAGCGCGGCCTCGGCAACGCACCGCAGGCGACGTTCTCCACCTGCTTCGGCGCCCCTTTCATGCCGCGGCACCCGTCGGTCTATGCGAAGCTCCTGGGCGAGCGCATCCGGCAGCACAAGACGACCTGCTGGCTCGTCAACACCGGCTGGTCCGGCGGCGCCTATGGCGTGGGCCAGCGCATGAAGATCCAGCACACGCGCACGCTGGTGCGCGCTGCGATCGATGGCAAGCTCAAGGGCGTCGAGACAAAGCGCGATCCCTTCTTCGGCCTCCACGTGCCGCAGGCCTGCCCGGGCGTGCCTCACGCCGTGCTGAACCCGCGGGACACCTGGTCCGACAAGCCCGCCTACGACGACACCGCCCGCGCGCTCACCAAGCGATTCGAGAAGAATTTCGAGCGCTTCAAATCCCACGTGACCCGCGACGTGGCCGCCGCGGGCGTCCACACCGCGGATTGATTTTCAGGCGGTGCCCCACAGACTGGGCGTCCCTCGGGTGCCGCTCAGGCCGCGGCGCTGGCGCGGCTCAGGATCGGCTGCTTGCGGAAGGCGATCGCGATGCGATTCCAGGCGTTGATCGCCATCACCGCGTAGGTGAGGTCGACCAGCTCCTTCTCGGAGAAGTGCTGGCGCGCTTCCTCGTAAACCGCATCGGGCACGTGACCCTCGGTCACCAGGGTCAGCGCCTCGGTCCAGGCGAGCGCCGCGCGCTCGCGCGGGCTGAACACCGGCGCCTCTTTCCAGGCGTTGAGCAGATGCATGCGCTCGTCGCTCTCGCCTATCTTGCGCGCGTCACTCGTGTGCATCGCGAGGCAGAAGGCGCAGCCGTTAATCTGCGAGGCGCGGATCTTCACGAGCTCCATGAGCGAATGCTCGAGGCCGCTCTTCTCGATGTAGGCCTGGAACGCCCGCATAGCTCTGTAGCCTTCGGGCGCGATCGTGGCGGGATCGAGACGTTGTTTCATGGGGATCTCCTCGATGGGACGATATTTGGCGCGATTGTGACCCGCATGCGCGCGGGCGCAAGCCGTCATCAAGCCGCACCCTGCCATGCGCCACGCGACTGGTGTGTCGCCATGTCACCATACAAAGGCGGGCGTCAGCCCCTGCCGATCCGCCTTAGCAAGTCCGGCAGCACGCGGATGTCGTAGCCGTCGCCGGCGGCGCGCATGACGAGCTGGTTCACGTCCTTGCCTTGGGCCGCCTGCGTCGCGGCCCAGAGGAGGTAGCAGCGCGTGCCTGAGCGGCAATGCGCCACGACGGGCTTCGGACTGTTCTTTAGCGCGCGGGCGAAGGCGTCGACATCGGCGGCGGTGATCGTGCCGGTTTGCACGGGCAGGTAGACGTACTGAAGGCCGAGCTTCTCGGCTTGCGCGCGCGCCTCGGATGACGAGAGTTGTCCCGGCTCCTCGCCGTCAGGACGGTTGTTGATCAGCGTCTTCACGCCCTCTTTTGCGATCTCCCCGATGTCGCCCGGCGTCACCTGGGCCGCCACCGCAAAATCTTGCTCGACCACCGTCGCTTTCATGAGAGCCTCCTTCGGATGACGCTCAATGCGCCTCTTCCCAATTCTGCGCCGAGCCCGTCTCCACCACCAGGGGCACCGAGAGGGTATGCGACGGTCCGACCGCCCCCTCCATGACATGCTTAACCAGCGCGGCGACGGCGTTCGTCTCCTTGACCGGCACCTCGAAGACCAGCTCGTCGTGCACCTGGAGCAGCATTCGCGCCTCGAGACCGGCCTTGACGAGCGCCGGCGGCAGGCGCGCCATGGCGCGCTTGATGATGTCCGCCGCCGACCCCTGCAGCGGCGCGTTGATCGCCTGGCGCTCGGCGAAATTGCGCCGCGCGTAGTTCGAGTCCTTGATGCCGGGAATCGCGCATCGCCGTCCGAAGATCGTCTCCACATAGCCGCGCTCGCGGCAGAGCTGCTTCATCCGCTCCATGTAGTCGCGGATGCCGGGGAAGCGCTCGAAATAGGCCTTGATGTAGGCGGCGGCCTCGGCCTGCGGCACCTGGATCTGCCGCCCGAGACCGAAGGCGCTGATGCCGTAGATAATGCCGAAGTTGATCGCCTTGGCGCGCCGGCGCGTGATCGGGTCCATCTTCTTCATGGGGACGCCGAATACCTCGCTCGCGGTCATCGCGTGGATGTCGTCGCCGCGCTTGAACGCCTCCTTGAGCGCGTCGACGCCGGCGACATGGGCGGCGAGGCGCAGCTCGATCTGGCTGTAATCCGCCGAGAGCAGCACATGGCCCGATGTCGCCACGAAGGCGCGGCGGATCTTCCGGCCCTCCTCGGTGCGCACGGGGATGTTCTGTAGATTGGGATCGGTCGAGGAGAGCCGGCCCGTCACCGCGCCCGCGAGCGAATAGCTGGTATGGATGCGGCCGGTTTCCGGATTGATCTCGTCTGCGAGCGTGTCGGCATAGGTGCTCTTGAGCTTCTGCAGCTGCCGCCAGTCGAGGACGCGTTGCGGCAGCGGATGGTTCTCGGCGAGCTCTTCGAGCACGCTTGCGTCGGTACCGTAGGCGCCGGTCTTCATCTTCTTGCCGGGTGCGAGCTTGAGCTCGTCGAACAGCAC
The DNA here is from genome assembly GCA_035263705.1 of Allostellaceae bacterium. Lineage (GTDB taxonomy): Bacteria > Pseudomonadota > Alphaproteobacteria > ATCC43930 > CGMCC-115725 > DASZHJ01. Next base: position 15,075 of record DATFRA010000371.1, read on the forward strand.
CTCGCCCAGCTGTTTCGGCGAGCCCAGGTTGAACTCGTGGCCCGCTAGCTTGTAGATCTCGCGCTCGAGATCGGCCATGCGCCCCGCGAAATCCGTGGAGAGCTCGCGGAGGCGCGCACGGTCGACCATGATGCCGGCGCGCTCCATCTCCGCCACCACCGGCGCCAGCGGCCGCTCCACGGTTTCGTAAAAGCTCACCATGTGCTCGGCGACGAGGCGGGGACGGAGCAGGCGATGGAGCCGCAAGGCGTAATCCGCCTGCTCCGCGGCGAAATCGCGGGCGCGATCCATCGGCACCGCCGCGAATTCGATCTGGCTCTTCCCGCTGCCCACGAGTTCCTTGAGCTTGATCATCTCGTGGCCGAAATGGAGCGGCGCCAGTTCGTCGAGGTCGTGGCCGTGCCGGCCGCCCTCGAGCACGAAGGAGAGCAGCAGCGTGTCGTCGATCGGCGCCATGGTGATGCCGCGGCGCCGCAGCACCTCGAGTGCGAACTTCGCGTTGTGGGCGACCTTGAGGACGCCGGGGTCCTCGAGCAGCGTCTTGAGATGCTCGAGGGCGGTGTCGCGCGGGATCTGCTTCGCGCCCGGACCGTCGCCGAGGTCGAGGCCGCCGGCATGCGCCCGACGGCCGAGGGGGATGTAGCAGGCGTCACCCGGCGCGACCGCGAGTGCCACGCCCAAGAGCTCGGCACGCATGGCATCGGACGACGTGGTCTCGACCGCGATGGACACCGTGCCCTCAGGGAGAGCGCGGCCGATCCAGCACGCGAGCACCCCGATGTCCTGCACGAGCTCGTAGGTGCGCTTCGCCGCCGCGAGATTCTCCGGCACCGCCACTGCCATCGCGCCATTCGCGCTCGTCGGTGCCAGCGCTGTCGGCGTGGGGCGCGCAGGTGGCGGTGCGTCCTTGCCGATGGCGCTCCTGAGCTGCGCGTCGAGGCGGTTCAGCAGCGAGCGAAAGTTCTGCTCTTGCAGGAACGCGCCCAGCTTCTTTCCGTCGAGTTGCTTGACCGCGAAGGACTCGAGCGGCTGCGGCAGCGGTATGTCGGCGTCGAGCGCGACCAGTTTCTTCGAGATGCGCGCCTGGTCCGCGAATTCGATCAGGTTCTGCCGGCGTTTCGGTTGCTTGATCTCCTCGGCCCTCTTCAGCAGGTTCTCGAGGGTGCCGTAGGCGCCGATCAGCTCTGCCGCCGTCTTGACGCCGACCCCGGGCACGCCTGGCACGTTGTCGACGCTGTCGCCGATCAGCGCCTGCACCTCGATCACCTGCTCGGGGCCAACGCCGAACTTCTCCTTCACCTCGGCAGCGCCGATCGGCTTGTTCTTGATGGGATCGAGCAGCTGCACTTTGTCGGAGACCAGCTGCATCAGGTCCTTGTCCGACGAGACCACGGTGACGGTGGCGCCCACCTTGACCGCGGCCTTGGCATAGGCCGCAATGAGATCGTCGGCCTCGTAGTCCGCCTGCTCGATGCGCGCGACGTTCATGGCGTCGGTCGCCTCGCGGACCAGCTTGAATTGCGGAATGAGATCGTCGGGCGGCTCCGGGCGGTGCGCCTTGTAGGCGTCGTAGATCCGGTGGCGGAACGTCGTGCCGGCGGCGTCGAAGATCACGGCGATATAATCGGCGTCGGTTTCGCGCAGGAGCTTCAGCAGCATATTGGTGAAGCCAAGCACGGCGCCGACAGGCGTGCCGTCAGGCCTCGTCAGCGGCGGCAGTGCGTGGTACGCCCGAAAAATGTACCCGGAGCCGTCAACGAGGTAGACGTGCTTGAGCTTTGTCAAGGCTTGGGGGCGGCTTGCGGGCTGCCGGCGACCGAGCCCGAGGCGAGGGGTTGCCCGCGCCTGGACTCATGAACGAAGAGCCGCGAGCAGTAGGGGCACTCGATGCGCCCCTCGGCGGAGAGATTGAGGTAGACCCTGGGGTGGCCGCCGGCGCCGCCATCGCCGTCGCACGCGACGACCTCCGTCGGAACATAAATCACTTCGAAAGGTTGCATGAGGCTGGATGTCCTCGCGGCGTTGACCCCGTCGGCGCGCGGATGATACCCCTTGCCCCCGCACAATCAATGACCAGCTACCCCGTTCGACTGACGCCAGACCAGCGCGCGCCGCTCGAGGCCGAGCCGCAGCCGGCCCTCGCCGCGCCCGCGGTCGAGGTCCGCGGCCTCAGCAAGATTTATCGCGGCAGCAACCGGCAGCCGGACAAGCTCGCCCTCGATGCGGTCGATCTCGCGATCCCCCGCGGCTCGATCTTCGGGCTGCTGGGCCCCAACGGTGCCGGCAAGTCGACCTTGATCAACATCCTCGCGGGCCTCGTTGTGAAGACCGGCGGCCGCGCCGAGATCTGGGGCATCGACATCGACGTGCACCCGCGGCAAGCCCGCGCCGCCATCGGCGTGGTGGCGCAGGAGCTCAACATCGACGCGTTCTTCACGCCGCGCGAGCTCCTCGACCTCCAGGCCGGCCTCTACGGCGTGCCGAAATCCGAGCGGCGCACCGAGGAGATCCTGGCCTCGCTCAACCTGACGGCGCAGGCGGATGCCTACAGCCGGACGCTCTCCGGCGGCATGAAGCGGCGGCTGATGATCGGCAAGGCGATGGTGCACGCGCCGCCCGTGCTGGTGCTCGATGAGCCCACCGCCGGCGTCGACGTCGAGCTGCGGCGGCAGCTCTGGGACCTCGTGCGCTCGCTCAATGCCGCCGGCACCACTATTCTGCTCACCACGCATTATCTCGAAGAGGCAGAGACGCTCTGCGACCGGATCGCCATCATCGACCGCGGCGCAGTCGTCGCTTGCGACACGACGGCGGCGCTGGTGGGGCGCATCGACGCCAAGACGCTCTCGATCGTCCTCGCCGAGTCCGTGGTGGCGCTGCCGCCGGCGCTTGTGTCGCTCGGCCTCACCCTCGGGGAGCCCGGCCGGCTCGTCTATCACTATCGCCCCAGTACGACCACGCTGGCGCCGGTGTTCGCGGCGATCCAGGCGCACGGGCTCAGCATCCGCGATGTCCAAAGCGAGGAGACCGATCTCGAGGCGGTCTTCCTGCAGCTCACGGGAAGCTCTGCGCGAGGCCGGCCATGAGCGGGCCACCGCGCCGCGCCGCCGTCCTAGCGCTCCTATTCGTCGTGGCCTGCGCGGGCCCGGACCAGTCCGGGCCAGCCGCACCGCCCGGCAGCGTTGCTCCCGCGATCTCCGAGACCAGTTTCATCGCTGATGACGGCACCCAGTTGCCGCTCAAGTCCTGGCTGCCGGAGGCGAAGCCCAAGGCAGTGATCCTGGCGCTGCACGGCTTCAACGACTACTCGAACGCGTTCAAGGAGTCCGGCGAGACGTGGGCGAAGCACGGCATCGCCACCTTCGCCTACGACCAGCGCGGCTTCGGCGCCGGGCCGCGGCATGGACTCTGGCCGGGAGCACCGAGGCTTGCGGCGGACGCTACCGAGGCGAGCGCCGTGCTCCACGTGCGTTACCCCGATGCGCCGCTCTATATTCTCGGCGAGAGCATGGGGGGCGCCGTGGCGATCGTGGTGGAGACGGAGGTCGAGGGCACCCCGCGGCCCCACATCGAGGGTCTCATCCTGTCGGCGCCGGCGGTGTGGGGCCGCAACACCATGACCGTGCCCGAGCGGGTCGCGCTATGGTTCGGCGACCGCGTTGTGCCGGGCTTGAAGGTGACCGGCCGCGGGCTCGGCGTCACGCCCTCCGACAATACCGAGATGCTGCGCGCCCTCGGCCGCGACCAGCTAGTGATCAAGGAGACGAGGATCGACGCCATCAGGGGACTGGTCGACCTGATGGACGACGCGCTCGCGGCGGCGCCAAAGCTGCAGGCGCCGATGCTGTTCCTCTACGGCGACCACGACGAACTCATCCCGCGCGAGTCCACGCGGAAGTTCCTCGCGGGGCTGCCGGCCGACCAGCGGCGCCGCGTCGCCTTCTATCCCGCGGGCTACCACATGCTGCTGCGCGACCTCGAGGCCGAAGTCGTGCGCCACGACGTCGAGGCGTGGGTCGCCAATCCCGAGGTCGCCCTCCCCTCTGGCGCCGACCGCCACGCCGCCGAGACGCTGGCATGGGGACCGCCGCCCCAACATTGACACCCACCCACCGCAGCGGTGGTGTTAGTGTTTAGATAGGCAACCATGGGGGGCATGGGCCGTGATCGCCATCGACGCGATCAAATTCAACCACAACACCGGCAGTGCCACGCACGACGCGCTCAACTTGCGCCAGAACGCAGCACGTTTCATCACGGTACCGGAGTGGCGGCGGTTCATCTCGGTGAATGCAGAGGATTCGCGCGCGGCCTATGCGATCGGGCCGACGCACGGCAACACAATCACCATTGAAGCAAACTTAAGCTCGACTGATCCCAGCATGGCCTTCGTCGAAGTGCGTGTGGAGCACCACGTGAGGGCGCGGCCGGTCAACTTCATCAACGGCAAGACCGGGTATCTGAGCTTCGAGCTGATCGACCCGCCGACCGTGCACGGCGAGGTCGGCATTTGGGACGTGGCCTGGCACTGGGAGTATCGAAAGGGACCGCACCAGCCCTGGCACCAATTTGCTACCACGCGGCACAGGCTCTATGTGCTGCTCGATGTGCCCACCGGGCCGTGGCAGCAGACGCCCTATAGCGCCGCCAACACAGCCCTGCCATGGACCGATGTACTCGACTACGCCTGCCGCTGGGCGGCGGGTGCCACGTCGAAGGACATGGGGGCGGCACTGGTGACCCAGAGCGTCTACGCGTTGGGGCCGGCGATCATGACCTACGACTGCCCTGGCGGCGGTAGTTCGCACTACAGCTTCCCAAATTTCGATTGCACCGCCTTTCTCGACCTGCTGAGGGGCGGCGTTGGTAACGGCATCTATGTCAATTGCAGCGACTGCGCGACGATCGTCTCGAGCTTCGCCAACGCGCTCGGGTGCAACCTCTGGCAATCGAGGATGGGCTGGAACTTCGCCCTCAACGAGTTGCTCGCGATCGGCAGCTCGGTCTGGCAGACCGCCTGCGGCTGGTCCGGGTTCAGCTACCACGAGGTGGCTTGGGAGGCGAATTGCACTGCGAATGACGACGTCTATGACGCCTGTCTGCAGGTAAATGGCACGGCCGCGCCCACGGTCCCGCCACACGTCCCGCTGCTGCCGCAAGACCTGCGCTTCGGCAACCCAGGAGACCTGCTCTACCGTGATCGCCTGGCGACGCCCGCCGGCCGACCGAACTGCAATCCGCAGCCGGGCACGCGCCAGCGGCGCACCGTGGTATAGGAGGCGCCGCCATGCATGCCGGGCAAAAGCGCTTCCTCGAGGAACGTTTCGGCGCGCGTAGCTGGTACGGTCGCAGCAAGCACGGCCGCCGGGTGATCAGGGACTTCGATTTCGAGGGCCGGGAAATCCGTGGCTGGACCCTGCAACACGCGAAACGCCGGGCCGACCCGCCCGGCGTGCGCAGCCTGTGGCGTCATGACGATTCCTTGGACGAGCTCCTCGGCATCGACGTCGTCGAGTGCGGCTCGGTCAAAGCCGCACACGATCAGCTGCTCGAAGCGTTGGGGAATATCGAATCGGGCGCGATCGAGCGGCGCGCCGATAAGAACGCGCCCGGTGACGTGGCCTTCGGGCTCGCCAACACCATGCTCCTGTTTGCGCTCGCCAATCTGGTCGTGTGGATCCGCAACGCCGGCCGCAAGCTGACGCCGGTCGGCACGATTGCCCGCGACCTCGACGCGCTCCTGGTGCGCAAGCTCGGACCGGTGCGTCGCCGGCCCGACTAGCGCTGCGCTAGCCCGCCTTCACGATACCCCGCACCATCTCCGCAAAATCGCGCGCGAAGCGGCGCGGGTCCATCAGCGGGCTGTCGACGAGACGCGGTCGGAGATTGCGGCGCAGCTCGGCAAGGCGCCTGCGGTCGGCGGCGAGCTCAGCGGCGAGGCGGACGTAGCCGTCCTCGTCGGACGCCACCACGTCGCCGAACCCGGCGTTGGTGAGGTGGGTCAGCGAATGGCGGCCCGCGAAGGTGCGGCCGGGCGTGGTCACCACGGGGACGCCCATCCATAGGGCCTCGAGGGTAGTGAGCCCGCCGCTGTAGGGCCGGCTGTCGAGACCGATGTCGACGTCGTTGTAGCGGTTGAGTAGCTGCCAGTGGGGCGTCGAGCCCTCGATGCTGACGCGCGCCTCGGGGATGCGGGCCTCGGCGAAGCGGCGACGCAGACGCGCCGCCACCACGGGGTCGTTGAGCTTCTTGTAGGCGAGAATGAGCCGCGATTCCGGCACCGCGTGCAGCACGCGCGCCCAGGTCGCGACTGAGAGCGCGCCTGCCTTGCCGACGTTGTGGAAGCCGCCAAAGGTGATGTGGCCGTTGCGCGCCGCGGGCAGTGGACCCACCACCGGTGAGTAGGGCGGCGGCTCGTAGCAGACATAGTCGTTGGGCATGCGGAGCACGCGCTCGCTGTAGAAGCGCTCGTCCACCTCGGGGATCTGGAAGCGGTCCGCCAGGATATAGTCCATGGCGCTGATCCCCGTGGTGCCGACATAGCCTGCCCAAGTCACCTGCACGGGCGCCGCGCGGCGCGCGAACACGCGCAGGCGGTTTCCCTTCGTGTGGCCCGCGAGATCGAACAGCACGTCGACGCCATCGGCCCGGATCGTCATCAGCAGCCGGTCGTCGGAGAGCGACCGCACGTCGCGCCAGAGGCTCACGTGCCGCTTGATGTCGGCGGAGAGGTCGTCGAGGCGCGGCGTGGTCGAATAGACCAGCGTCGTGAAGCCGCGCCGGTCGAGATTGCGCAGCATCCCGCACACGAAATACCCGACCGGCGCCCGGCACAGATCGGGCGAGACGAACCCGACCCGGATGGGCTCGCCGGGATTGCGCGGGCGCGGCGCCAGCGTCGGCACGGGCCTCGGCGAGTAGTACTCGTCCCAGCCGCGGCTCAGCTCCAGGAGTCTCTCCGGCGTCACCGACGCCCGATACTGCTCGTTCATCAACCGGTTGCAATAGGCCTGCGAATAGCCGGGGTCGCGGCGGATCGCCTCCTCGTAGGCCTCGACGCTGGCGTCGGCGTCGCCCTGCTCGATCTGGATCGCCCCCATGTTGTTCCAGATCGCGGCCACGGCGGGATTGCACTGGAGCGCCGCCTGAAATTTCTCTTTCGCCTCCTCGAGACGCTCCGTCTCGTAGTAGCAGACACCGATGTTCGAGAGCGCGTCGACATTGTCGGGATCGAGCTCGAGCGCGGTCTTGAAGGATTCGAGCGCGCGTTGCACGCGGCCCAGGTTCATCTGCGCACGGCCGAGCGCGATCCAGGTGTTCGGCCGCTTTTGATTCATGCCGAGCGTGTGGCGGAGCGCGGTGATCGCTTCCTCGTGGCGCCCGAGCGCGATCAGCACCGTGCCGAGGTGGTCGTGGTACTCGGCGACGCCGTTGTTGACCTGGATCGCCTGCTGGATGAGCGAGAGCGCCTCGATGTGGCGGCCGCTCTGGTGAGCCGCCATGCCGAGCAGGTGGAGCGCGTCGGGATTGCGCGGCTGACGCGCCAGGATGAACTTGTAGAGCGCCTCCGCCTGCGAGATCTCGCCGCGGCGATGGTGGGCGAGCGCCGTGCCGAGCACTTCCTGGACGGTGGCCATGGCGGCTCTTATAGCCAATGGCGCCGGTCCGAGACCATTGCCAATAGAGTCGGCGTCGCTTAGTTCTGGCGCGGCGCCATGAAGATCGCCTTCCTCGACATGATCAACTGGGACTACACGCCGCTGACGCCGCTCGAGCGGCCGTTGGGGGGCAGCCAATCGGCCGCCGTCTATCTCGCGCGCGAGTTGGCGGCGCGCGGCCATACAGTCACGCTTTTCAACAACACCACGCACCCCGGCACCTATGCCGGCATCGCGTGCCCCGGCCTGGCAAGCGGCATCGCCCCGGACCGGATCAACGGCTTCGACGTGGCGGTGGTGATGAACAGCGCGAGCGGGCTGCATATCCGGGCGGCCGGTGCCACCTTGCCGCTGGCGCTGTGGTCGCAGCACGCCGCCGATCAGCCTGCGGTGAAGCCGCTCGCGAGCGCCGAGGAGCGGCTGGCCTGGGACAAGTTCTTTCTAGTGAGCCAATGGCAGGCGGATGCCTACACCGCGGCGTTCGGCATCCGGCCGGAGCGCATTACCGTTCTGCGCAACGCGGTGTCACCGCCGTTCCAGGCGCTGGAGCGTCGTCGGCCGCCGTTCTTTCGCAGCGGTGCGCCGCCGATTCTCGCCTACACCAGCACGCCGTTCCGCGGCCTGATCGCCCTGCTCACCGCCTTCCCGGCGATCCGCGCTGCGGTTCCGGACTGCCGGTTGCGCATCTATTCGAGCATGGGCGTCTACCAGGTGCCGGACGCCGACGACGACTATCGCGTGCTCTACGATCTCGCCCGTGCCTTGCCGGGCTCGGAATACGTGGGCTCGCTGCCGCAGACCGCGCTCGCCGAGGCGCTCGCCGAGGCGGACATCCTCGCCTACCCCAACACTTTCGCCGAGACGTCCTGCATATCCGTGATGGAAGCGATGGCGGCGGGGTGCATGGTGGTGACCTCGAAGCTGGGCGCGCTCCCGGAGACCACCGCGGGCTTCGGCGTGCTGATGGATGCGTCCGCCGACGTGGTCGCGATGGCGCGGGAGTTTGCGAAAGTGCTCGTGAACGTGATCCAGATGGCGCGGGAAAAGCCCGACCAATTCGAGGACGGCCTCCGCCGCCAGCAGCGCCACGCGCGCACGGCCTGCAGCTGGCCGGCCCGCGCCCAGGAGTGGGAGCGGGCACTGGAGCCGCTGCGGCGGAGGGCGTGAGCTGCGCCCCCCGGGCGCTAGCGCACGGCGACGATCACCTCGATCTCGACGGGAATGCCGCCGGGGAGTGAGCTCATACCGACGGCGGAGCGCGCGTGGCGGCCGCGCTCGCCGAACACCTCGACGAAGAGGTCCGAGCAGCCGTTGATCACCTTCGGATGATCCTCGAAGTCGGGCGCGGCATTGACCATGCCGAGCACTTTCACGATGTCCTCGACGCGATCGAGATCGCCGCCGAGCGCGTCCCGCATGGCGGCGATCAGCACCAGCCCCACCGTTCGGGCGTGGCGGTAACCCTCCTCGATCGACATGCCCGCGCCGAGCTTGCCCTTGGGCATGCCCGTCGGTGAGTGCGGCCCCTTGCCCGAGAGGTAGAGCAGGTTGCCCACGCGCTTCGCATGCACGTAGCTCCCGAGCGGCGGGCCGACCTTCGGGAGCGTGATCTTCAAGTCCTTGAGGCGTTGCTCGATGCTCATGGCGGTCCTCGTTCTTGCCGGCAGTGATCGCGCCGAGAGCTTAGCCAGGGCAGCCGCCGAAAGGGAGTGCGGCCCGTGCATGGGCGCTCTCTCTTGCGCGCGCACACCGCGCGCGACTATGGTGCCCGGCGGGGAAGGACCCGTAGCTCAGCTGGATAGAGCGCTGCCCTCCGAAGGCAGAGGTCGTGAGTTCGAATCTCGCCGGGTCCGCCACTTCAGTGCAAGATCGGAGACAACGCAAGCGCGGGCACGGGGCATCGTGGTATTGGTGGCCGCCACCGCAGTGGAGTCGATCCCGTGATGCGCGCGGTCCTGCAAGCGATCGTCTGGCTCTCCCTCGCCGGGCTGCTGACGCAGCCCCTGCGCGCAGCGCCCCCGCCGGGTGCCGACCCGAACAGCGAGATCGGCCGCTGGTTCCAATCGCTCAAGAACAGCAAGGGCGAGATTTGCTGCTCGGTGGCGGACTGTCGCCGCCCCTACGCGTGGCGGCAGACGATGGGCCAAGGCTATCAGGTGCAAGAGGGCAATGGCGCGCCATGGCTCAACGTGCCGCCGCAGAACATACTTCGGCTCAAGAACCCGCTCGGCGATGCCATCGCCTGCGTCGTCGGCGGCAACGTCCGCTGCTTCATCCCGCCGAACGAGACATGACGACGCGACTTGAACGCTCGTTCCAGGCTGCGGGTCAAGATACCCGCTCCGCCGGCGCGAGACCGCCTCCTAAGAACAGCTGCGCGATGCGCGGATCGGCGAGGATCTCCGGCGCGGTCGCCTCGATGCGCGTGCGGCCCTGCTCCAGCACCAGGCCATAGTCGGAGATTTGCAGCGCCTGCTTCGCGTTCTGCTCGATCATCAGGATGGTGACGCCGTCGTCGCGCAACGCTTTCAGGAGCGCGAAGATCTCTTGCACCATCAGCGGCGAAAGCCCGATCGACGGCTCGTCGATGAGCAGGAGTTTGGGATCGAGCAGGAGGCCACGGGCGACCTCGAGCATCTTCTGCTGGCCGCCGGATAATGTGGAGGCTTGGGCGTCCGCCCTTTCCCGCAGCGTGGGAAAGCGCGCCATCATGCCGTCGATGCGGCGCGGCAGGGCCGCTTGATCCGTAAGCGCTACGCCGCCGAGCTCCAGGTTGTGCCGCACGCTCAGCTCCGGAAAGGTGTTCCGGCCCTGCGGCACGTAGGCGACGCCGCTATCCAGCATCTGCCGCGGCGAGCGATTCGTGCTGTCGCGTCCGGCGAGCGTGATCGTGCCGCCGCGCAACCGGAGCGCCCCGAAGATCGCCTTGAACATGGTCGATTTACCGGCGCCGTTGGGACCAATGACAGTGGTGATGGCGCCGCGAGCGATGCGCGCCGTGAGGCCGTTGAGGATGGTCATCTTGCCGTAGCCGGCGACGACCGTGTCGAGGACCAGCATGGGCTCGGCCGTGCTCATGCGTGTCCGAGGTAGGCGTCGATGACAACGGGGTTGCGGCGCACGTCTTCCGGCGTGCCCTCGGCGATCATTCGGCCTTCCGCGAGCACCAGCACGCGCGTGCAGAGCGCCATGACGAATTCCATCTGGTGCTCGATCACCACGAAGGTGGCGTCGCGCTCGGCATGATAGGCCTCGAGCCGTTCGCGGAGCTGCCCCAGCATGGTCGGATTGACGCCGCCCGCGGGCTCGTCGAGCAGCACGAGCCGAGGCCCCGCCATGAAAGCCATGGCGACGTCGAGCAGCTTCTGCTGGCCGTAGCTGAGGTCCGCCGCGCGCTCGGCCGCGAGGTGCGAGAGGCGGAAGAACGCGATCATCCGCTCGGAGTCCGGCCCGAGCCAGGCGTCGCCGCGGCCGAGCAGCCGCGAGAGCATCGAGCCCCGATGCTCCTGGCCCGCGAGGATCAAGTTGTCGCGCACCGAGAGCTGCGGAAACACCTGCAGCATCTGGAAGGTCCGGCTGACGCCGAGGCGGTTGAGATCGCAGGGGCGCATGCCCGTGGTGCGCCGGCCGTCGATGCGGACCTCGCCCGCGCTCGGCCGCAATTGGCCGAGGACGCAGTTGAAGAGCGTGGACTTGCCCGATCCGTTCGGCCCGATGATGCCGAGGATCTCGCCCGGGCGGACCTCGAACGAGACGCCGTCAACCGCCGTGATCCCTTGGAAGCTCTTGCGCAGATCGGAGACCTCGAGCACCGCGCTCATGGCTCGGTCCTCTCGATGCCCACGGGCGCCGGCGATGCGGCGCGGCGCAGGAGGTTGGTCGCGCGCTCGATAAGCCCGAGAACGCCGGTCGGGCAGAATGCCATCAGCACCATCACCATCACGGCATAGGCGATGAGGTAATAGCCCTCGGTGACCCGCATCCATTCCGGCAGCAGAACCGCGATCAGCGCACCCACGAAGGGCCCGAAGAAGAAACCGCTGCCGCCCACGATCACCATCAGCAGCAGGTTGAACGAGAGATTGAGCCCGAACGAAACCGGCTCGATGAACTGCACGAGCGGCGCGTAGAGGGCGCCCGAGAGGCCGCCGAGCCCCGCGCCGAGCGCGAAGGCGATCAGGGTGTAGCGGCGGGTGTCGACGCCCAGCGAGAGCGCGCGGATCGGGTTCTCGCGCAAGGCTACGAAGGCGCGGCCCCAGGGCGAGCGCAACATCCACCAAATCGCGGCCGCGATGACGACCAACGCGCCGAGGCTGAAGAAATAGAAGTTGAGCGGCCGGCCGGTCGACCAGCCGAAGAAGGCCGGTCGTGGGATCGCGTTAATGCCGTAGATGCCATTGGTTAGCCACTCTTCGTTCCGCATCACGAGAAAAACCAGCGTGGTGAAGGCGAGCGTTACGAAGGCGAGATAGTGATGCTGGACGCGGAGCGCCGGATATCCCAAGAGCCAGCCGACAGCGAAACAGAGCAACCCCGCGCCGGCGAAGGCGACGGGATAGGGCAAGCCCAGCGGCACCAGCAGCGCCACGCAATAGGCTCCGATGCCGACGAAAGCGCCTTGGGCGAGCGAGATCTGGCCGGCATAGCCGAGCGTCAGATTGAGGCCGATCGCCGCGACCGAGAGCACCGCCCACATCGAGATCAGATAGATGCCGAACGACTTGAGCAGGAACGGCGCGGTGACCGCGGCGACCGCCGCAACCCCCAGCGCGATCGCGCCCAGCCGGGTCATACGGTCCGCTCCTCGACGCGCCCGAGCAGGCCCTGCGGCCGGATCAGGATGACCACGATCAGGATCAGCAGCGGGAACGCGCCGCGGTATTGCGAGGAGATGTAGGCGGCTGAGAGATTATCCAGCACACCGAGGATGACGCCGCCCAGGATGGCGCCGCGCACCTGATTGAAGCCGCCGATGATGGCCGCGAGGAAGGCGGCGAGCCCCAGCGTCTCACCGTTGGTGAATTTCGCGAGATAGATCGGACTGACGAGTATCGAGGCGATCGCCACCAGGACCGCATTCAGCAGGAAGGTGTAGAGCACCATACGCCGCACGGGGATGCCGAGGAGTAGCGCGAGCGACGGGTTCTGCGCGGTCGCCTGCATGGAGCGGCCGAGCCGCGTCTGCTGCAACAGGAGATGCAGGGCCACGACAGTGACGATCGCGACGGCGAGCACGACTAGGCTCTGGGTCGATACCACCGCGCCGAAGACCCGCACGTCGACCGCGGGCACGAGGGTCGGGAACGGCTGCGCCTGAGAGCTGTAAGCGCTCTTCACGCTCTCCTTCAGGAACAGCGACAGCGCGATGGTCGAGATCACCAGCGGCAGCACGCCCTGCTTCAACATTGGATCCACGATGATCAGCTTGAACAGCAGCCCGAGGGTCGCGACCGACAGCGCCAGGCCGACGAGCGCCGCGAGCCAGAACGGCGCGCCCAGATTCATCGCCGCCAGGATGAAGAACGCCGGCAGCATCACGAACTCGCCCTGGGCGAAGTTGATCGTCTGCGATGTCTGCCACAGCAACGTGAAGCCGACCGCGATCAGCGCGTAGATCGCTCCCGTCGCGAGACCGGAGACCAGGAGCTGGATGAAGGATGCCAAGGCTGCTGGCACCAGCCTCCGCCCGGAAACGCGCCAGGCGGAGACCGCCCATCGAGGTTACGACCCGAGCTTCGGCAGGATCTCTACGATCTTCTGTTTGCCGTTCTGGACCTCGCCCAGGAAACTCTGGCGATCGATGTCGCCGTTCTTGTCCCAGGTGACCTCCATCAGGATGTTGGGCTCCTGCTGCGGCGTGATGGTGAGGCCGTGTGCCGTCTCGGCGAAGAGCTTGCTGTCGAACTTGCCCATCTTCTCCGTCACGTGCTTGATGAAGTAGACGGCCGTATAGCCCTTGATGCCGTTGTGGTCGCAGATGTAGTTGAACCGCGTCTGGAATTTCTTTGAGAACTCCTGCACGGCGGGGATGGGCGCGTCGACGGTGAGGCCGACATGGCCGCGGATGCCGTTCGAGGCGTCGCCCGCGAGCTCGATCACTTTCTGACTGAGCAGCGTCGTCTCGCCGATCAGCGGCTTGTTGAGGCCCTGCTTCTTCGCCTCGCGCAGGAAGCGCGCGCACTCCTCCTCGTTCGTGTAGACGAAGATCGCATCGGCATCGGTGGCCTTGAGCTTCACCACGTCGGCCGAGAAATCGGTCTGACCGGATTCGGTCGAGACGTCGCCGACCACCTTGATGTTGCGTGCGGCCATCTCCTTCATGAAGGCGTCGCGCCCGCCCTTGCCGAAGTCGTTGTTGACCCAGAGGATCGCGATCGTCTTCGCCTTGATGCCGTCGCGGATGTAGTTGGCGATCTTGGGTATGCTGGCCTGCTGGCCGAACGAGGTTCGGAACACGTAGGGATCGCCCTTCTGCGTGATCGCTCCGGCCTCGCCGCCGACGATCTCGGGGATCTCCGCCTGCTGCGTCAGCAGCATGTCCACCAGCACCGAGCCCGAGAACACCGGCCCGAGGATCACATAGGGATTGTTGTCGAGCACCTTCTGCACTTGCGCTCGGGAGATGCCGGCGTCGCTCTGGGTGTCGAGGATCGGCGTATCGATCTTGCGGCCGAGGATGCCGCCCTTGGCGTTGATCTCGTCGATCGCGAGCAGCATGCCGTCGCGGAAATTAGTGCCGGAGACCGCGCCGGCGCCGGAAAGCTCGAGAACGGCGGGGATATACACGGTGGACTGCGCGAGGGCGGAGCCATCCGAGCCCACGCAGAGAGCGATCCCCAATTCCAGCCATGCCGAGCGGCTCCTAGGTTTCCTCCATAGATTCTCAATCCCCGGCCGATGCCAGTCGGGCGCCTGGTCGCGTTCGGCGCAGCAAGGGTGATTTTTCACGGGCCCGATCGGACAGTTGCTGAAGCCGTGTGCGCGCGTCAATAACAAAGCGGCGCGCCGCCTGGACTTCCTGCGGGCGTCACCAAAATGGCCTCTACGGAGGCGCATCCGGGCCTCTCCCGAGACGGCCTGGCCGGTGCGGTCTTGACCTGGATCAAGGCGCCGCCACGTCTTTGGGAGCCTCAATCGCCTGTCGCTCCGCATCCCGCGTCTGATGAGGCTCAGAATGGCCGCGAACAGAAAGGAAACCCGGATGGCGAGGAACGAGGAGCTTCCACCGCCGGAACTGAACATCAGTGCGGAGAAGGTCTGCTACATCATCCTCAAGGCGCGCGAGTTCGACGTGAAGGTCGAGCCTTCCGAGAGCGACCCGGGGTCGAACCCCGCTGATGACGACGAGCGCGAGGTGCTGGAGGACTACGCAGACGATCCCACGCTGGCCGAGCTGCGCTCCGCCATCGATGACCTCAACGACGACGAGATTGTCGACGTGATCGCGCTCGCCTGGGTCGGGCGCGGCGACTATGGGAGGGAAGGCTGGCTCGAGGCGAAGGCCCTGGCTCGCGAGCGGCACAAGCGCCGGTCCGCGTCGTATCTGATGGGCATGCCGGCGCTCGGCGATTATCTCGAGGAGGGTCTCGCCACGCTCGGGCATTCCTGCGAGGACTACGGGATGGGGCGACTCTAGAGCTTGATCCGATTCTTGCGTTAGCCGCCCGGAGTTACGGCATCGCGCGCCGGAAGAAATCCGCCATTTCCGTGGCGAGTTCGACATGGAAACCGCCCCGGTCGAAACCCGGCGGGTCTGTGCAGAGCTGCGGCATCCGATGGCGCAGGTCCTCGGAGCAGGGCGCGAGATAGGCGTAGTGGCCGGCGCCGGGTACGCGCGTGTATTCCGGACGCTCCGGCAGGAGATCGCGAATGCGCTCGGCCGCATAGGGCCGCACCAGCATCTCGTCCTCAGTGGGATCGTCGATGTGGACGGGTATGCGCACGTCCGCGAGACCCTCGCGCGTGAAGAAATAGCCGGGCCCCGGCGCCATCAGATAAGCGGCCTTGACGCGCTCGTCGCGAAAGAAGCCGAGGCCCTGCCGGATGAGCGGCGGCCCCTCCGCACAGGTCGCGGGAGAGGCGCCGGTGTCCCGGCAGTAGGTGCTGAACCGGGAGAAATCCGGCTTGGCGCCCGCGAGGAGGAGCGCCGTATAGCCGCCGAGCGAGAACCCGGCGACTCCGATGCGATCGCGGTCAACGTGCGCGCCGAACACGGGATCCGCCAGCATCGCGTCCAGCGCCGCACGCAGGTCGTATTCCCGGGCCACAAGCACGCGGTCGCTGCGCCAAGCGGTGGGATCGCGGTCGGAATCGCCGGGATGTGTCACGGTGACCACGATCATCCCCAGCTTCGCGAGGCCGATCGCGAGATCGTGGTGGCTGAACCGATGACCGCCGTCGCCGTGGGAGAGCAGGATCAGCGGAAACCGGCCGTCGGCCGGCGGCGCATCCTGGAGCGCGTCCACGACCCAGCTCCCATTGCCGGCGCGGCCCGGCGCGGCCCATGTCGGATAGAAGATCGCGCCGTCCATCGTATCTTCGGGGTCGAGCGGGTCCTTGAACCCGACGAGCGTCGTGCCGGAACGGTCGGGTGCGCGATTGTCGCCCGTGAGAAAGGCCCGCACGACGCCCTCCCACTTCGCCGTCCACTGGAAGAGGCGCGTGGCATAGGCCTTGACGTCGCGGGGATCGGGCACGACCACGAGCCGCGCCCCCCCGCCGGCGGCGCGGAAAGCCGCGAGCTCCTCCTCGACGTGGGCGAGCGGGGTGAAGGGATCGCCCTCGGCATAGAGCCAGAGCATCGGCGTCCGCGCGCTGCCGCCCGCATCGGCGAACTCGCCGGTGTTGATGGCGCCGCCGCGATAGGTCTCCGGCCACCAGCCGCCCGAGAAATTCAAGATGGTGCCGACCTTGCCCGGATGGCGCGCCGCGTAGATCACCGACAGCAGACCGCCGTGCTCCTCCCCCGCGAGCACGATGCGGCTCGGATCGACGAACGGCTGGGCGATGAAGTAGTCGACGGCGGCATCGATGTCCTCGACTCCGGAGTCGATTTGAATGCGGGGCGGCGGCAGCTGGAAATCGTCGGACTCCAGCTGCGGACCATCCGAGCGGCCGCGGCCCTTGCGCATGGGCACGGCGACGGCGTAGCCGAGCGACAGGAAATACCGTGCCTGCTCCTCGAAGTGGAGGGACCGCCGCGCGTCGATGCCCGCGGTCGAGCCGTGCACGATGATCACGATCGGCTGGCGCCCCGGCACCGCGCTCGGGTAGATCGCCGTCCGGAGCGTGACGGCCTGGCCTGCGGCGGCGCCCACTGCGGCGTGCTCGGGAATGTCGACCTCGTGCCAGAGCGGATCCGGCCGCGCGGTGGCATCGACGAGCCCGGCGGCGTGGTCGCGGCCCGTCGGGCGCCGCAAGAGGATGTAGCTCCGCCACCCCGTCAGATCGGTGTCGCGCCCGATCAATCGGCCATCCGCCGCCAGCGAGAAGTCGGCGATGTGGTCGTCGGGTAAGCCGAAGATCAGGTGGCCGTCGTCGGTAACCTTGGCCGGAACCCGGCGCCAACCCTGGGTGGTATGCGCGTTGAAGTTGTAGCCCCAGGCATAGACCACGCTCGCCGTGTGGTCGGGCTCGATCCGCTCGACCGCGAGGGCCTGCGGCTGCGGCCCGCCGTCCCAGCGGTCGCCACCCCAAAGACCCAAGAGGCCTGCGATCTTCGGCGGCAGGACGGCGGCGGGCGACGTCAACGCGAGGTCGTCGGGTAGGAGTACGCGTGTGTGGCGATCTGCAAAAGCGAGCGCCCAAAACCCGAGCGCGGTCAGCGCCGCCACGACGACAACCCCGGCCACGACTGCGATCCATCCCAGCTTGAAGCGCACGTCCGTCGCCTCGTCCCTGCGCGTCGATCCTATCACCGTCTGGACCCGCGCGCGTCCGCACGCCACACTGCCGGCCGCAATAAGGAATATGGCGAGGAAACGATGGATCAGGCCAAGCTGAAGGAATTCGTCAACGGCTGCTGGGACGAGGAGATCGTGCCGACCCTCGTCGAGTACATCCGGATTCCAAACAAGTCGCCGTCCTTCGACCCGGATTGGGCGGTGCACGGCCACATGGACAAGGCCGTGGCGCTGTTCGAGGGCTGGGCGCGCAAGAAGATCACCGGACTCAAGGGCGCCACGCTCGATGTGGTGCGGCTTCCCGACCGCACGCCGGTGATCCTGATCGACGTGCCGGGCTCGACCGGCAGCGATACGGTCCTGCTCTACGGCCATCTCGACAAGCAACCGGAGATGGCGGGCTGGGACGAGGGCACCGGCCCCTGGATCCCCGTCATCAAGGGCGACAAGCTCTATGGCCGCGGCGGCGCCGATGACGGTTACGCCATGTTCGGTGCGCTGACCGCCATCGCGGCGCTGCACCAGCAGGAGATCCCGCACGCGCGCTGCGTGGTGTTGATCGAGGCCTGCGAGGAATCGGGCAGCTATGACCTGCCGCATTACGTCGATCACCTCGCGAGCCGGATCGGCAGCCCGTCGCTGGTGGTGTGTCTCGATTCCGGCTGTGGCAACTACGACCAGCTCTGGCTCACCACATCCCTCCGCGGCATGTACGCCGCCACGCTCACCGTGCGCGTGCTCGACGAGGGCGTGCACTCGGGCGACGCCTCGGGCGTGGTACCCTCGAGCTTCCGCATCTTCCGCCAGCTGATCTCGCGGCTCGAGAACGAGATGACCGGCGAGATCCACGCCGAGGGCCTGCACGTGCAGGTGCCGGCCGAGCGCATCGCACAAGCCCGCCGCGCCGCGGCCGCGCTCGGCGAGCAGGTCTATGCCAAGTTCCCCTTCGCCAAGACCACTAAGCCCGTTACCGATGATCTCGTGGAGCTGGTGCTGAACCGCACCTGGCGGCCGCAGCTCGCGATCACGGGGATCGAGGGATTGCCCGTGCCCGGCAATGCCGGCAACGTGCTGCTGCCCTACACGACGGCGAAGCTGAGCCTCCGCCTGCCGCCGACGCTGGAAGCCGACAAGGCCGACGCGATCGTGCTGAAGCTCTTCGCGGAGAAGCCGCCCTACGGCGCCGCGGTGACCTTCGAGCGTCAGAGCATGGCGACGGGCTGGAACGCGCCCGCGATCTCGCCGTGGCTCGAGCAGTCGCTGACCCGCGCCTCGGAAGCCACCTTCGGCAAGCCGCCGGCCTTTATGGGCGAGGGCGGCACCATTCCCTTCATGGCGATGCTCGGCGAGAAATTCCCGAAATCGCAGTTCGTGGTGACGGGCGTGCTCGGCCCCCACTCGAACGCCCACGGCCCCAACGAGTTCCTGCACATCCCCACGGGCCAACGCGTCACCGCCGTCGTCGCCCAGGTACTGGCCGACCACCACGCGCGAACGCACCGGATGTGAGCGAGAGCGGGGCTACTCCCACCCGAACGCCTTGCGCAGCTCAGCCTTGGCGTGCATCAGCACGCGCCTCCGCGCAGCAGGCAGATTCGGCGCGGTTGATGTAGAAGGTCAGCATCGACATGGCGGACTGGTAGGGCGCGCCATGTCTCAATGCACCTGGCGCTTGAAATATTGCATGGCGCGCTCATGCTTGAGCGCCGCGTCGCGAGATGCGAAGGTGCCGAGATTGCGGCGCTTGCCCGTTTTGGGATTGACCTTCCGCGAATAAAGCCGGTACTGGCCTGATTTGAGCCTTCGGATCATGACGCTGCTCCGGGTGACAAGGACCCAACTCATTCCAGGTCCAAAAGGTTCCAGCCACAACCGAGCCGGGCGAGGCCGGTCTTGACGGCCTCTAGTGGCACGAGCATGAGCCGACCGGTGACAACAGTTCGAATCACCTCCGGCACCTTCGTGTTTCTGGCCGGCTTCGAGACCGGCGCGGCGCCGCGTACGTGCGCGCGCTTCGCTAGCCTGCTGCCTTATCGCCAGCGGATCATCCATGTCCGCTGGAGCGGCGAGGCCTGCTGGATCCCGTTGGGCGATCTCGACCTCGGCCTCGGCCCCGAGAACGCCACGCGCCATCCGGCACCCGGCCAGATCCTGCTCTATCCGGGCGGCATAAGCGAGACCGAGATTCTGCTCGCCTACGGCGCCGTCGCCTTCGCGAGCAAAGCGGGTCCACTCGCCGGCAATCATTTTCTCACTGTGACAGAAGGCCTCGAGCACCTCCGCCCGCTCGGCGAGCGCACGCTCTGGCAGGGCGCGCAGGAGATCCTGTTCGAGGCGGTTTAGCGCGATTCATAGCTGCACGAACGACCTGCGTCCTTCGATTCGCCGCCTTCGGCGGCGGCTCAGGATGAAGGCCAATTGAGCTGGCATAAAGAAAGACCTTCATCCTGAAGCCGGCGCGCGCAGCGCCGAGTCGAAGGACGCACCAGCCGTCGGCGGTGATTGGCTACGACCGCAGCACTGTCCCCGCGGTCGCACCCGTGAGCGCGCCCTCGGCATAGGTCACGGCGCCGTTGACGATCGTGTATTCGATGCCGCGGGAGGGCATGA
Source organism: Allostellaceae bacterium (assembly GCA_035263705.1). Lineage (GTDB taxonomy): Bacteria > Pseudomonadota > Alphaproteobacteria > ATCC43930 > CGMCC-115725 > DASZHJ01. The sequence continues at coordinate 35,245 of DATFRA010000371.1, forward strand.
CGATGCGCTTGCCGCCACCCGGGAGATCGAAACGGCGCTCGCCGCGGTTGGCGGAGCCCACGGTGGCGGGGTCGAAGATGGTGACGTCGGCGGCGAGGCCGGCAGCGAGGCGGCCGCGGCCCTTGATGCCGAAGAGCGCCGCGGGCTCGGAGGTCAGGCGCTCGACCGCGCGCTCAAGGCTCATCACCTGGCGCTCGCGCACCCAGGTGCCGAGGAGATACGTGGGATAGCCGGCGTCGCAGAGCATGTCCAGATGCGCGCCGCCGTCGCCGAGCGCGATCATCACCGAGGGATCGTTGAGGATCTCGGTCATCCGGTCGATCCGCGTATTGAACGACGACATCGTGAACTCGATCTCGAGATCGTCCTCGAGCGTGAGATCGAGCAGCGTATCCACGCCGTCCTTGCCGCTCTCGCGGGCGATCGACGCGATCGAACGGTCCTCCAGGGCTTTGAGCGCCGGGCTCTTGGCGCGATAGACCACGATCCGCTCCCAATTGCCGAAGCCCATGGGCCGCTTCAGCTCCTCGCGGAAGGCGTTGCGGAAGGCGGGATCGCGGTAGGCCGCGGCCTGGCCCTCCTTCGACTGATCGACGAAGACGCGGTTCCAGCTCGGATATGAAGCGAAGGAGAAGGGGTTTCGCATGTTGATCTCGCGCGTGAGCGGCAGCGGCGAGGTCTGCGGCCGTGCGCCACGCTTGAGCAACGGCGCCGCCTTCGCGAGCGTGTTGCGCACGGCGTCCGGAAGATCGTCGCGGTCGAAGAGCGCGAGGAAGGTGACGGGGCGCGTGCTCTCGGTCAGCAGAAAGTCCAGGAGCTCGTACTGCTCGTCGTCGAGCACGGAGGTCTGGCGCGTCAGCGCGATCTCGATCGCGCCCTTTTGACGCTCGCGGAGCACGCGCGAATAGGCCTTGAGCTCGTCGCGGCCGGCGTTGCGGCAGGCGAGCGGCCGGCCCTCGAAGCCCACGTGCTGATTGAGGATGGTGCTGGAGAACCCGAAGGCGCCGGCGTCGACCGCCTCGGCGAGAAGCGCCGCGATGCGCCGGGTCTCGTCGGGCGTCGCCTGCCGCTCCATCGAGGCCTCGCCCATGACGAAGTGGCGGAAAGGCGTCAGCGGCGCGAGGAAGCCGAGGTTGAGCGCCGGCTTGCGACGTTGGGCGGCATCGAGGAACTCCGGAAAACTCTCCCAGTCCCAGGTGATGCCGCGATCGAGCACGTCGAAGGGAATGCCCTCGACGTTGACGAGGTCGCGCATGGCGATCTCGCGCGCCTTCGGCAGGCAAGGCGCGATGCCGACGCCGCAATTCCCCATCACCACGCTGGTGACGCCGTGCCAGGAGGACGGCGTCACCGCGCCGTCCCAACAGATCTGCGCATCGTAGTGCGTGTGAGGATCGATGAAGCCGGGCGATACCACGCAGTCGGCGGCGTCGATGGTGCGCCGAGCGGCGATACCGTCGAGCTTGCCGATCTCGGCGATCGTTCCTCCGGCGATCGCGATATCGGCGCGCCGGCCAGGCGCACCTGTGCCGTCGACGACGAACCCGTTCTTGATCAGGAGATCCACCGGCATGATCGTCTCCTTCGAGATGGTTGTGCTCAGCCTTGCGCGCCCGCGATGTTGCGCCATAGGCGCGCGGCCTCGTCGAGCGCGGCGCGCGTGAGCGGCCCCTTCTTGGCGAAGGTGATCGCGTTCTCGAGCTGGTCGAGGGTCGAGGTGCCCACCAGCACCGTCGTCATGGCCTCGCTCGCGAAGGAGAAGCGAAGCGCGACCTCGATCAAGTTGCGACCGTAGCCCGCCCCCACCAGCGCCTGGAATGCGTGCGCCCGCGCGACGTCCGTCGCGTAGTCGGGACCCGAGGCGATCGGTTCGACCGACGCCATGCCGGTTGGGTGGCGCGTCTCGAGCCCGCTGAGGGCGCCGCCCGCGAGGATGCGGATGCCGATCGTGCCCAGGCCCTTGGCGTGCGCGCGCACCGCGAGCTTATCGAAATCCTGCGCCGGGAAATTCGTCGGCAAGGCGACGGTCGCGCTGGGGTTGAGCAGATTGTGGCAGATCTGCGCGGTGTCGAAGGCGCCGGAGTCCACGACCTTCTGCAGCAACGGCGTGTCGCCCAGCGCCGTGATGCCGAAGAAGCGAATCTTGCCTTGCTCGCGCAAGGTCTGGAGCGCCGGCACCACCTGCTCCAGCACGGCCGCGGCGTCGAGCGGCCGATCGGAGCCGCTGGAGGCGACGCGGTTGTGCAGCTGCAGGAGGTCGACATGGTCGCGGCCGAGGCGGCGCAGGCTCTGCTCGAGGGACTGTGCGACGCCCTCGGCGACGTTCTTCCGGTGCTCCGGCAGGACGGTGAATTTCGTGCTGAGGAAAATCTCGGGGTTCACGCTCTTCAGCACCCGGCCGAGATTCTCCTCGGAGGCGCCGTTGCCGTAGGCCGCGGCCGTGTCGAAGTAGTTGATGCCGCTCTCCACCGCGCGGGCAACGGCGCGCTCCTGGTCGGCGGGAGCGCCGCGCACCATGAGGCCGCCGACGGCGCCGCACCCGAATCCGAGTACCGAGACGGAGACGCCCGTACGGCCCAAGACACGTTTTTCCATCGCTTTGCTCCCTGGTGCCCGGACGCGCTGACCCGCTCTCGCCTTAGGCTAGCACGAGACGCGCGCCGCCGCGCGGTGTCGTCTACGGGGCATGGTTCAACTTTGTGTTTTCTCGAAGTCGATCCGCTCGGCGACCGGCAGACCCTGGAGATGACGGCGGAGGCAGTCGAGGCCGAGCTCGATGGCTCCCAAGCGTACCCAGTCGCGGCCGCCGATCACGCGAGCGCGGCGCGACACTGTCGCGGCTTCGGTCGCAATCGCAATGCAGATCGTGCCGCCGAAGTCGATGCCGTCGGCGCGCTCGTCGAGATCGACGAGAATCGCGAGGGCGTGGCTCGCGCCGGTCTGCGACCTAGCGGCGCGCGCCGCGGCTTCCACGGTTTCCTTGGTGATCGCGGCGATCGCGGGATCGAGGCCGATGCTTTCCGAGAGCGCAGCAAGGTCGCGCGCGACGACCCCGCGGCGGAACACGGTCTCGGCCCCCGGGAGCGGCGCCAGGCGCGCCGCGATCTGCCCGCCGGTGAAGCCTTCGACCACCGCGAGAGTGCCCTGGCGCTGGGTCAGCGCCGCCAGCACCACGCCCTCGAGGGTCTGGTCGTCCTCTGCGAGGATGAAATTGCCGAGGCGCTTGCGGACCTCCGCCACGACCGGCGCGAGCTTGCGCTCGACATCGACCTTGTCGGTGCCGCGCACCGTGAGCTTGGTCTCGAGCTGCGGGTAGTGCGCGCGGAAGCCGAGCTTGATGCTTCGATCGCGCACCATGTCCTCGAGGCCGGCAAGAAGCGTGTCTGCGTGGGATTCGCCGATGCCGTAGGAATGGAAGCGCTTCAGGTAAATGGTGGACTGGAGGCCGCTTCTGGCGAGGAGGCGCGGGATCACCTGCTCTTCCAGCATCCGGCGAAGCTCGCGCGGCACGCCCGGCGTGAAGAAGAACCGGGCCTTGCCGATGTCGAGCGCGAAGCCGCAGGCGGTGCCGATGGGGTTGTCGAGGATCTCGGCCGTCGACGGCAGCATCGCCTGCTTGCGGTTGTTGGGCGGCATCACGCGGCTGCGCCGGGTGAAATAGGCCTCCATCCGCGCAAGCCATTCCTCGTTGAGGACGAGGTCCACACCCGCCGCGCGGGCCGCCACCTCCTGCGAGAGATCGTCCACGGTGGGGCCGAGGCCGCCGTTCACGATCACGGCGTCCGCCCGAGAGGCCGCGAGCCTGAACGCCGCAAGCAGCGCCTCGCGATCGTCGCCGACCGTGGTGCCCCAATGCACGGAGAGGCCGGAATCCTCCAGCCTTTGACTGAGGTAGCTGAAATTGGTGTTGACGATCTTGCCGGTGAGGACTTCGTCGCCGGTGCAGACGATCTCGATCCTCATCGAGCCGCCATCACGCCACCTGCTGCGCTTGCTCCACCGTCGGTGCGTCGCCCGCGACCGTGGTGCGGTGCATGTCGCGCACCTGGGTCTCGTCGAAGCGGCGCACGCGGTGCATGGTCTGGCGATTGTCCCACATGACGAGATCGTGGCGCCGCCACTTGTGCGCGTAGACGAACTGCGGCTGCGTCGCGTGCTCCGTCAAGTCGCGGATGAAGGCGCGCGCCTCCGGCACCGGCCAGCCGATGATACCGCCGATGTGGGACGACAGATAAAGCGATTTCCGGCCGGTGACGGGATGCGTGCGCACCAGGCGCTGGCGCACCGGCTTGAACATCAGGTGCTCCTCGTCGCTGAGCTCGGTGAATCCGAGCGAGCCCCGCGAGTACATGAGCGAATGCTCGCAGACGAGGTCCTCGATCTCGGTCTTGGTCTCGGGGTCGAGCGCGTCGTAGGCGGCGCGCATGTCCGCGAACTCGGTATTGCCGCCACGCTCCACCACCGTCTTCGCGGAGAGCAGGGAATATTTCGCGGGGATGGCGCGGAACGAGCTGTCGGAATGCCAGAGCCGATTGCCGAGATTGAACATGCGCCGGCGGTCGTCGCGCGCCAGCGGCTTGTTGTCGAGGCCGAGGTTCGAGAGGTCGTTCATCAGCGGTCCCAGCCGCTTGTGCTCCTGCTTCACGGTGATATGGCCACCGTAGGAGTTCTCGATCTGGCCGAAATTGCGGCTGAAGGCGATCTGTTGCTCGTCGGTGATGTCCTGCTCGTGGAATACCGTCACCGCCCAGCGGTCCATGCCCGCCTCGATCGCGGCAACCTCGTCCGTCGAAAGTGCCTTCCTGAGATCGCAGCCGGACACTTCACCGGCAATGCAGGGCGTCAGCGGATGGATAACGATCGTCATGGGAGGCCTCCTCGAGGCCGAGCTCATGAGGGCAAGATACCAGCGGTCGGAAAGCATGTCACCGGCATCGGGCGCCGTCCGTCCTTCGACACACTCGCTGCGCGAGTGCGCTCAGGATGAGGAGACTTAGGGGGCTGCAAGACCACCTGCGCCTTCACCCTGAGCGCGCACCCGAAGGGTGCGTGTCGAAGGGCCCATGCTGTTTGTGCAGCAGCCTGGCTACGCCGCCTTACGCAGCTTCATCAGCTCCTTGATCGCGGATTCCCATCGGTCCTGCGTGAACTTGATGTCGGCGTCGTCGTGGGCGATCGAGATGTAGTATTTGGACTCGCCCTTGAGGATGCCGCGCTCGCGCAGGAGCCGGTTGAACGTGCGCATCATGTCGGCGTCGCCCTTGACCACGTCGCGGTAGTTCCGGACCTCGCTCACCCCGAACACTACGTCGAAGAGCGGCGGCTCGCCGGTCACCAGCGCGGGAATGCCCGCGCGCTTAAGGAGCTCCGAGAGCGTGCCCATGAGTTCGCGGCCGGTCTTGAAGATCCGTTCGTAGGCGCCGGGGCGCTTCAGGATCGCCATGCTGGCAAGGCCCGCGGCGGAGGCGATCGGGTTGCCCGAGAGCGTGCCGATCTGCACCAGGAAGCCTTCGTCGCCCACCCGCGCGCGGTCGATGTGCGACATGATGTCGTCGCGGCCCGCGATCGCCGCCAGTGGGAAGCCGCCGCCGATCACCTTGCCGAGCGTGCAGATGTCGGGTGTCACGCCGTAGTACTCCTGGGCGCCGCCGTAGGCGAGGCGGAAGCCCGTGACGACTTCGTCGAAGATCAGGGGAATGCCGTTCTCGGCGGTGAGCTTGCGTAGCGCCTCGAGGAAGCCGGGTGCCGGCGGGATGATGCGCTGGAACGGCTCGACGATGACGCCCGCGAGCTCGTTCTTGTGCTCGCGGATCATGCCG
>DATFRA010000372.1:0-2235 GCA_035263705.1 Allostellaceae bacterium
CCACAGTCTGGTTGCCCACCTGGCCGCGGTGGCGCGCTAACCGCTAACGGTCGTGGGACCCAGATAGTCCATGGGATCGAGCGCGCGGCTGCCCCTGCGGACCTCGAAATGGAGCTGCGGCTCGGTCACGGCGCCGGTCGCCCCCACCCGCGCAATCACCTGACCGCGCTGAATTTTCTGGCCGCGGGTCACCAACACCTTCGAGTTGTGGGCATAAGCGGTCATCCAGCCGTCCGCATGCTTGATCAAGATCAGGTTGCCGTAGCCGCGCAGTTCGTTGCCGGCATAAGCGACGGTGCCGGCGTCGGCCGCGAGCACGGGCGTTCCCTCGGCTGCCTTGATGTTGATCCCGTCGTTCTGGGTGCCACCGGACATCGGGCCGAATTTCCCGACCACATCGCCCTGCACCGGCCACAGGAAGCTCCGTCCGGACCGCGGCGGTGGTGGCGGCAGCGAAAGGGACGCGGTCTGGTCCGGCGGCGGCGGTTGTGGCTGAGAAACTCCTGGCAGCGCGGGCGGCGACGTAGCCACTGGCGGAGGGGTTGGTTGTACGGTCACGGTCGCCGGCGGCGGCGCACTCGGCCCCGACGCCTGCGCTTGCTGGGCTGGAGCCGTCACGCTCGGCGGCGGCACCAACGGCGCGGCAGTGATTCCGCTGGAACCTCCGGCGGATTGTGGCGGCGACGGCCGCGCGGTTGGTGGCGGGCCCGGCAGCCTTGGCGTTGACGCCGCGGAGACCGGCGGCAGCACTTGCCCCGCGGTCTGGCTCGGCGGCGGCAGCGGCGTCGCCACGATGCTCGCAGAGTACCCGCCGGAGGAGGCCGCTTGCGGCGGTAGCACCAGCACGGTGCCGGAGAAAATCGTGTAGGGCGGCTGCAGGTGATTGGCAGCGACGAGAGTCGAGGCCTCGACACCATATGTACGCGCCACGCTGTAGATCGTGTCACCACCGCGCACGAGGTGTGTGCGGATCTGCGGCAGCACCAGTGTGCGGCCTGCGATCAGGCGGTAAGGCGGCTCGAGCTGGTTGGAATCGATCACCGCCCGAGTCGGGACGTCATAGAGCCGCGCCACGTCGAACAGTGTCTGGCCCGGTTTGACGACGATGCTGTCCGGGTGCGCGCGCCCAAGAGAGCCCGGCGGCGGCAGCGGCGCGAGAGCGGTGTGGTGCGGCGTCGTCTCCCGGCCCCAGTCCCAGATCGTGTCGCAGCCGACGAGGCTCGCTGCAATCACGATCGTCAGCAAGGTGCAACACGATCCGCTCGACCGACCCCTCATGGCGCGGGAGTGTATGTCAACGCGCCCCGTCGCGACAATCGCGTGTCAGGCGAACGTTACGGAGTCGACTCGCGGGGCAATCCTCCGACCAGCGGTACGAAGCGCACGCCGCCGAGATCCTCGGTGGTGAACGCGTCGCCCTTGCGGCGAACGCGCAGGAGCTGCTGGTCGCGCCTGTCCTCCCCCACGGGGATCACGAGAATCCCGCCGTCGACCAGGCTCTGTTTCAGGATCGGCGGCACGTCCTCCGCCGCCGCGGTGACGATGACGCGATCGAAGGGCGATTGCTCGGGCCAGCCCTTGTTTCCATCGCCGTGGCGCGTGGTGATGTTGTGGATGCGGAGAGCGGCGAAGCGCTCCTCGGCTTGCTTCAACAGAGAGCGATAACGCTCGATCGTGAAGACGCGCCGGCAGAGCTTCGCCAGCACGGCCGCCTGGTAGCCGGAGCCGGTGCCGATCTCGAGCACCTTGTGGCGCGGCTCCACTTCGAGCGCCTCGGTCATGTGCGCCACCACCAGCGGCTGGCTGATGGTTTGTCCGTGCCCCACCGGAAGTGCCACGTTCTCGTAGGCGCGATCGTGAAACGTCTCCGGCAGAAAAGCCTCGCGCGGCACGCGCTCGATCGCGCCCAGGACCCGCGCGTCGGTGATGCCGAAGGCGCGGAGTTCCATGATGAGCCGGACTTTCTTGGTCGCCAGCACCGAGCTCATGCGAACACCTTGCGGAGCGCCTTGAGCGCGCCGGAATTCGTGAGGTCGAGCAGGATGGGTGTCAGCGTGATCCGTCCCTTGGTGATCTCGGAGATGTCCGTGCCGTCGATGCCGTCGTCCGTTTCGCGCAGCGGGCCAATCCAGTAGTAGGGCCGGCCCCGCGGATCCATGCGCTCCATGGGCGGGCGGCCGATCTTGTGCCGGCCCTGCCGTGCGACGGCGACGCCTTTGACCTCGGCGGGCGGCA
>DATFRA010000373.1:0-3568 GCA_035263705.1 Allostellaceae bacterium
GAAGGGCATGCGCATCGTGACGGAGCCCGCGGCCTTCGCGCCCTCGCTTGCCGCCGCGAAGCGTGAGGCCATGACAGCCTTCGGCGACCATCGCGTGCTCGTCGAGCGATACCTCACGAAGCCGCGGCACATCGAGGTGCAGGTGTTCGGCGACCGCCATGGCCGCGTGGTGCATCTCTTCGAGCGGGACTGCTCGATCCAGCGCCGCCACCAGAAAGTGATCGAGGAAGCGCCGGCGCCGAGCCTCGGCGACGGCCAGCGGCGTCGGATGGGCGAGGTCGCAATCGCCGCGGCACGCGCGGTCGGCTATGTCGGCGCGGGCACCGTCGAGTTCATCGCGTCGGGCGATGTCTTCTATTTCATGGAGATGAACACGCGGCTCCAGGTCGAGCATCCCGTCACCGAGGAGATCACCGGTCTCGATCTCGTGGAGTGGCAGCTGCGGGTCGCCGCCGGGGAGGCGCTGCCGCTTGAGCAGGACCAAATCCGCTGCGGCGGCCACGCCATCGAGGCGCGCCTCTATGCGGAGGACCCGCAACGCAATTTCTTGCCGAGCACGGGCCTGCTCACCGCGCTGACGCAGCCGACGGAGCCGGGCATCCGCGTCGATACCGGCGTGCGCGCGGGCGATACCGTGTCCGTTCACTACGATCCAATGATCGCGAAGCTGATCGTCCGGGGCAAGGACCGGGAGACGGCGGTACGCGGGCTCTCACGAGCGCTAGCGGAGTACCGCGTCGGCGGTCTCGCCACCAACCGCGAGTTCCTCTATCGCGTGGCGTGCCATCCGGCGTACCGCGGGGGCGAGATCGACACCGGCTTCATCGACCGGCATCGCGACGCGCTGATCCCGCCGCCTGCGCCCGCTCCGGCCGAGGCGCTTGCGGCAGCCAGCTTGATCCGCGTGCTGTCGCGAGCCAGAGAATCACGGGACATCGCTGCAGCTTCGGGCGATCCTCACTCGCCCTGGCAGACCCGTGACGGCTGGCGCCTCAATGGCGCCACTTATCAGGACCTGTGCTGGCACGACGGCACCGGTGAGCGCACCGTCCGCGTGCACTACCGCGGAGGCGGCCACCGACTCGAGATCGGGAACGATGTCGTCGACGCGATGGCACATCGCGAAGACGGCGGCGACCTCGTCATGACCCTTGATGGCGTGGTGCACCGCGCGGCTCTGCTCGCGACCAGCGATCCCACTGTGATCCAGCTCGAGGGGATCGAACATCGCTTGAGCTTCATCGATCCGCTCCAGCCGAAGACGGAGCTCGACGCCACGGGCGGGCGGCTCACGGCGCCGATGCCGGGCAAGATCATCGAGGTGACGGCGCGGCCGGGTCAGCGGGTGAGGCGCGGCGAGCCGCTCCTTGTGCTCGAGGCCATGAAGATGGAGCATACGATCGTGGCGCCCGCAGACGGGATCATCGACGGCGTGCATTTCGCAGCCGGGGATCTCGTCGAGGAGGGCGCGGCGCTGATCGCGTTTTCCGCCGACGGCAAGGAGGCTGCCGATGCGCCTGCCCGCTGAGGTCCGCATGGTCGAGGTGGGCCCACGAGACGGGCTGCAGAACGAAGCGACGGCGGTTCCGGCGGCGATCAAGATAAGCCTCATCGAGCGGCTGGCTGACGCGGGGTTGAGCGTGGTCGAGGCGGGGGCGTTCGTCTCGGCAAAATGGGTCCCGCAGATGGCTGACAGCGCCGAGGTTTTGAAGAGCATCAAGCGCATGCCAGGCGTGCGGTATCCGGTGCTGGTGCCGAACATGCGGGGCTTCGAGGCGGCCCGTGAGGCAGGCGCCAACGAGATCGCGATCTTCGCGGCGGCCTCCGAGACGTTTTCCCAGCGCAACACCAACTGCTCGATCGCCGAGAGCTTCGAGCGGTTCGCGCCGGTGGCGGAGTCCGCGAAACGCGAAGGCATCGCGAGGCGCGGCTATGTCTCCTGCGTCGTCGATTGTCCCTACGAGGGTCCGATCGCGCCGGCGGCGGTGGCGCGTGTCGCACGGAGACTTCTCGAGCTTGGCTGCTACGAAGTCTCGCTCGGCGAGACCATCGGGACCGCGACGCCAGGGCGGGTGCGAACCATGCTAGCGGCGGTGATGGAGGCCGTGCCCCGCGAGAAACTCGCGGTGCACCTGCACGACACCTATGGCCAGGCGCTCGCCAATCTGATGGCGGCGCTGGAGCTGGGCATCGCCGTTGCCGACAGCTCGGTGGCGGGCCTCGGCGGCTGTCCCTACGCCAAGGGCGCGACCGGTAATGTCGCGAGCGAGGACGTGCTCTATCTTCTGAACGGGCTCGGCATACGCGCCGGCGTCGATCTCGAGAAGCTCGCGGCGGCCGGGCGGTTCGTTTCCACGGCGTTGGGACGCGAGCCCGCGTCCAAGGTGGCGCGGGCGCTCGCCGCCAAGGCAGCGGCCTAGAGGCGCGACGGACCATGCCGCTGCACTTGATAAAACTCTCGGTCGGCACCGAGGACATCGCGGATCTGCGACATTGGCAGCGGCTGCGCAAGAAGGAGCGCGGCTTCTCGGCCTTCTATACACGCAATACGCCGCGCCGGGCGGAGGAGCTGCTGGACGGCGGCTCGATCTATTGGGTGATCAAGGGCTACGTGCGCGTGCGCCAGCTGCTCAAGGGGTTCACCTCGACGGTCGACGACGAGGGGCGGCCGCTCTGCGTCGTGCGCTACGACATGCGGCTGGTGCCGACCGTGCTGGTGCCGAAGCGGCCGTTCCAGGGCTGGCGCTATCTCGAGCAGAAGCACGCGCCGCCCGATTGGAAAGGCGCCAGGGGCTCAGCGGAATTGCCGCCCAAAATGGCGGAAGAATTGCGCTCGCTCGGTCTGCTCTGACGTGACGCCGGATCGCGCTGCGGCGAATTTTTCGCGCCGCACACGTGCTTTGCTCTAGACAGTGATGGAGGACGCGCCTATATAGGGCGCTGGCCGTTCCTTCGGGGGCGGCCTCCGTAGATCTGAGCCGACTGGGACCGTCGCCGCACGGCGAGGGTTCTCGGTCGGTTGTCGGCTCTGGGGACCGGCGCTCTTTCTCATTGTTGATAACTAGGGAAGGGATGTGCAGGCGGTGGTGCTGAGGGCACTATTGCGTGCGCATCTTGGAATGGAATTAGTCAATTCCGGACCTGATGCGGCGTGAGATGTGCCGGGGTCACGGGATGGTTGTTTGGGCTTGTCCTGCGAGGGATGGGTTTGAGCGGTTATCCCGGGCTAACTTGAGAGTTTGATCCTGGCTCAGAACGAACGCTGGCGGCATGCCTAATACATGCAAGTCGAACGCGTCTAGCAATGGACGAGTGGCGGACGGGTGAGTAACGCGTGGGAACCTGCCCTTGAGTGCGGGATAACCGAGGGAAACTTCGGCTAATACCGCATGCGCCCCGAGCAATCGGGGGAAAGATTTATCGCTTAAGGAGGGGCCCGCGTCGGATTAGCTAGTTGGTGGGGTAACGGCCTACCAAGGCGATGATCCGTAGCTGGTCTGAGAGGATGATCAGCCACACTGGGACTGAGACACGGCCCAGACTCCTACGGGAGGCAGCAGTAGGGAAT
>DATFRA010000374.1:0-2219 GCA_035263705.1 Allostellaceae bacterium
CGTCTTCGTTCTGATCGATTCGGCGGGACATCTATCTCAGCATCCGCCCCTGCCCGACCTGACGCATAGGCTTAGCCGAGATGCTCAGAGCTCGGCGCGGTATTGGGTCTAAGCAGCGATGTGAATTCTTACGGGGGTTCAATACCCCTATATCGGTGCCGCGCAGTCGGCTCTGGGGCAACCGTTCACGTACGCTGAACGTTCCGACGGATCCACGCATCGAGACTGGCTCGGCCGGGGCCGGCGAACATGAGCCATCCGAGGAGTAGCAGCAAGCACCATTCCGGCAAGTAGAAGAACTGCAGCAGTCCCCGCCATGTCGCGGTGATGTGGTGCTCGGGAGCGGCCGCGCTGACGATCGCCACGGTCATGACTCCGCACAGCATGAGCGCGGCCGGGCGCGTGGCCACGCCGACGACGATCAGCGTGCCGCAGACGAACTCGACGCTCGCCACGAAAGGCGCCTGCAGCTCGGGGAACGGGACGCCGAACGTGCGAAAGTACTGGATGAATCCCGGCAGCCTGCCGAGCTTGCCGAGCCCGGAGCCGAAGAACTCGATACCGACCGAGAGACGAACCACGAGTCGCCACAACCACTCGAGGCCGTCGAGCCACGCGTAGAGCCGGATCACGAAGTGGGCGGCGTGTCCCATGCCCTGTCCTCCCTGGCGGCGAAGCTCACGTCACAGCCCTCGCTCCTACATGAGCCGGCGAAGGCTCAGCCGATCGAGCCCGTTGAGCTCGACATCATGCCCCATGCCCGGCTGAAGGAACATGTTGAGGAAGAACCCAAGACACGCAGCGACCGAGCGCCGGGCCGCTACGACGGTTGCAAGAGGCGCTGCGGCTCGTAGACGCGCCCGCGCGCGACGACGCGCTCGATACGCCGGACGTTCCGGATGTCCGCGAGCGGATCCGCCGCGAGTAGCACGAGGTCGGCCGACAGGCCCGGGGCGATGGTCCCGAACTCGTCCTCCCGATCGAGCCGCGCGGCCGCGCGGCTCGTCGCCGCCAGCAGCGCATCCATCGGCGAGAGGCCGGCGCGCACGAGCAGCTCCAGCTCGCGATGCAGCGAGAAGCCGGAGACGATCGCGACGTTCGGACAGTCGGTGCCGGCGAGCACGGTACCGCCCGCGCGATGGAAGCGATTGACGAGCGCCAGCAGGTGCTCCCAGCCCTTGCGCATGCGATCCGCGCCGCGCGGCGACACGCCGACCGCCGCGCGCCGGCGCTCCGCCCAGCGATTGATGAGCTCCTCTCGCACACGGTCCGGCAGCTTCGGCAAGAGCGGTGTCCGCTCCGGATCATCCATGCTCGTATCACCGACGTCGTCGCCGAATGCGCCCGGTCGCGCGGCGAACAGGACGAGGGTCGGATCGAGCGCCGTGTCCGCCGCGATCAGCCGATCGAAGAGACGCGCCACGGCGTCGCCACGCGGGTCGATATCGACGAGCCAGCGCCACATCCACCCGCCGTACTCGAAGGGCGTGAGCCGCCCCGGCTCCGGCGGCCGCTGCACTTCGGGTGCGAGCACGCCGAACACCATCATGTGCTCGACGCAATCGACCCCCGCATCTGCGGCGTCCGCGCCCCACGTCTCCTGCTGGTGCATGAATACGCGCAGCCCGCGCTCACGGGCGCGCGCGCACGCGCGCGCGGCCGTACCCGGCGTGATCGTGACGTACAGCTTGATCGCGTGCACGCCGGCATCGGCCAGCTCGTCGACGGCGTCTTCGATGTGCGCCCCATCCACGCGGCGTGCCATATGTGCGAAGCCGGCGTACGGCTCGCCTTCCTCGAGGAACGGGCCTGTGTAGAGCAGGCGCGGTCCGGGCATCGTGCCCGCATCGATGGCGCCCCGCAACGCCGTGAGATCAGGGAGCTGGCCGCCGAGGTCGAGCACGGTGGTGACGCCGGCGGCGAGGAAGAGCGGCGCATGCCAGCGATCCGGGCCGAGCACGTGGACGTGCATGTCGGTGAGGCCGGGAATCACGAAGCGCCCGCGGCCGTCGATGACCTCCGCACCGTCGGGTGCCGGCGTGTCGTGCGCAGGACCGGCGCGCGCGATGCGATCGCCAGTGATCACGATCGTGGCGTTGGCGAGCGGCGGGCGGCGGGTGCCGTCGATCACCGTGGCACCGGTGATCGCGATCGGAAGGCGGCGCTTGGCGTCGCTCATGGACACCCGGATAATAGCCTGATGGCGAGCCGGATCGAGC
>DATFRA010000375.1:0-8495 GCA_035263705.1 Allostellaceae bacterium
CCGGCGCGGCATGCCGGCAAGACCCAGGAAGTGCATCGGGAAGAACGTCATGTTGACGCCGATGAAGGTCAGCCAGAAATGCAGCTTGCCGAGCGTCTCGTTGTACTGGCGGCCGCTCATCTTGCCGATCCAGTAGTAGAAGCCCGCGAAGAGCGAGAACACCGCGCCGAGCGACAACACGTAATGGAAGTGCGCGACGACGTAGTAGGTGTTGTGGAGCGCAAAATCGACGCCGGCATTCGCCAGCACCACGCCGGTGACGCCGCCCACGGTGAACAGGAACAGGAAGCCGATCGCCCACAGCATCGGCGTCTTGAACTCGATGGAGCCGCCCCACATGGTCGCGATCCAGGAGAAGATCTTGATGCCCGTGGGCACCGCGATCACCATGGTCGCGAGCGTGAAGTAGGCGCGGGTGTCCACCGAGATGCCCGTGGTGAACATGTGGTGCGCCCACACCACGAAGCCGATCACGCCGATCGCCACCATGGCGTAGGCCATGCCGAGATAGCCGAAGATCGGCTTCTTGGAGAAGGTCGAGATGATCTGGCTGACCATGCCGAAGCCCGGCAGGATCATGATGTAGACCTCGGGGTGCCCGAAGAACCAGAACAGGTGGAGGAACAGCAGGGGATCGCCGCCCTTGCCGGGATCGAAGAAGGCGGTGCCGAAGTTCCGGTCGGTGAGCAGCATGGTGATGGCGCCGCCGAGCACCGGCAGAGCCAGCAGCAGCAGGAACGCCGTCACCAGGATCGACCACACGAAGAGCGGCATCCGGTGCATGGTCATGCCGGGTGCCCGCATGTTGAAGATCGTGGTGATGAAGTTGATCGCGCCCAGGATCGACGAGGCGCCCGCGAGGTGCAGCGAGAAGATCGCCATGTCGACGGAGGCGCCGGTATGGCATTGGCCCCACGCGGCGCCGTCGCGGATGCAGGTGCTCGACAGCGGCACGTAGACCGTCCAGCCGACGCCCGCCCCCTCGCCCACCAGGGTCGAGCCCATCAGCAGGAGGAAGGACGGCACCAGCAGCCAGAAGCTGATGTTGTTGAGCCGCGGGAAGGCCATGTCGGGCGAGCCGATCATCAGCGGCACGAACCAGTTGCCGAAGCCGCCGATCATCGCGGGCATCACCATGAAGAACACCATGATGAGCCCGTGCGCGGTGATCATCACGTTGAAGAACTGGTGATTGCCGTGCAGCAGATGATCGCCCGGCGTCATGAGCTCCACGCGCATCAGGATCGAGATGGTGCCGCCGATCAGCCCGGCGCAGATCGCGAACAGGATATAGAGCGTGCCGATATCCTTGTGGTTCGTGGAGCAGAACCATCGCGTGAAGAAGCCGGGATAGTGGCTGTCGTGGCCGTGGTCGGCGGCGTGAGCGGGCGCGTGTCCCTGAGCCATGGTCTGCTCCTCGTACTCTCTACTGCTTCACCGCGGCCGAGGCCGGCGCGTTGGCGGCCAGTCGGGCGGCGTCCCTATCGGTATCCGCCGCGTCGGCGGTCTCGAGCGGCGCATAGCAATCCGCCCGCGCCTTGTCGCTGGAGGCGGCCTTGGCGCAAGCGCTCCAGGCCTTGAACTTGTCGGCCGAGACCGCCTTCACCTCGATCGGCATGAAGGGATGATTGACGCCGCAGATCTGGTTGCACTGGCCGTAGAAGGTGCCCGCGCGGTCGATCTTGACCCAGCTCTCGTTGTTGCGGCCGACCACGGCGTATTCCTGCACGCCGAAGGACGGCACGAACCAGCTGTGGATCACGTCGACGCCGGTCACCAGCACGCGGATCGTCGTATTGACCGGCAGCACGACCGGGAAGTCGACGTCCAGCAGGCGCTTCTTGTGCAGCTTCGCCGCGTCCTCCTCCGGGATCATGTTGCTGTCGAAGGAGACGCCGTCCTGGTCCGGGTACTCGTAGCTCCAGTACCACTGATGCCCGGTCACCTTCAGCGTCATGTCGGCGTGTTCGGCCTTGTCCATGAAGTAGAGCAGCTTGAAGGACGGTATCGCGATCACCACCAGGATCAGGATCGGCACCAGCGTCCAGGCGATCTCGAGCGTGGTGTTGTGCGAGACCTTCGATGGCACCGGATTGCGCTTGGCGTTGTAGCGGATCATCACCCAGAGCAGTAGCCCCAAGACGAACAGCGAGATCACCGTGATGATCGGCAGCAGGATGTCGTTGTGCAGGAAGTCGATGTGCTCGCGCACCACCGAGGCCGCGGGCTGGAAGCCCAACTGCCAATCATGCGCCTCTTCCGCGCGAGCGGCGTTCGCTCCGAGCGCCATCGAGGCGAGCGCGCCCCAAATCCCCCGCCTCGCGATCGCGCTTGCTGCCAATCCCATGCTGCCTCGAGCCTCTCTGAATATGACGCCGCGACCTCGGGCGCGATTGCCCGGAACGCCCACGCTCTCCGCCGGAGGGACGCGCGCAGTGTCGAGCGGCGACGAGTGCGCGGCGTTTGATGCGGCCGGACCCTACACCAAAGGCGCGGCCCCTCACAACACCACGCGCCCGCGTCCAACCGGGCCTTTCCATAGCGCCGCGCGCGTGCGGACGCGACCGATTCGATTGCGACCTTATGCCGCATAAATCGCTGGCGGAGCCGTGAAAATCGGCGAGCCATGCTCCATATCTGGTCTCAGAACGCCGCACCGTGATAGCGTCCGGCGCCCCTCAAGGAGTCCGTCATGACCGACCTCGCCCGCATCGATGCGCTCTTCTTCGACCGAACCGGCATGGACCCCGGCCGGGTCGAGCGGCTTGTCGGCGATGCGCTCCACGGCATGGATGACGGCGAGCTCTATCTCGAATACAGCCAATCCGAGGCGGTGGCGCTCGACGACGGCCGCATCAAGAGCGCTAGCTTCGACACCACGCAGGGCTTCGGGCTCCGCGCCGTATCCGGCGAAACCGCGGGCTACGCCCATGCCTCGGAGCTCTCGGAGGATGCGATCAAGCGCGCGGGCGAGACCGTGCGCGCGGTCAAGAGCGGCGCGGGCGCCGTCTTCGCGGCACCGCCGCCCGGAACGAACCGAACCCTCTATACGGACGTCAACCCGCTGGCGCAGGTGGAATTCACCACCAGGACGCGGCTGCTGCAGGAGATCGACGCCTATGCTCGCGCCAAGGACCCGCGGGTCCGGCAGGTGATGGCGTCGCTCGCGGGTACCTGGCAAGCGGTCTCGATCATTCGTCCCGACGGCAGCCGGGTCGGCGACATCCGTCCCCTCGTACGTCTCAATGTCGCCGTGGTCGTAGGCGACGGCGACCGCATGGAGCAAGGCAGCTCCGGCGCCGGCGGCCGCCTCGAATACCAGCGCTTCATCGATCCCCAGAACTGGAAGGCGCAGGTGGACGAGGCGCTCCGCCAAGCGCTAGTCAATCTCGGTGCGGTGCCCGCGCCCGCCGGCGAGATGACGGTGGTGCTGGGCCCGGGCTGGCCCGGCGTCATGCTGCATGAGGCCGTGGGCCACGGCCTCGAGGGCGACTTCAATCGCAAGAAGACCTCGGCCTTCGCGGGGCTCATCGGACAGCGCGTTGCATCCCCGGGAGTCACCGTGATCGACGACGGCACCATCCCAGACCGGCGCGGCTCGCTCACGGTCGACGACGAGGGCACGCCCTCGCAGCGCAATGTGCTGATCGAGGACGGCATCCTCAAGGGCTACATGCAGGACCGGATGAACGCGCGGCTCATGGGGCTGCAGCCCACGGGCAACGGCCGGCGCCAGAGTTACGGCCATGCGCCCATGCCGCGCATGACCAACACCTACATGCTCGCCGGCGACAAGGACCCGCAGGAGATCATCCGCTCGGTCAAGAAAGGCCTCTACGCCGTCTATTTCGGCGGCGGCCAGGTCGACATCACGTCGGGGAAGTTCGTGTTCTCCGCCGCCGAGGCCTATCTCATCGAGGAGGGCAAGGTCGGGCCCGCGGTCAAGGGTGCGACCCTCATCGGCAACGGCCCGCAGGCGCTCACCAAGGTCACCATGATCGGCAACGACATGCGGCTCGACAACGGCATCGGCACCTGCGGCAAGGACGGCCAGAGCGTGCCGGTAGGCGTGGGCCAGCCGACGCTGCGGATGGATCAGCTGACGGTCGGCGGCACGGCGGCGTGACATCGGCTGGGGGGAGCTGGTGGCGCCGCGGCGCGCTCGCGGCGGCGATCTGGATTGCCTGCGGGGTCGCGGCCCTCGGCTGCGAGGATTTCAGCAAGGCCCCGGGCTCGCGCTGGCGCGTCACGGAGATCGATGGCCGCGCTTGGCTGCTGACGCCCTGCGGCGAGCGCTTCTTCTCGCTGGGCGTCAACGTGATGCATCCCGGCGCCATCGACCCGGACCTGACCCGCTGGCCCGACAGCCACGACCCCGTCGATCCCCGGATCGAGACATGGATCCCCGAGGCCATGTCCCGCGTACACGCCTGGGGCTTCAACACAGCCGGCGCCTGGTCGCTCACCCCTGATCTCCTGAAGATGCCCGAGGTGGTGAACCTCGAGCTCGGCCGCAACTCGCGCTTCCACTGGCTCGACCCGTTCCATCCCAACATGGGCTGGTTCATGAAAAAGAAGGCGCGGCAGCTGGTGGCACCCTTCCGCGGCAGCCCCTACCGCATCGGCTATTTCAGCGACAACGAGGTCGGCTGGTGGGGCGGCGCGCTCTTCAATTATTACGCCCGCGAGCCCGCGCTCAACTACACGAAGCAGCAGTGGGTCCGGATGCTGCGCGCGCGCTATGGCAGCAACTGGCAGCGCTTCCTCGCGGACTTCGTGCCACCGGCCAACGTGCACGACTGGCGCGACCTGTTGCGGGCGCGCGACATCACGCAGCTCCGGGTCGGCGGCAACGGCATTGCGGCAGTCCGGCAGTGGACCTTCACCATCGCCGATCTCTACTACCACATGGCCCGGGATTCGCTGCGCGCGGCCGATCCCGATGCGCTCTTCCTCGGCGACCGGCTGCCGATCTACTACGACCCCGTCGCGGTCAAGGCCGCGGCGCCCTACGTCGACGTGATCTCGACCAACTACAACGCCGACAGCCCCGAGGGCTGGATCGCGCCCTATTACTTCGCGGGGCTGCGCCGGCTCGGCCGCGGCAAGCCCGTGCTGGTCTCCGAGTGGTTCTACGCCGCGCGCGAGAACCGCACGGGCAACCGCAACAACGGCCATCTCATGACGGTCCAGACGCAGGCCGAGCGCGCGGCGGGTGCCGGCGCCGCGACTCTCAACTACGCGCGCATCAAGGACCTGCTGGGGCTCGACTGGTTCCAGTACTACGACGACCCGAACGGCGGCCGCGCGGACGGCGAGGATTACGACTTTGGCCTGGTCGACGTGAATGACCGGCCCTATGAGGAGCTGACCGCCGCTCTGACCGAGGCGAACCGGCGGCTGCCGCAGATCCACGCGAGCGGGGCGCCACCCGCGGCTTCGTCCAAGCGCCCGTTCCCGGTCCCGCGCGCCGAGATCGATCCGGCCAACGCCTCCCTGATCGATTGGCCGAAGCCCGCCGCGCTGCTGCCACCGCTCAAGGCCAGCCCCGGCGAGATCGCCTTCGGCGAGGCCTATCTGAGCTGGAGCCCGAGGGGCCTCGCCCTCGGCACCATCGGCCAGGACTATTACGACATCGGCCTCCTCGCCTATGGCGGCGGTTTCCCGCTGCAGGAAGCCTTCCGCATCGAGCTCCACGTGGACGCCGGCGCGGGCCCGCGGCACTTCACCTACTACTTCATCCCGCCGCGCACCAAGGTGAAGGACCACCCGCCCATGGCGGCGAAGCTCTGCCTCGGCACGCCCGCGGAGCACGCGGCGACCGACTGCGCCGCGATCCCGGGCGCGCAGGCGCTCTATTTCGGCGCCGACCAGCCGCGGATCGCCGCCGAGGCGCTGATCCCCTGGGAGGCCCTCGGCCTCATGGGCCCGCCCGCCGACGGCAGGCTCCGGGTCGAGATCTCGGCCACCGCCTGGCACCGCTCGCGGTGGATGTCGCTGTCGGGGATGTCGCCGGCGGAGGGCACGAAGCATCCGGAAAAGTGGATGGCGATGCGGCTCGGCTGATCCTTAACGATCCCTTTAGACCGAAGGATCAGCATAGGCGTCAGAACCCCCTGGGCATTCCAACCGAGCGATCGACGCCGCGATGAGCAGCCTCTCAACACCCGCCTCGGCGGCGCTGCCGACTGCCGCATCCGGCATAGGGACGCTCGGGCGTCTCGCGGTGAGTCTGGCCCTGGTGGGATTGACCTTGTCGCCGCTGCTCTGGGCCGCGGTGCCACCGCTGGTCGACTATCCCAACCATCTCGCCCGCATGTGGATCCTCGTGCAGAACGGCGCGCGGCCGGAGCTTGCGAGCAATTACGCGGTGGCATGGCGCCTGCTGCCGAACCTCGGCATGGACCTCGTGGTGCCGGCGCTCGCCCAGGTCACGCCGCTGGAGATCGCCGGGCGCGTCTTCATCGCGCTCACCCTGCTCAGCCTCGTTGCCGGCACGATGGCGCTTCATCGTGCGGTGCACGGGCACGTAGCGCTTTGGCCCCTCGCCGCCCTGCTCTTCCTCTACAACGCCGCGCTCTTCTGGGGCTTCCTCAACTGCCTCTTTGGCACCGGCCTCTTCCTGTTCGCGTTCAGCGGCTGGATCGCGAGCCGACACTGGGACCCCGCGCCGCGCATCGCGGCGTTCACGGTGGTCGCCAGCTCGCTCCTGATCGTGCACCTCTTCGCGTTCTGTCTCTATGCGCTGGCGGTCGGCTCCTACGAGCTCGGGCGCTGGCGCGCGGGGAATGACCGCTCGCTCCGCGGCTTCCTTTTCCTGTGCGCAGAGGGGCTGCAGTTCCTTCCGGGAGTAGTGCTCTGGAAGGCAAGTGTCTCGAATTTCGAAGTGGCGAGCTACACCTCCTACGGCGACCTTGCGGCCAAGGCCTACGCGCTGCAGGCGCCCTTCACCTTCGGTCCGACCGTGATCCCGCTCGACCGGGTCACGTTGATCTTCTTGCTGGCGTTCCTGCTGGTCGCGATCCTCGGTCGCGCCATCAAGCTCGCGCCGGAGATGCGGCTGCCGCTCGTCGCAATGGCCTTGGCTGCCGCGGCGATGCCGACCTGGCTCAGCTCGAGCTGGCTCTCGGATATCCGGCTCCCGGTCGCGTTGCCGTTCGTGCTCATCGCCGCCACCCGCGTCGACCCGTCGCGGTTTCGGCCGGCCCTCGGTGGGTTCACCGCCATCGCAGTCATCCTGCTGGGCGCCCGGGTCTGGGCGGTGTCGGAAACCTGGCGCGACGCCGGCGAGCAATTCGCGGAATTCCGGACAGCGTCGCAGGCGATCACCCCCGGCGCGCGGCTCCTCATCGTCGGCGACGATCCGACGGACGGGCGTCCGATTCCGGGCGTGTCGTCGCTCCTAGCGCGAGAACGCGACGAGACGTTCTCGCACATGGCGGCGCTGGCGGTGATCGACCGCTCGGCCTTCATTCCCTCGCTGTTCACGGGCTCGAACCCGGTTCGTCCGACGCCGCGCAATATGGGGCTGTTTCACACCCAGACCATGCCGCTCGCGCCGGAGGCGCTCGCGCAGAGCATGACACCCGCGCAGACGCAGTCGCTCGATCTCCAGCCGAATTTCCTGGGCGAGCGCCCGTTCTGGGCCAATTGGCCGGAGCATTTCGACTTCGTGCTCTGGCTCGATTTCGGGCAGACGTCGACGCCCGACCTGGCGCCGCTCCGGCTCGCGGCGAGCGGAGGCGTGTTCCGGCTCTATCGCGTGGTCAGGCCGTAGCCGCTCACGCGAACCATTTGTGGAGCGTGTAGAAGGACCGGTAGTGCCGAAAGCCGAGCCGGACCCAGGCGCGCTGGACCGTGTAGTTGTTGATCTGCGTCGAGACGATCATGCGGCCGCGGCCATGCTCCAGGCACCAGCGCATGCCCGTGATCATGAAGTCGCGGTAGATGCCCTTGCCCTGATAGTTCGGATGCACGCCGAAGAGGACGCCTTCGCCCTCGGTCGCGTCGTTGAACCGCAGGGTGGCAAAGCCACCGAGCGTGCCGCCGTCGTCCGCCACGAAGACCTCGTCGGCGACGCTCTTGTCGGCGCAGGAGCGGCGCGCCCAGTCGACGAAGGCGTCGTCGACCTTGCCGCGGTCGAGCCGCGGGTCCGCGTGGTAATGGCTGAAGTAATCTGTGAAGGCGGCGCGCGCGAGCGCGCCCACCGCGTCACCCTCGCCGGCCTTCACGGCGCGGACCGGAACCGCCAGGCGCGGCGCCGGGATCGCGCTCGGATCGAGCGTCGCCTCGTAATAGACCAGGGTGTCCTTCAGCCGGAAGCTTTCGTCTTCGAGCGCCTCCATGGCCGCAAAATCGCCGGCGTCGCACCGTGCCACGCAGACGCCCGCGCGATGCTCACGGCAGTAGGCGAGCATCCCGGCGATATCGGATTTCGCCACGTGGTTGGCGCGCACATAGACGAGACCGAAGCGATCGGTATCGGCCGCGGAGAT
>DATFRA010000376.1:0-3845 GCA_035263705.1 Allostellaceae bacterium
AAGAAAAGCCCTCATCCTGAGCCAGGCCCGAAGGGCCTGAGCCGAAGGAGGCACGATTTCCCTCCCGCGGGATCTTCGCCTAGAGTGCGGGTCATCAGTTGGGTGTCTCATGGTCCTGTTGTACCGGTCGCAGTCCGATCCCCCGGAATTGTGGCTCTCAGAGCTTCGCAAGTTCATCCCCGACCTCGAGATGCGCGTCTTTCCGGAACTGGGCGATATCCGGGACATCGACGCGGCGCTGGTCTGGAGGCCGCAGCCGGGATTGCTGGCCTCGTTGCCCAATCTCAAATTGATCGTGTCGCTGGGTGCGGGCGTCGATCACCTGCTCGCCGACGCAACCACGCCGCCCCACGTGCCGATCGCGCGCCTGGTCGATCCCTACATGACCGAGGCAATGAGCGAGTACGTGCTGACGCAGGTGCTGCGCCTGCACCGCCAGGACTTCGCCTACCGCGCGCAGCAGGGCGAGCGCGTCTGGCGCGAGCTGCTGCAGCCGAACGCGTTCGAGCGGCGGGTCGGCGTGCTGGGTCTAGGCGAGCTAGGCAGCGACGCCGCACGCAAGCTCGCGGTGCTCGGCTTCAAGGTCGCGGGCTGGAGCCGCCGCGAGCGCCGGCTGCCGGGCATCGAGAGTTTCCATGGGTCCCACGGCCTGATGGCGCTCGCCCGGCGCAGCGACATTTTGGTCTGCCTGCTGCCGCTCACGCGTGAGACCGCCAGCATTCTGGATGCGCGGCTGTTCGCGGCGATGCCTAAGGGCAGCGCCATCATCAACGCGGCGCGCGGCCAGCACCTTGTGGAGGCGGACCTGCTCGCGGCACTCGAGAGCGGGCAGCTCTCGGCCGCCGTGCTCGACGTCTTCGAGCAGGAGCCGCTGCCGCGGGAGCACCCGTTCTGGCGCCACCAGAAGGTCATCGTGACGCCGCACGCGGCGGCGGCGACCCACGCCCCCACCGCGGCCGCGGGTGTCGCCGAGAACCTGCGCCGCCTCCGCGCCGGACGGCCGCTCATCAATCTGGTCGATCCCGCCAGCGGCTATTGACCGGCGCCGATCTCGCCCTGTGGCCCCTCCCGGCTCTCTTGTCGTCATGGCCGGGCTCGTCCTGGCCATCCGCGTCTTCGTAGCTACGAAGAAATTCGTGGATGCCCGGCCCAGAGGCCGGGCATGACGATCAGGGGCGATCGGAAATGTGCAGTCCTGCTACGCGAACCGCTTCCGCACCGCCGCGTAGAGCGCCCGCAAGCCCAGCGCCTCGGCGCCTTCGGGGCGGCCAGGGCGCGCGGTCGCGTTCCAGGCGTAGGTGTCGATGTGGGCCCAGGGCGTCGTGGGCGAGACGAACTCGGCGAGGTAGAGCGCCGCGATCACCGCGCCGGCGAAGCCCGACTCCGAGACGTTGTTGAGGTCCGCGACCTTGCTGTCGAGGAGCTTGCGATAGGGCTTCCAGAGCGGCATCCGCCAGAAGGGATCGCTCTCGGCGGTGCCGGCTTCGAGGAGCGCCGCCGCCGTCGCGTCGTCATTGGCGAAGAGCGCAGGGAGCTCCGGGCCCAGCGCCACACGCGCCGCACCCGTCAGCGTCGCCATGTCGACGATGAGCGCGGGCTGCTCGCTGTCGGCTTCGGCGAGCGCGTCGCAGAGGATGAGCCGGCCCTCGGCATCGGTGTTGCCGATCTCGACCGTGAGGCCCTTGCGGGTGCGGATGACGTCGAGCGGGCGATAGGAGGTCGCGGAGACGAAATTCTCCACCGCCGGGACCAGCACGCGAAGCCGCACGGGGAGGGCCGCGTCCATGATGGCGCTCGCCAGTCCCAGCACGGTCGCGGCACCGCCCATGTCCTTCTTCATCATGCGCATGCCCTGGGCGGTCTTGAGGTCGAGGCCACCGCTGTCGAAGCAGACGCCCTTGCCGACCAGGGTCAGCTTCGGCGCCTTGGGATCGCCCCAGGTGAGATCGACGAGCCGCGGCGCCCGGACGCTGCCGCGGCCGACCGCGTGGATCATGGGATAGTTGCTCTTCAGGAGCGCATCGGCCACGAGCACCGTCGCGCGAGCGCCGTGCTCGCCCGCGAGCTGCTCCGCGGCGAGCGCCAGCTCCGCCGGGCCCATCTCCTCGGCGGGCGTGTTGATGAGGTCGCGCGTCAGGTGGATCGCGCGCGCGAGCCGCTCAACTTCGGCCCGATCGGCCTCCGCGGGCCAGACCAGCTCCGCCGGCGCACGGCCCGCCGCCTTGTAGCGGGTGAAGGCATAGGCGCCGAGCGCCCAACCGAGCGCCATGCGGGTCGCGGCATCACGGCCGACGTGAGCGTCGAGCGCATACGAACCCGGCGGCAACGCCTCCGGAAGCCCGCCAAGTCCCCAGATGGCCTCCTTGGGGTTCCACCCCACGAGGACACGGCCGAGGCCGCCCGTCGGCGCCGGCACCAGCGCCGTTGTGCCTGGTTCCGCCTTGAAGCCGAGGCTCCCCACCCAGCGCCGCTCGAGCTCCGTAAGTCGCCCCAGAGCCTCCGGCAAGCTCTCCGATGTCACCGGTGTGATCGGCACCGCTTGGGGTGTGGTGGCAACGAGCGCGAGCGGCATGGGCTGAGTACCTCCGGGATTCGACGGCGATTGGAGGCGGTTAGAATGGGGTTTCGGCGCCCCGCTTGCATAGCCATCGATTTGCTCCGCATGGGTGGGTTGCGAGGCGCCGGTAATCCCGCCAGAGTGAGCAGCTTTGCTCGTTGCCGGGGGAGTTAAATGGCGGATTTCACACTCTATATCGGGAATAGGAACTACTCGTCCTGGTCGCTGCGCGGTTGGCTGATGGCGAAGGCCGCGGGGATCACCTTCGAGGAAGTCATGATCCGCCTGCGCCAGCCCAACACCAAGGCGGAGGTGCTGCGCCGCTCGCCTTCTGGCCGCGTGCCGGCGCTGGTCCATGGCGAGGTCTCGATCTGGGAGAGTCTGGCGATCGGCGAATACCTCGCCGAGCTCTTTCCCGATGCCGGCCTCTGGCCCAAGGACCGCGGTGCCCGTGCGGTGGCGCGCTCCGTGAGCACCGAGATGCATGCGGGGTTCTCCGGGCTCCGCAACCACTTTCCCATGAACGTGCGCTCGACTTTCCCGAACCGCGCATCCACGCCCGAGGTCCAGGCCGACATCGACCGCATCACGGCGATTTGGCACGACTGCCGCGGCCGGTTCGGTGGCGACGGGCCCTATCTCTTCGGCAGCATCTTCGGGAATGCGGACGCCATGTATGCGCCGGTGGTGAGCCGGTTCCGGACCTACAAGGTTGCCCTTGAGCCGGCCGCCCAGGCCTACTGCGACGCGGTCTGGTCCTGGCCGCCCATGCAGGAATGGGCCGCGGCCGCGAAAAACGAGCCCTGGGTAATCGAGGATTCCGAGTTCTAACAAAGGGTTGCCCAAAGATCGCGCCTGATCTGAGCCTCGGTGCGTCGCCGTGCCACGGCGACGTCCCCAAAATGCTTTGTGCACTGCAGCATAAATAAGCCAATATGTCCGGCTGGTGCCCTAACGGCCGGAGACCGCCATGTCGTTCATCGCGTCCACGACACCGCTCGGTGTTCAGATCATCGGCCGGCTGAAGCCCGGCTACGACCGGGTGCTGACGCCCGAGGCCGTAGCCTTCGTCGTGGAGCTGCAGCGCAAATTCGGCGCGGAGCGCGAGCGCCTGCTCCGCCGCCGCGCGGAGATTCAGACGCGGCTCGACCACGGCTGGAAACCCGGCTTACTCGCGGAGACCCAGTCGGTCCGGGACGGCGATTGGACCGTGGCGCCGCTGCCGAAGGACCTGCTCGACCGCCGGGTGGAGATCACCGGTCCCACCGACCGCAAGATGGTGATCAAC
>DATFRA010000377.1:0-2660 GCA_035263705.1 Allostellaceae bacterium
TGCGCGGACGCACCACGCTGGTCATCGCCCATCGCCTTTCGACCGTGGTGGACGCCGATCTCATCTATGTCATCGACGCCGGGCGAATCATCGAATCCGGGACGCATTCCGAGCTGCTCGCGTGCGGCGGCGCCTATCAGCGGCTTCATGCGCTGCAATTCGCCGACGAGCGGACTGAAGCGGGTGGCGTGCGCGCGGTCGGGAACTGAGACCATGGAACTCGGCAAGCGGCTGCTGCGCGCCGCCGCGACGCGGCGCGTGCTCTCCTGGTTGGTCTATCTCCATATGCGCGTGGTCTACGCGACGACGCGCTGGACTGTCATCGGCGAGGATCATCCGATCGGCATCGCCAAGGCCGGACGACCGACCATCGCGGCGTTCTGGCACGGCCGCATGCTGATGCTGCCGCTGGAGCTGCGGCGCCTCATCCGGCGAGAGGGTATGCGGCACCTCAAGGTGCACATGCTCATCTCTGGACACGGCGACGGACGTGCGATCTCCGACGTGATCCGCTACACCGATATCCGCACGGTGGAGGGCTCGACCAACCAGGGCGGCTCGCGGGCGCTGCGCGCGCTCGTGCAATACCTTCGAGCGGGCGAGTACGTCGGCATCACGCCCGACGGGCCGAACGGCCCCGCCATGCGCGCGACCGCCGGCGTGATCACCATCGCGAGGCTCGGGAACGCGCCGATCATGCCATACACCTACGCCACCAGCCGGCGGCGCATCCTCGATAGCTGGGACCGGTTCCATGTGCCGCTGCCGTTCGGCCGCGGCGTCTTCATCTGGGGCGAGCCAATCCACATTCCCGCGGACCTCAGCGAGGCCGAGAGCGAGGCCTGGCGCGCCCTGCTGGAGGAGCGCCTGAACGCGCTCACGGCGGAGGCCGACCGGCGCGTCGGCCACGAGGCGGTGGCGCCGGGCACGCTGACGCGGCGGGAATGGAACCTGCGCCGGCGGGCGGCCCGCGCCGGCGGCAACGCATGAGCCTGATCCCGGTCTACCGCGGCCTCACGGTGGCGCTCGGGCCCGCGGTGCGGCTCTATCTCGGCCACCGGCTGCGTCAGGGAAAGGAGGACGCATTGCGGTTTCCCGAGCGCGAGGGCTTCCCGAGCCGCGTCCGCCCCCCGGGGCCGCTGCTCTGGATCCACGCCGCCAGCATCGGCGAGGCGATCTCGACCCTGGCGCTGATCGACCGGCTCGCGGGCGAGCGGCCCGCGCTCAACATGCTGGTCACCACGGGCACGGTGACATCCGCGCGTCTGTTGGCGACCCGCCTCCCCACGGGTCACGCCTGGCATCAATACGTACCGGTGGACCGTCCCGTCTACGTCCGCCGCTTCCTCGCCCATTGGAAGCCGGGTCTCGCGCTCTGGATCGAGTCGGAGCTCTGGCCCAATCTGATCGTCGAGACGCGCCGGCGCGGCATTCCGCTGCTCCTGGTGAACGGCCGCATGTCGAAGGCATCCTTCCGGCGCTGGAGCCGCGTGCCCTCACTCATCAGACCACTCCTGCAAGGCTTCGATCTCTGCCTCACGCAGGACGCCACCCAGGCGGAGCGGTTCGCGCGGCTGGGCGCGCCGCGGGCGCTCACTGTCGGCGATCTCAAGTCGGCGGCGGCGCCCTTGCCGGTGGATGCGGTCGCCTTCGGCGCCCTCGAAGCCGCCGTCGGCCAGCGCCCGTGTTGGCTCGCCGCCAGCACCCACGCTGGTGAGGAGGCGATGGCGGCGGAGGCGCATGCGCGGCTACGCCAGCGCTTCCCCGATCTCCTGACCCTGATCGCGCCGCGCCACCCTTCGCGCGGTGACGAGATCGTCGAGGTCCTGAAGCGCCGTGGGTTCCGCCTGAGCCGCCGGTCCCTCAATGAGTCGATCGGCGCCGGCACGGACATCTATCTCGCGGACACGCTGGGCGAGCTCGGCCTCTTCTACCGGATCGCGGGCATCGCCTTCATCGGGGGATCGATGGGCGGCATCGGCGGCCACAACCCGCTGGAGGCGGCGCTCCTGGATTGCGCCATCCTGCATGGGCCCGACATGACGAATGCTGCAGCCTTGGCGGAGGCGCTCCGCGCCGCCGGCGCCAGCGAGGTCGTGAGCGACACGGCCTCGCTCACGCGCGCGCTCGAGTCCTTGCTGGCCGACCCATCGGCGCGAAAACGCCGGGCCGCCGCGGCCGCGACGGTGGCGGCGCGCCAGCGCCACGTCCTCGATGCCGTGCTGGAACGGTTGGCCCCCTGGCTCGACCGGCTGGAGCCCGATGCGGCGCTCTCCGCCTGATTTCTGGGAACGGCCGGGTCCGCTGCCGATGCTGCTGGCGCCGCTCGGCTGGGCCGTTGGCGCGGCGGGCCGGCTCCGCCGCGCCCTGACGAAGCCCTGGCGCGCGCCCGTGCCGGTGCTCTGCGTCGGCAATCTCGTGGTGGGCGGCGCCGGCAAGACGCCGGTGGCGATGGACCTGGCGCAGCGCCTGGCCAAGCGCGGCGCGCGGCCGCACCTGCTGTGTCGCGGGTACACCGGCTCGCTCGCGGGCCCCGTCCGGGTCGATCCCGCCCGCCATGGCTATCGCGAGGTCGGCGACGAGGCCCTGCTGCTGGCGCGGGTGGCACCGACCTGGATCGCGCGGGACCGCGCGGCCGGCGCCAGGGCTGCCGTCGCGGC
>DATFRA010000378.1:0-24696 GCA_035263705.1 Allostellaceae bacterium
CGCCGCGCGCGCGATGAGGCGCTCCTTCAACGCGCCAATGGCGGCGCCATCGAGGAGCGGCGTGCCGCTTGTCGAGCGCAGCACCGGATCGACGACGAGCGGTACATGCGGCACGGTCGCGAGCGCATCCGCCACCGCGGCGATGATCTCGGCCGTGGCGAGCATGCCGGTCTTGACGCAATCGGCGCCGATGTCGCCAAGCACCGCTTCCATTTGCTGGCGGACAAAGAGCGCGTCAACCGGCATCGCGGCGAAGACGCCCAGCGTGTTCTGCACCGTGAGCGCGGTGATCGCGGTGGCGGCATAGCCGCCGAGTGCCGTCACCGTCTTGATGTCGGCCTGGATGCCCGCGCCGCCGCCGGAGTCGCTGCCGGCAACGATGAGGACGCGGCCGTTCATTCCGCCGCCTTCTGCCCCGACCCCCCCGCCGAGCGGATGGCAGCGGCGACCGCGTCGATCACCGACGCGATGAGCGCCTCGTCCTCGGCCTCCGCCATGATGCGGATCAGGGGCTCGGTCCCGGACTTGCGCACCAAGAGCCGGCCGCGCCCGCCCAGACGCCGCTCACCCCCGGCGATCGCCTGCTCGACCAACGGATGCTTGATGACGCTCGCGTCGGCGACGCGCACGTTGAGGAGCCGCTGCGGCACCGGCTTGAACACGCTGCAGACCCGGCTCGCGGGAGCGCCGGTCTCGACGATCGCGGCCAGCACCTGGAGCGCTGCGATGAGCCCGTCGCCCGTGGTGGAGTGCTCGCCCAGGATGATGTGCCCGGACTGCTCGCCGCCGAGATTGCAGCCGCGCTTGCGCATTTCCTCGACCACGTTCCGGTCGCCGACCGCCGTGCGCACGACCTCAAGGCCGAGGCTCTCAAGGTGCCGCTCGAGCCCCAGATTGGACATGACGGTGGCAACCACGCAGCCGCCATTGAGGCGGCCGCCGCGGTGCCAGCGTCCGGCGATCAGCGCCATCAGCTGATCGCCGTCCAGGAGCTCGCCACGCTCGTCCGCGATCAGCAGCCGGTCGGCATCGCCGTCGAGCGCGATCCCGAGGTCGGCGCCGTGCGCGGTGACCGCGTGGCGCATGGCCGCCGTCTCGGTAGTGCCGCAGTCCTTGTTGATGTTGAAGCCGTCAGGCGACACGCCAAGGGGAAAGACCTCCGCTCCGAGCTCCCAAAGCACAGTCGGCGCCACCCTGTAGGCAGCGCCGTGCGCGCAATCGACGACGATCTTGAGGCCGTCGAGCCGGAGCCCCTTGGGGAAGCTCGCCTTCACGAACTCGATATAGCGGCCGCCGGCGTCGTCGAGCCGCTTGGCGCGGCCGAGTCGCGACGGTGGCACCCGATCGATCGCGCCCGAGGCGACCAGCGCCTCGATCTCCGCCTCGATCTCGTCGGAGAGCTTGTAACCGTCAGGACCGAACAGCTTGATGCCGTTGTCCTCGTAGGGGTTGTGCGAGGCGGAGACGACGACGCCGAGATCGGCCCGCAGCGAGCGCGTCAGCATGGCGATCGCCGGTGTCGGCAGCGGCCCGACTAGCACCACGTCCATGCCCCGCGCGATGAAGCCCGCGGTGAGCGCGGGCTCGATCATATAACCGGAGAGCCGCGTGTCCTTGCCGATCACCGCGAGATGACGATGGTCGCCGCGGTGCAGCACCTGGCCCGTCGCCATGGCGACGCGCAGCGCGGTCTCCGGCGTCATCGGCTCGCTGTTCGCCTTGCCGCGAATGCCGTCGGTGCCAAAGAGCTGTCGCGTCATGCGCTGGTCCGGTTGGCGGTGTCCCCTGCCCGCCTTATAGCGCAGCCTACCCCCCGCCGCGTCAAGAGACCGCTAACCCCGCACCCCGGCCGCTCTCCGGGAGAGGAGGAAGTAAGCAAAGCGCCGAGGAGAAACGAGGAAGCCTCAACCGCCAGGCTGCGGCTCGGGCTCGAAACCGCCGGCGGTCTTGCCCGTGGGCGGCACGGACGAGCGCGGGCGCGGGCTGGTCTGGCGCTGCGGGTCCTCGGCGGGACCGCCGGTGTCGCGCACGATCTTCTCGCCACGGATCACGCGCTTGATCTCCTCGACGGTCAGCGTCTCGAATTCTAGGAGACCCTTCGCCAACGCGTGCAACTCCTCCAGGTGCTCCGTCAGGATCTGGCGGGCCTTGCGCTCGCCATCCTCGACCACACGACGGATCTCCTCGTCGATCAGCTTCGCCGTCGCGTCCGACATATTCTTGCGCTGAGTCACGGAGTGGCCGAGGAATACCTCCTCCTCATTCTCGCTGTAGCGGAGCGGCCCGAGCTTGTCGGAGAAGCCGAACTCCGTGACCATGCGGCGCGCGAGGCCGGTGGCGCGCTTGATGTCGTCGGAGGCACCGGTGGTCACCTTCTCGGTGCCGAAGATCAGCTCCTCCGCGACGCGGCCGCCGAACAGGCCGGCGATCCGCGCCTCGAGCTCATATTTCGAGTGCGAGTACTTGTCCTGCTCCGGCAGGAACATCGTGACGCCGAGCGCGCGGCCCCGCGGGATGATCGTCACCTTGTGCAAGGGCTCGTGCCCCTCGGTGTAGAGCATGACCAGAGCGTGACCGCCCTCGTGGTAGGCGGTGGTCTTCTTCTCGTCGTCGGACATCACCATCGAGCGCCGCTCGGCACCCATCAGCACCTTGTCCTTGGCGAGCTCGAACTCCGACATGGAGACCGAGCGCTTGCCCTTGCGCGCCGCCATCAGCGCCGCCTCGTTGACGAGGTTCGCGAGATCGGCACCCGAGAAGCCGGGCGTGCCGCGCGCGATCGTGCGTGGGTCGACGTCGGAGGCGAGCGGCACCTTGCGCATGTGGACCTTGAGGATCTTCTCGCGGCCGACGATGTCGGGGTTCGGTACGACGACCTGCCGGTCGAAGCGGCCCGGGCGCAGCAGCGCTGGATCGAGCACGTCCGGCCGGTTGGTGGCGGCGATTAGAATCACGCCCTCGTTCGCCTCGAAGCCGTCCATCTCGACCAGCAGCTGGTTCAGGGTCTGCTCGCGCTCGTCGTTGCCGCCGCCGAGGCCGGCGCCGCGATGGCGGCCGACCGCGTCGATCTCGTCGATGAAGATGATGCAGGGCGCATTCTTCTTGCCCTGCTCGAACATGTCGCGCACGCGGCTGGCGCCGACGCCGACGAACATCTCGACGAAGTCCGAGCCCGAGATGGTAAAGAACGGCACGTTGGCCTCGCCCGCGATCGCGCGGGCGAGCAGAGTCTTGCCGGTGCCAGGAGGGCCAACCAGCAGCACGCCCTTCGGGATCTTGCCGCCGAGCCGTTGGAATTTCTGCGGGTCCTTCAGATACTCGACGATCTCCTCGAGCTCGGCCTTGGCCTCGTCGATGCCCGCGACATCATCGAAGGTGACGCGGCCCACCTTTTCCGTCAGTAGCCGCGCGCGGCTCTTGCCGAAGCCCATGGCGCGCCCGCCGCCGCCCTGCATCTGCCGCATGAAGAAGATCCAGACCCCGATCAGCAGCAACCCCGGGAACCACGAGATCAGCATGCCGAACAGCGACGGCACGTTCTCCTCGGAGGGCGCGACTTTGATCTGCACGTTGTTGTCGTGCAGCGTCTTCATCAGGTCGGGATCGCTGGTGGGCGCGTAGGTCGTGAAGGGGTTGCCGCCGGTTCGCGTGCCCGTGACCGTGTTGCCCTGGATCTTGACCGACGTGATCTGGTGGCGGTTCACGTCGTTGAGGAAGTCGCTATAGAGCATGTCCTGCGGGCCGCCGGCGTTCTTCGTGTTCTGGAACAGGTTGAACAGAAGCATCACCAGCAGGACGATGATGATCCAGAGCGCCAGATTCTTACCGAAGCTGTTCACAGATCGAGGCCTTTCAAGGGCATGCGGCCCACTCCTCCCCGCATCCTAGCACACCGCGGGCGCCGCGAGGCCGCGGCCATCACCTCAAGATAAGATGCGCCCCGGATTAAACAACTGTAAAACCTACCGGAGTGAGGCCGCGCGATGGCCGGAATGTAATTTGCGCAATGCCGGAGGAATGCACATTCCCCCGTACCCAGCCGAGCGCGGGGACCTCCACCAGCCCCGAGGCATCGCGCAGGACCGGGAGGGTCGCCCGGGCGGCGCCGGGTAGTTTTCGGAGCCGGCGCAACGCCCCCGGCGGCAGCGCCTGCCGATCCGGCCCCAAGGCCGTGACCGAGATACCCGCAGGACAGGAGGGCACCGCCGCCACCCGGAACCGGCCGTCCCAGACGGTGGCTTTGCCGGGGGACAGCGCGACCGGCCCCTCGATCTCGGCGAGCTCGCGGCAGACGAGGACGCGTGCTCCAGCCGGCGCCAGCTGGCAGCCGCCGAGGGTGCGGCCTCCCCCGAGATCACCGCGGCAGAGCGCCTCGTAGAGCCGCTCGATGCGCTCCAGCCGCGGCGGATAGTTGGTGCCGCCGATGGTCGCCAACGCCGCCGCGAGCGCGCGCAATCCGAGTTCCGCCTCGGCACGGCGCAACGCCTCCGCATCGAGCCAGGCGAAGCCCAGGGGATGCACGCTCATCGCGCGCGCCAGGAGACCGGCGGTCACGGCCTCGAGCGCCTGTCGGGCGCGACCGAGGTGACGCAGCGTTTCCTCGAGGCGCTCGGCGCTCAAGCCTTCAGCCACGAGGAACGCGCGGGCCTCGCGGACGCGCACGCGAGCGAACGCGGCGTTCCGGTTGCTGGGATCCTCGATCCAGACCTGCCCCTCGTGCCCGAGCCACGCGCGCAAGCGCGCGGGCGGCACATCGAGGAGCGGGCGCAGAACGCGGCACTGGGGGCGCTCGCTAACCGCTGAGATTCCGGCGAGGCCGTCGAGCCCGCTGCCGCGCGCCAACCGTAACCAGAATGTTTCCGCCTGATCGTCGCGATGATGCGCCGTGAGCAGATGCAGCAAACCATGTCTGGCGCACCGGGCTTCGAGCAGCCGATAGCGCGCGGCGCGTGCCTCGGCTTGGATGTCACCGGAGGGATGCGGGCCGCGCCACACGAGGGTCTCGTGCGCGATGCCGCGCGCGGCGAGCCACACGCCGACCTCCCGCGCTTCCGCGGCGGCCTCCGACCGGAGCCGGTGATCCACGGTGAGCGCCGTGATGGCGCCGCCACGGCGCCGCGCCCATCGATCCGCCAGCAGCGCGAGGGCCATGCTGTCCGCGCCGCCGGAGACCGCCACGGCCAAGCGCGGCGCGCGCTCGAACGGACCCAGCCGGTCGAGCTTGGCTGCGAACTGCTCGTCACTCAGTGGAGTGGCGTCGCTATCCCCATCGGCGTACGGCATGAGCGCGGCCTCAGGCCGCGCAACCCAGCCGCTTCTTCTCGGCGCCCGAGCGGTCGCGGATCTCACCGGAGGCCTGCGGATAGTCGCGGTCGAGGCGCTGATAGGCGCGGCAGGCGTTGTCCTTCTGACCGGAATTGGCGAGCGACATCCCGAGCTTCAGCAGGAAGTCCGGCCCCTTCGGACTCTTCGCATACTTCTCGTAGCCGTCGGCGAACGCCGCGGCGGCGTTCGTATAGTCCTTACGAACGTAGAAGGTCTCGCCGAGCCAATATTGCGCGGCGGGCGCGAGCGTGTCCCTGGGATGCTGCTGC
Organism: Allostellaceae bacterium; assembly: GCA_035263705.1. Classification (GTDB taxonomy): domain Bacteria; phylum Pseudomonadota; class Alphaproteobacteria; order ATCC43930; family CGMCC-115725; genus DASZHJ01. The sequence continues at coordinate 5,595 of DATFRA010000378.1, forward strand.
ACGAATCCGCGGAGCGCCTGCTCGGCATCCTCGTAGCGGGCTTGCCGCAGCAGGCTGAAGGCAGCGTTGTACTGATCCTGCGGATTGGCCGCGCCCGCCGCCGACGCGGTGTTCGCGCCCGGCGGCGCCGCTACTGGCGCGGCCTGCGCCGGGCTCGGTCCCAGAATCGGGTTGGAGCTGGCGGTGCCGCCTACCTCCTGGCCTTCGGGCACGCGGATCATTCCGAGCGTACCCGGCTGCCTGCCGAGCTGCTGGGTATCCGCGCCACTACCGCCGGCGGGCGGCGGCGGCCGCAGCTGCACGGGCGCATTGAAAGACGTCTGCGGCTGTGACGGCGCTGTGAACTGCGGCGCGCTTGTGGGCTGCGATGGTGGCGCAGCGAGGCTGCTCCCGCCCTGGAGCTGGCTGAAGCGGACCTCGATATCGCTCTGCAGCCTCTCGAGGTTCTGCCGGAGCTGCTCGATCTTGTAGGAAGTCTCCTCGATCTGACCTGTCATGGTGCGCATCTGGTCCTCGATCCGACCGACACGCATCTCGAAGTTGAGCGCCGTGCCCGCGTCGCCCGGTGGCGTAGCCGGAACCGGCGCGCTCCCTGTGCCACCGCGATAGACCTGACGCTGTAGAAGATTGATGTCCCGTTCGAGCCGGTCCAGGCGGTCGAGCAGCGGGCGGACATCCTGTTGCTGTTGGGCGCGCGCGAGCGGCGGCGCTGCCGTCAACGCCAACAGCGTCAGACCCACGCAAAGTGCTAGCCGCCGCATCATGGTGCCTTCGTATCGCCGCACTTGGATCGATCGCCCCCGCCCCGAGGGCGCCGGACCCGGCGACCTCGACCCCCGGAAACTAGCCTCTCATTTAGGCAAAAAAAGGGCGCCCGCCGGTTCCCACCCGTCGGATGGGAGGAGGCGGGCGCCTCTCGTTCACAATCGTCGGTAGATGCGCCGACCGGTCAGTTGACGACGGTCACCGCGCGGCGGTTCTGCGCCCACGCCTGCTCGTTGTGGCCGACCTGTGCGGGCCGCTCCTTGCCGTAGCTGATGATGTTGATTCGGCCGGCCGCGACGCCGAGTGCGATCAGCGCCTGCTTGGTCGCATTGGCGCGCCGCTCGCCAAGGCCGAGGTTGTACTCGACGGTACCCCGCTCGTCACAATGCCCCTCGATGGTCACGGTCCAGGGCGGATTTTGATTCAGCAGCGCAGCCTGGCGCAGCAGCACCGCGCGGGACTCGTTCGTGATGTCGCTGCGATCAAACGCGAAATAGATGGTGTTCCCTGCCGCTACCATCGCTTGCTGCGGGCTCGAGGGGCCTCCGGCGGTGGTTGTGGTGGTCTGGCCGCCTCCCTGGGTGGTTGCCGTATTCGGCTGCGACTGCGAGCAAGCGGCGACGAGCAACACCGCCGCGAACAGGCTCAAGACCTTCAAATTCATATTGTGCTCCCTTCGTGATCCTGGGATTGACTGAGCTGGATTGTGAGGACGGCGTTGCCCGAGGGCACCACTTGTGGTGACGCATCGGCCGTAGACGGATCCACCACGGTCGGCGAAACGGGCCGGACTATACTGGCCTTTAATCGCTGGTTCAAGGGCTTCCCAGGGGGGACCAGGCGGGATAGGAGCCGTCCTGGGGGGTGATCAACTCACGCTCGTTGCGGCCGGTCACGTCGACCGTATAGAGCCGCGTCACGTCGCCACGCGGTCCCGTCGGCGTCTGCCGGAAGTAGCAGAGCACGCGGCCATTGGGCGCCCAGTTGGGCCCCTCGACCAGGAACCCGTTGGTGAGCAACCGCTCGCCGCTGCCGTCGGGCTTCATGATGCCGATGTAGAAGTTGCTCTGATCGAGCTTGGTGAAGGCGATGAGGTCGCCGCGCGGCGACCACACGGGCGTGGCGTACCGCCCGGTGCCGAAGCTTATCCGGCGGATGTTGCTGCCGTCGGCGCCCATGACATAGAGCTGCTGGGAGCCGCCACGGTCAGAGTTGAACACGATCTGCGACGCGTCCGGCGAATAGCACGGCGAGGTGTCGATCGCGGTATTGTCGGTGAGCCGCGTCGCCTGCCGCGTGCGCAGCTCGAGCGTGTAGACCGCGCTGTTGCCGCCGGTGGCGAAGCTCATGATCACCTTGTTGCCGTCCGGGCTGAAGCGCGGCGCATAGGTCATGCCCGGAAAATCGCCAAGCACCTCCTGCTGGCCGGTATCGATGTTGAAGAGATAGACCCGCGGCGTGCCGCTAGCGTAGGAGAGATAGGTAATCTCCTGCCGGGTCGGCGAGAAGCGCGGCGTCAGCACCAGCGCGCGGCCGTCGGTCAGGTACTTATGGTTGGCGCCGTCCTGATCCATGATGGCGAGGCGCTTGATGCGCCGCGTCGCCGGACCGGTCTCGGAGATGTAGACGATCCGGGTGTCGAAGTAGCCGTCCTCGCCGGTGATGCGCTTGTAGATCTTGTCGGCCACCAAGTGCGCCATGCGCCGCCAGGTCTGTGGCGTCGATGTCAAGGCCGTGCCATCGAGTTGTTCTCCGGCGATCACGTCCCAGAGGCGGAATGATACCTTGAGGCGCCCGTCCGGCTGCGTCTCCGATCCGCCACTCACCAGCGCCTGAGCGTTGATCAGCCGCCAATCGCCGAAGCGCGGTTGCGTGTTCACGTCGGTGATCTGCTGGATGAAGGCGCGGGCGTCGAGGGGCTGGAAGAGTCCGGACCGCTCGAGGTCGGCGCTCACGACCTGCGCCACGTCGCGGCCGGCCTGCTGATCGTTGGGCTGACCGCCGACGAACGGCGGGATCGCAATCGGCAACGGCTGGATGTTCGGCTGATCGAGCGTGATATGGAGCGCGGCCCGCGCGGCAGACGAGGCTGCGAGCAGCATCGGGACGCCCAGGAGCAATGCGCGGCGAGGAACGGCTGAGGTCCGGGTCATAGCAGGTCCTTCGGGTTGAACGTCAGATCCAGAGTCTTCCATTGCTCGTATTTTTCGGGCGGCAGCTTGAGCGGCAAGCATTGCGGATTGAGGACGGCCCGAACCGCGCTCTCGGCCGCCGCGCGATAGAAAGGATCGCCGAGGCGCGCCGTGCTGGTGATCTGCGCGGTGAGAACGCGGCCGTCCTGCGCGACCGTGGCCTCGATCTCCACGACGAGGTCATGCGCCTCCCTGGCCCCCGCCGGCGGGTTCCAGCAGCGCTCGATTTGCGCTTTCACCACGTCGATCTCGCTGGTGGTGAGCTGCGGGCCTAGTGGCGCCACGGGCTGCGACGAGGCCTTCGCTTGCTGCTGGGGCTGCGCCGGTTTTGGCGGCGTGTCCGTCTTCTGCGCCTCCGCGCGCTTGGATAGATTCTTCAGGAGCGCGTCGAAGGCCTGCTCGTCCTGCTTCTTCTTGTTGGGATCGGGCGGCGGCGTGGGCTTGGGCGGCGGCGGCGGCGGCGGCGTCGGCTGCGGCGGCTCGGGCGGCGGCGGCTTCGGCGTGGGTGCCGGCGCGGGCGGTGGCGGCGGTGGTGGCGGCTGCTCCGGCTTGGGCTCGGCCTTCGGCGGCTGGGGCTGAACCTGCGCCACCTGGGGCGTCGGCGTGGGCGCCGGCGGAGGCGCCGAGGGTGGTGGCGCCGGTGGCGGCGGCGTGAGCTTCGGTGGCTGCTTTGGTGCGGGCTGGTTCTCCGCGCTTTGATCCTCGGGTTTTGCTTGCGGCTTCGGCGGCGTCTGGTTGGGCCGCGTCGCGCGCGTCTCCGGCGCGATGTTCACGAGTTCGACGACGATCGGCGTTTCCTCGAGCGGCTGCGGCGGAAACAGCAGGTCCCAGAGATGGAAATACGCGAGCCCCAGGACCAGCGCGTGCAGGATGCTCGAGAAGAGAACACCACGACGCATGCGGGCTCAACGTTTCGTCGCCGGTCGCTTCTGAGCAGGTGCTTGCTCGCTCACCAGCGCCACCTTGGTGAAGCCGGCGCCGCTCACGAGTCCCATGACCTCGAGCACGCGTCCGTAGTTCACCGCCCGGTCGCCGCGCACGTAGATGCTCGTGGTGGGGTTGTTGTTGGTGATCGCCTGCAGCCGCGGCACAAGCTGATCCGCCTCGACCGTGGTCTCCTGCAGGTAGATCTTGCCCTCGGAGTTGATGCTGATGACCAGCGGCTCCTTGGGCTCGTTGATGGGCGCCGCCTGCGTCTGCGGCAGGTCCACCGGGACGCCCACGGTGAGCAGCGGCGCGGTCACCATGAACACCACCAGGAGCACCAGCATGACGTCGACCAGCGGCGTCACGTTGATCTCCGACATCGGCCGGTAGTCGCCGCGCTTGCCGTTTCCGTTCCCGTTCGGTCTCGTAAACTGAGCAGCCATGCCTCAGGACTTCTCGTCGAGTTGGCGCGACAGGATGGCGGAGAACTCGCTCGAGAACGCGTCGAGCCGGCCGGCGTAGCGGCCGAAATCCGTCGAGAATTTGTTGTAGGCGACCACCGCGGGGATTGCGGCCACCAGGCCGAGCGCGGTCGCGAACAACGATTCCGCGATACCCGGCGCCACCACCGCGAGGCTGGTGTTCTTCGCCGCGGCGATCGACTGGAAGGAGTTCATGATGCCCCAGACCGTGCCGAAGAGCCCCACGAACGGCGAGGTCGAGCCGACCGTGGCGAGGAACGGCATGAAGCGTTCGAGCCGCTCCATCTCGCGGCCGACGGTCACCTGCATGACGCGCTCGATGCGCTCCTGCAAGCTCGCGCGCATGGTGGCGCCGGCGATCAGGCCCTTGGCTGCGCTGCGGCGCCATTCGCGCATCGCCGCGGCGAACACCGCCGACATCGGATCGAGCGGACGCGTGCCGATGCGGTCGTAGAGGTCGTCTAGCGAACCGCCGGACCAGAAGCTCTCCTCGAAGGTCTCGGCATCGCGGCTCAGCTTCCGGAGCCGCATCACCTTGTCGAAGATCACCGCCCACGACCAGAAGGACGCCGCGAGCAACAGGAACAGCACGATCTTCACGATCAAGTCCGCCTGCATGAACAGGCTGATGATCGAGAGATCGTGGGCGATGGTCCCGCCGAGCGAGACCTGATCGATAGGATTAGCGGGCATGCTGAGCAATCACCCCCGAGGTTTTTGGTTTTGCAGCGTCGTTGCCAAGCGGCCTCTGCGTCGCCGTGAATTCTTCCAACGCCGCGCGCAGCGCGGGCGGTAGCCGCTGCGGCCGGCCGGCGCGGCCGAGGCAGGCTATGCGGAAGTCGAACGCCACCAGGACGTCATCGCCGCGGCGGACCTCCTGCGCGAGATCGAGCGTGGCAGCGCCCACACCGGTCACCCGCGTCGCCACCACGAGATCGTCATCGAGGCGGGCCGCTGCGCGGTAGTCGAGAGTGCAATAGCGTACGACGAACACCATGCCCGTCTCCTGGCGCAGCCGCTCCTGCTCGAACCCGGCGAGGCGCAGCAGCTCGGTGCGTGCCCGCTCCGCGTATTTGAGATGATTGGCGTAGTAGACAAGCCCGGCCGCGTCCGTGTCCTCATAATAGACTCGGACCGGAAATCGATGAGCGCCATCGCGGATCGCGCCGGAGCGCGGCAAATCGCCGGTCATGACGCCGCCTCCTCGCCTTCGTCCGAGGCCAGCAGGTCGAGCTGCGCACTCGGCGGCCTCAGTGGCGTCAGGCCCAGGTATCGGTAGCCGAGATCGCTGAGCATGCGCCCACGTGGTGTGCGCTGCACGAGGCCCTGCTGGATCAGATACGGCTCGATCACTTCCTCGACGACGTCGCGCTGGTCGGCGAGCGCCGCCGCAAGCGTCTCGGCACCCACTGGCCCGCCGCCGTAGTTCTCCGCGATCATGGTGAGGTAGCGCCGGTCCATGGCGTCGAGGCCGCGGGCATCGACCTCGAGCCGGCGTAGTGCATCGTCTGCCGCCTTCGCATCGATGCGCGCGAGGCCCGCCACTGCGGCGAAATCGCGCACGCGCCTGAGCAGCCGAGCCGCGACGCGCGGCGTGCCGCGCGAGCGGCGCGCGATTTCCTGGGCGCCGCCGGCATCGAGCGCGATCCCGAGCACGCGGGCGCCGCGCGCTACGATCTCCTCGAGCTCGGCTGGCTCGTAGAAATTGAGTCGGAGCGGAATACCGAACCGCTCGCGGAGCGGCCGCGTGATCAGGCCGGAGCGCGTCGTGGCGCCCACCAGCGTGAAGGGCGGCAGGTCGATGCGCACCGAGCGCGCCGCGGGCCCCTCGCCGATGATGAGGTCGAGCTGAAATTCCTCCATAGCGGGATAGAGGATCTCCTCGACCGCCGGCATCAGCCGGTGAATCTCATCGATGAACAGCACGTCGCGCGGCTGCAGGTTGGTGAGGAGCGCTGCGAGATCGCCGGCGCGCTGGATCACCGGACCGGAGGTCGCGCGGAAGCCGACGCCCATCTCGCGCGCGATGATCTGCGCCAACGTGGTCTTGCCGAGCCCCGGCGGACCGAACAAAAGCACGTGGTCGAGCGGCTCGCCGCGCGCCCGGGCGGCCTGCACGAAGACCCGCAGGTTCTCGCGCGTCTGGCGCTGGCCCACGAACTCGTCGAGGGTGAGCGGCCGAAACGAGGTCTCGCCCGCGTCCTCGCTGCGCTGGGCGCCCTCGACGACCCGGGTCACAGCGCGAGCTCCTTGAGGCTCGCTTTCACGAGCGCATCGAGCCGCGCCTCACTGCCGAGCGCCCGTGCCGCCGCACTCACCGCCGCGAAGGCATCGGTGCGGGGATAACCGAGGTTAACCAGCGCCGAGACGGCATCGCCGGCGACGGTGCCGCCCCCGCTAGCGCGATCGTCCGACAACTTGATCGGTTCGAGGGCGACGGCGCCAAGCTTGTCGCGCAGCTCGATCACGATGCGCTGGGCGAGCTTCCGACCGACGCCGTCGGCCTCCGTCAGCGCCGCTTTGTCCTGCGCCATCACCGCCGCCGTGAGCGCGTCGGATGTAAGCGCGCTCAACACCGCGAGCGCCGTCTTGGCGCCGACACCCTGCACCGTCGTCAACAGCCGAAACCATCCGCGTTCGGCCTCGTCGGCAAAGCCGTAGAGGTGGATGTGATCCTCGCGGACGTGGGTCTCGATCAGCAGCCGCACCGGCTCGCCGCGCGTGGGCAGCCGCGCGAGCGTGCGCGAGGCCGCGAAGACCAGATACCCGACTCCGCCGACATCGACCACCACGCTATCAGCGGTGACCTGCTCCACGATGCCGGAGAGGGAGGCGATCATCGCGCGCAGCCGATGAATGAGACGGCGCGCGCAGTCTGCGTGTGATGCGCGTGGCAGATGGCGGCCGCGAGCGCGTCGGCGGCGTCGGCGCTGGTGGCGAGGCAGCCCGGCAGAAGCCGGCGCACCATCATCTGCACCTGCGCCTTCTCGGCGTGACCGACACCGACCACCGATTTCTTGATCAGATTGGTCGAGTACTCGGAGACCGGAATTCCACGTTCCGCCGGCGCCAACAGCACTACGCCGCGGGCGACGCCCAACTTCAGCGTGGAGGCCGGGTTCTTATTGACGAAGCTCTCCTCGACCGCCGCCTCGTCCGGCTCGAACCGGGCGATCACCTCGCCGACCTGCCGGAACAAGTCGACCAATCGCTCCGCGAGCGGCCGCTTTCCGGCGATCTCCAGAACGCCGTCGGCTATATAGATAAGCCGGCTGCCGCTTACCTCGATCACCCCCCACCCCGTGCGCAGGAGGCCGGGATCGAGGCCGAGCAGGCGGAGCGGCGCGGAAACCGGCATCGCGCGCTCAGGCCGACAGGCGCTGCAGCACGTCGTCCGCCATCTCGAAATTGGCATAGACGGTTTGCACGTCGTCGCTATCCTCGAGCGTCTCCAGGAGCTTCAGCAGGGCATCGGCGGCGTCGCCCGCGACCGGCGCCGAGGTCTTCGGCCGCCAGACTAGCTTCGCCGACTGGGCGGGCCCGAAGCGCTGCTCCAGCGCATCGCGCACGGCGTTGAGATCCTCTGCCGCGCAGGAGATCGTGTGCTGCTCGGCACTGCTCTCGACGTTGTCGGCGCCCGCCTCGACCGCAGCCTCGAACATCGTATCCGCCGAGCCGACCGCCCCGGGGTAGATCACCTCGCCGAGGCGATCGAACATGAAGCTCACGCTGTTGCTCTCCCCCAGGCTGCCGCCGGCCTTGGTGAAGGCGGCGCGCAGGTCGCTCGCGGTGCGGTTCCGGTTGTCGGTGAGCGCTTCGATGATGATCGCGACACCGCCAGGGCCGTAGCCCTCGTAGCGGACCTCGCTGTAATTCTCGCCAGCGTCCTCGCCGGAGCCGCGCCGGATGGCGCGCTCCACCGTGTCCTTCGGCATATTCGCCTCTTTCGCCGCGGTCACCGCGGCGCGCAGGCGCGGGTTCGAATTGGGATCGGGGAGGCCGGTGCGGGCTGCGGTGGTGAGCTCTCGGATGATCTTGGTGAAGATCTTGGCGCGCTTCTTATCCTGAGCGCCCTTGCGATACATGATGTTCTTGAACTGGGAATGACCAGCCATGGCAAACCGCTAATCCCTGAGGCTTGAGCAAGGGAACATACCATATCTGGTAGCGACGCCGCACCCCCCGGCGAGGCCTCGACCCCTTGCCCGCGGGGCGCGGTGTAGCGGGTCAATATGGCAGCAATGCGGCGACTCAGGGCTTCGCGGACGCTTGCTGCCCCGTCTATCATCCGGTCGCTGTTACGCACCCCCCGGAGAAGACAGGCTCATGCTGCCGCGCGGCTCGAGCGATGAGGAGATCCGCCGCGAATTCCGCTGGCGCGTGCCAGAGCGCTACAACATCGGCGTCGACGCCGCTGACCGGCACGGCGACCGCCTCGCCCTGATTTTCCTCGATGAGCACCACGCTGAACGGCGCCTCACGTTTCGCGACGTGGGGGCGCTCGCCAATCGCTTCGCCAACGCGCTCGCTGCTCGCGGGCTGCGGCGGGGTGACCGCCTCGCGGTGCTCCTGCCGCAGGCGCCGGAAACGGCGATCGCACACGTGGCGGCATTCAAGGCTGGGTTGGTCTCGGTTCCGCTCTTCACCCTCTTCGGCGAGGACGCCCTCGAGTTCCGGCTCGCCGACAGCGGGGCGAGGGCGCTAGTCACGGACGCCGTGGGCCTCGCCAAGCTCGACCGCATTCGCCACCGCCTGCCCGCGCTCGCGCATGTGTTCGTGAGCGGCGAGGCCGGTGCCCCCTGGTCGCGGTCCTTCGAAGCGGAGCTGGCGCGCGCTGCGGACCGCTTCGCCGCGGTCGATACGGCGGCTGACGATCCCGCGATCGTCATCTACACCTCCGGCACCACGGGAAATCCCAAGGGTGCGCTCCATGCCCATCGCGTGCTGCTGGGCCACCTCCCTGGCGTCGAGATGCCCCACGAGCTGTTTCCCCAGGCTGGCGATCTCTTCTGGACGCCCGCTGATTGGGCGTGGATCGGCGGGCTCTTCGACGTCTTGCTGCCGGCCTGGCATCACGGCGTGCCGGTGCTCGCTTACCGCGCCCGCAAGTTCGATCCCGAGGAAGCGTTCGCCTTGATGGCGAAGCACGGCGTCAGGAACACCTTCATGCCACCGACGGCGCTCAAGCTCATGCGCCAAGCAAGCGAGGGCAAAGCGCACCCCGGCCTGCGTCTCCGGACGGTTGCAAGCGGCGGCGAGACGCTCGGCGACGAGCTCCTGGACTGGGGCCGTACCACCTTTGGCGTCACCATCAACGAGTTCTACGGCCAGACCGAGTGCAATCTGGTGGTCGGTAACAACGCCGCGCTCTTTCCGGTGCGACCGGGCTCCATGGGCCGCGCCATTCCGGGCCACGAGGTCCGCGTGGTCGACGACGCGGGCGTGCCCCTCCCGATAGGTGAAACCGGCCAGATCGCGATCCGCCGGCCGGATCCCGTCATGTTCCTCGGCTACTGGAACAACCCGGACGCCACCCGCCAGAAATTCGCGGGCGAGTACCTGCTCACCGGCGACACCGGCCAACAGGATGCGCAGGGGTATTTTTGGTTCCAGGGCCGCGCGGACGATGTGATCACCAGCGCGGGCTACCGGATCGGGCCCGGCGAGATCGAGAACTGCCTGATGAAGCACCCGGCGGTCGCGATGGCCGCGGCGATCGGCGTGCCGGATCTGCTTCGCACCGAGATCGTGAAGGCGTTCCTGGTCTTGAAACCGGGGCGGGCAGCCGGGCCCGGCCTCGCGCGGGAAATCCAGGATTTCGTCAAGGTCACCCTCGCGGCTCACGAGTATCCGCGTCAGATTGAATTCCTGGACTCGCTTCCAATGACCACCACCGGCAAGATCATGCGCCGTGAATTGCGCAAGCGAGGCTGAGACGAGGTCCTTCAATGAGCAAAGTCGTCGATTATTATTACACGCCCGCGTCGCCCTGGACCTATCTCGGCCACCAGCGCTTCGAAGACATCGCACGGCGCCACGCAGCCACCATCAAGTACAAGCCGGTGGACTACGGAAAGATCTTCCCGCTCTCTGGCGGCCTGCCCCTCGGTAAGCGCGCGCCGCAGCGACAGGCCTATCGTCTCGCCGAGCTCAAGCGCTGGCGCGATTTTCTGGCCGTGCCGCTCACCATTCAGCCGAAGTATCACCCGGTCGCATCCGACCTCGCGGCGCAGCTGATCATCGCGGCGGAGCGCGCCGGCGCGCCGGCGGGGTCGCTCAGCTTCGCGCTGATGCGCGCCTGCTGGGCCGAGGACCGAAACATCTCCGATGCCGAGACGCTGATCGAGATCGCCACTGAGCAGGGTCTTGACGGGCCGAAGCTCGTCGCGGCAGCGCGCACACGGGAGATCGCTACGCTCTACGACGCGTTCACGCGTGAGGCCATCGACCGCCAGGTGTTCGGCGCGCCGTTCTTCATCTATAAGGATGAGCCCTTCTGGGGTCAGGATCGCCTCGATTTCCTCGACCGCGCCCTCGCGCACTGAACCACGCGCGATGAGCACCACCGTCCTCGCTGCGCCGCCCCGGTTTCGCGGCCGGATGCCTCTGCTGCGCTTCCTGCGCACGCTCCGGGACAGCTCGGTCGCGACCTACGGCGAGGAGATGTTCGAGCAAGCGATCGTCGAGCGGCGTGTCCTCTGGCAGCGATACCTCATCGTGAGCGCGCCGCGCGGCATCCAACGCGTCCTGCTCGACAATGCCGCAAACTACGTGAAGAGCCGGGTGGCACGCCGTCTCGTTGAGCCAGGTATCGGGCGCGGGCTGCTCACCAGCGAAGGCGAGGTCTGGCGCCGGCAGCGCCGCATCATGGCGCCGTCCTTCGACCATCGCAGCCTCGTGAGCTATGCGCCCGTCATGACGGAGGCGACGGCAACGGTGCTCGCGCGGTGGGACGACCTGGCCGGTGGCGCGACGCTCGATATCGCGGTCGAGATGATGCGCCTGACGCTCAAGATCATCGCGCGTACGATGTTCTCCGCGGACGCCGAGGACGTCGGGCCGATCGTCGAGGGGGCCGTCGGGCGCTACCAGCGTGAGGTAAGGCCGGGCTTGTTGGATCTGCTGAATCTACCGGACTGGTGGCCGCGGCCGAGCACGCGCCCGTGGTCGCAAATCTTCGATCGCCTCGACGCGGTGATCGACCGCCTGATGACGCGCGATCTCGCGGCGACGGGCGAGACCAAGGATCTGCTGGCGCGGCTCCTCGAGGCGCGCGATGCCGAAACCGGCCAGGGCATGGATCCGCGGGAGGTGCGCGACCAGGTCGTGACGATTTTCATGGCGGGTCACGAGACCACCGCACAGGCGCTCACCTGGACTTGGTATCTGCTATCGCAGCATGCCGCGCAGGAAGAGAAATTCCACGCAGAGCTCGATCGGGTCTTGGGTGGACGCGCGCCGCGATCCGAAGACCTGGCACAGCTCCGCTACACGCGAATGGTCCTCGAAGAGTCGATGCGACTCTATCCGCCGGCCCATACGATGTCCCGCGAAGCTCTCGCGGAGGACGAGATCGAGGGACATCGCGTGGCGAAAGGTACGGTGGTGTCGATCGTGCCGTGGCTGCTCCATCGGCATCGCCTGCTCTGGGATCGGCCGGAGGTGTTCGATCCCGAGCGCTTCGCGCCGGAGCGCGCCTCGGCACGGCCGCGTTTCGCCTATATCCCGTTCGGCGGCGGCCCGCGCATCTGCATCGGTGCGGGCTTCGCGATGACCGAGGCACTGATCATCCTGGCGATGCTTGGCCAGCGCTATCGCCCGCGGCTCGCGCCCGGTGCCGCGATCGAGCCGGTCGGGCTCATTACGCTCCGGCCGCGCCACGGCCTCCCCATGATCCTCGAGCGGCGTTGATGCAGGCCACGCTCCGCGACTTCGTGACGCTGCTGGTCACCATCGATCCCGTCGGCACGGCGGTGATGTTCCTGGGCCTCACGACGCACGCGACACCCCAGCACCGTCATCGCATGGCCTGGCGCGGCACGCTCATTGCCACCGCGATCATCCTGACATTCGCAGTCGCGGGGCAGTGGTTGCTGGACATGATGGGTATTTCCCTTCCCGCATTCCGGATCGCGGGCGGCCTGCTGCTGTTCCTGCTGGCGACCGACATGGTTCTGGCGCTGCATTCGGGCATCCGCAGCACCACGGAGCGCGAGCAGGAGGAAGCTGTCCACAGCCGGGATGTCACTGTGTTCCCTCTCGCCATCCCGCTCCTCGCGGGGCCCGGCGCTCTCACCTCGATCATGCTTCTGATGGGAGACGCCGCTGGCGTTGGCGGCCATGGCCGCGTGCTGGCATCGCTCGTCATCGTGATGGGCCTGGCGCTCGTCGCACTTCTCGCCGCCGCGCAGGTCGGCCGGATCCTCGGCGTCACCGGTGCCAATGTGGTGACGCGCGTGCTCGGCGTGGTGCTGGCGGCGCTCGCGACGCAGTTCGTGCTTGATGGCGTGCGCCAAAGCTTCGGCCTGGGCTGAGGTCGCCACCTCAGCTCGGCGCCTCCTCCTGGAGCGAGAGCAGGCTTGCATTGCCGCCGGCGGCGGTCGTATCGACCGAGAGCGTCCGCTCGAGCGCGAAGCGGTAGAGGTAGTGCGGCCCGCCGGCCTTGGGTCCGGTGCCGGAGAGACCCTCGCCGCCGAAGGGCTGCACGCCCACGACGGCGCCGATCATGTTGCGGTTGACATAGGTGTTGCCGACCTTGAGCCGGCGATGCACGGCCTCGACGGTTTCGTCGATCCGGCTGTGGATGCCGAGGGTGAGGCCGTAGCCGGTGGCGGTGATGGCGTCGAGAAGCTGGTCGAGCCGGCTCCGCTGCCAGCGCACGACGTGCAGGATCGGCCCGAACACCTCGCGCTCGAGCCGGCCGATGCGGTCGATCTCGAAGGCGCGCGGCGCAAAGAACACGCCGTTCTCGGTCTCGGGCGGCAGCGCGCACTGATAGAGCAGCGAGCCCTCGCGCGCCATACGCTCGGCATGCTTCTGCAGGCTGGCGCGGGCGTCCTCGTCGATCACCGGACCCACGTCGGTCGAGAGGAGCGCGGGATCGCCGATCGCGAGCTCCGCCATCGCGCCCTCGAGCATCGTGAGCACGCGCTCGGCGATGTCCGTCTGCACGCAGAGAATTCGCAGCGCCGAGCAGCGCTGCCCCGCGCTGTTGAAAGCTGACATGAGCACGTCCTGCACGACCTGCTCGGGAAGCGCCGAGGAATCCACGATGAGCGCGTTCTGCCCGCCGGTCTCCGCGATCAGCGGCACCAGCGGACCGCCCCGCTGCGCCAGCACGAGGTTGATCGCGCGCGCGGTCTCGGTCGAGCCGGTGAACGCGATGCCGGCGACGCGCGGATCGGCGGTGAGGCGCGCGCCGACGGTGGCGCCGTCGCCCGGAAGCAGATGCAGGACTTCCACCGGCACACCTGCCTGATGCATGAGGCGCACGGCCGCGGCGCCCACCAGCGGCGTCTGCTCCGCTGGCTTCGCGATCACGGCATTGCCGGCGGCGAGCGCCGCCGCGATCTGGCCCGTGAAGATCGCCAGCGGGAAATTCCAGGGGCTGATGCAGGCAAAGACGCCGCGGCCGTGCAGCTCCAGCGCGTTGCGCTCGCCGGTCGGGCCCGGCAACAGTGCCGGCGCAAAATCCGCGCGCGCTCGCATTGCGTAATACCGGCAGAAGTCGACGGCCTCCCGGACCTCCGAGACCGCGTCGGGGATCGTGCGGCCGCCCTCGCGGACGATGAGCGCCACCAGCTCCGCGAGCTTGCCCTCGTAGAGATCACCCACGCGCTCGAGGATCGCCGCGCGCGCGCTCGCCGGCGTGGCATCCCAATCGGGCGCGGCCGAGGCGGCGTGGGCGAGCGCGCGCTCGACGTGCTCCGGTCCGGCATCGGCGACGGTGCCGATCGTTCGAGCACGGTGGCTGGGATCTCGCGCCGGGCGGGTTGATGCCTCGAGATCGGTGCCGCCCACGATGGGAGTCGCTGTCCAGCTGCGCCGCGCGGCGACCTCGAGCTCGGTCTTGAGGGTCGTGAGCTCCGCACGGTTCGAGAGGTCCGGTCCGCGCGAGTTCCGCCGCTCCGCGCCATAGAGGTCCTCCGGCAGCGGAATGCGCGGATGAGGTTTCCTCTGCAGGCCGCGGAGCCGCGCGACAGGATCGGCGATGATCTCGTCGATCGGCGCCTTGTCGTCGACGATCCGGTTGACGAAAGACGTGTTGGCGCCGTTCTCGAGGAGCCGCCGCACGAGATAGGCGAGCAGATCCTCGTGGCTGCCGACGGGCGCATAGACGCGGCAGGGCCGGTCGAGCTTGTCGGCGCCGACGATCTGCTCGTAGAGCGGCTCGCCCATGCCGTGCAGGCGCTGGAACTCGTAGTCCCTGCGCTCGCCCGCGAGCTCCAGCACGGCAGCCAGAGTATGCGCGTTGTGGGTCGCGAACTGCCCGTAGAAGGCGTCGGGTGCCGCCAGCAGCCGCCACGCGCAGGCGAGGTAGGAGACGTCGGTCGCGACCTTGCGCGTGAAGACAGGATAGCCCGCGAGTCCACGCTCCTGGCTCCGCTTGATCTCGCTGTCCCAGTAGGCGCCCTTGACCAGCCGCACCATGAGCCGCCGACGCGCGCGGCGCGCGAGATCGGTGAGCCAGTCGATCAGCGGCAGACAGCGCTTCTGATAGGCCTGGATCGCGAGGCCGAGGCCGTCCCAGCTCGCGAGCGCGCGGTCGAGCACCAGCGTCTCGATGATGTCGAGCGAGAGGTCGAGCCGCTCGGACTCCTCGGCATCGATGGTGAAGCCGATACCCTTGGCCTTGGCGTGGCGCGCGAGCGTCAGCACGAGCGGCGCCAGCTCCTTGAGGGCTGGCTCCCGCTGCGCCTCCTCGTAACGCGGGTGGAGTGCCGAGAGCTTCACGGAAATTCCGGGCGCGGCAAACGCATCGGACCCGTTTGCGGCAGCGCCGATCGCGGTGATGGCGGCCTCATAGCTCTCGAAATAGCGGCGGGCGTCGGCGGCGGTGCGTGCGGCCTCGCCGAGCATGTCGTAGGAATGGCGATAGCCTTGCCTCTCGGCGGGTCGCGCGCGCTCGAGCGCCTCCTTGATGGTGCGGCCCATGACGAACTGGCGACCCAGGATGCGCATCGCGGCGGTCACCGCCTGGCGCACCACGGGCTCGCCGGAGCGCGACACCAGCCGCCTCAACACGCCCGCGAGATCGCGCTCCTCGCCATCCGATCGCATCAGACGGCCAGTCAGCATCAGCGCCCAGGTAGAAGCGTTGACGAAGAGCGACTCCGACTGTCCCAGGTGCTGCGACCAGTCGGCGGGACCGAGCTTGTCGCGGATCAGGCGGTCGACGGTGTCGGCGTCGGGGATGCGGAGCAGCGCCTCCGCGAGGCACATGAGCACGATCCCTTCCTTGGAGGAGAGGGCGTACTCGTGGAGGAAGGCGTCGAGGCCGCCTTTGCCGAGACGCTGCCGGCGCACCTCGACGACGAGGCGGCGCGCGCGCTCGGCGATCCGGTCGAGGGCGTCGGGCGCGAACTCGGCCGCGGCGAGCAGCCGCTCCACTACCGCCGTCTCGTCTTCGCGATAGCTCGAGAGGATCGCCGCCCGGAGCGGCGTCGGCGGCGCCGGCGGGTCTCGAAGGACGAAGCTCATCGGAGGCCGAGCGCCGCGAGCGTCTGGGGTATGGGGAAGCCGTCGCGCAGGGGATCCTCGGCCTCGATCACGAAGCTCGCGGTGCCCGTGTAGTAGGCGCGTCCGCCCACTCGGACGATCACGGCGCGCCGGTTGCCGGCTCGTGCTTCGCGCACGAGCTCGCCCGTGAAGGGCTCGCCGGTCAACCCGCGAAACACCCGGCGACCGCCGATCGACAAGGCGCCTCGGGCGTGATCAAGCGCCAGGCGGGCGGTGACGCCGCTACCGGTCGGACTGCGATCGACCTGCCCCGCGCCGAAGACGCAGAGGTTGAGCGAGGCCGCGCTGTCGCCGGCCGCCGCGTCGTCCGTCAGGATCGTGCCATAGAGGAAAGCAAGGTCGCTGGCGTCGGGATGCTCGAGCACAACCTGCGCGCGCGTCGCCGCGGTGATCTCGCGGCCGGCATGGATCAGCGCCTCCAGCGGCGTCCCGAGCATGGAGAGACCGAGCTGCGACGCCGGAAGGATCGCGTAAAACGCGCCGCCGAAGGAGATATCGAGACCGATGCGGCCGAACCGCTCCGTCATGATCGAGAGGTCGAGGTGGCTCGCGAAGGCGGGCACGCTCTCGAAGGTGACGGTGCCGGTGCCGGTCTCGCCGACCTCGACCGTGACCTGGACCACGCCGCAGGGGCATTCCAAATTGAACGTCGTGACCGGCCGCTGTACCGGCACCAGCTTGTGGTCGACAGCCCAGCGGCCGATCGCGATGGTGGCGTGGCCACACATGGTGCTGTAGCCGGAATTGTGCGTGAAGAGCACCGCGAGATCGGCATCGGGATGGCTGGGCTCGACGGGGATCACGCCGTACATGTCCGCGTGGCCCCGCGGCTCCAGCATGAGGCGGCGCCGGATGTGGTCGAGCTTCGCTTGGGCGTAGCAGCGCTTCTCCAGGATGGTGGCGCCGGGCAATGCCGGGTAGCCGTCGGTGATGATGCGGACGGGCTCGCCCGCCGTGTGCATGTCGAGGGTTCGGTACGTCTCGCCCGTCACGGGGTTCTAACCTTTGCTCGCCGTGCCCATGCGAAGGGGTAGCACGGGTGGCCGCGGCGATGAAATGCCGATTGCGGTGAGGCGACGCGGCGGTGTACGTGTATCACCGATCAAGAACGTTTTCACGGTGATATGAAAACCCCTCACCAGCCTCCGACACCGCGTCCCGGTACTCGCGCTGCGGTCCTGCCGTTGATCGGCGGTCCGCTTTGCCTCGACTTCACCAATACGGCCCATGGCCGCGGCACACCCAATCATACGGACAACCTTGTCGACTACGCCGCATTGGTTGCGTGGAGCAAGCACGCCGCGGCGATCGGTGCCGGCGAGGCCGAGAAGCTATTGGCGGCGGCGACGCGTCACCCGCGCTCGGCGGAGGTAGTGCGCCGGCGGGCGGTCGAGCTGCGCGAACAGCTGCACCGCAGCTTCCTCGCGTTGCAACGCGGCGCTCAGCCGGCCGCGCGCGACCTCGAGGGGATCAACCGCGAGCTCTCCGCGGCGCTGCCGCACGCGCGGCTTGCGCCCGAGGCGGGCGCCTTCACGTGGAGCTGGGACGATGAGCCGGCGCTCGACCGCATGCTGTGGCCGATCGTGCGCTCAGCGACGCAGCTGCTGACCGCCGCGGAGCTGCCGCGCGTCAAGCAATGCCAAGGCCGCGGGTGCAGCTGGCTCTTCCTCGACACCACCAAAAACGGCAGCCGCCGCTGGTGCGAGATGGAGGTGTGCGGCAGCCGTGCCAAAGCCCGTGCCTACTACGCACGCCGCAGGGCGGAAGCGAAGGAGCGATAGGCATCACCCTGTCCCTCTGCCCAGGGGAGAGGGCAGAGGGACCGCCGCCTCGGTGGGGTGCGAGCGAGGCGGCGCGGGTGACGAACTCTTTCCGGTCGGACCTCGCTCAAAGCCCCCGATGGGCCGTGCGCAGGTCATCTGCCGTGATCAAGCCGGACTTCTTCGTGTCGATTTCCGCGAAATGCTGGCGCGTGCCGGCGAGATACTCGTCCTTGGTAAGTTTGCCGTCGCCATGCTGATCGAGCGTCTTGAAGAGCGTCTCGCGTCGATCGAGCGAGCGCTGCACCTGCGGCTTGCGCGCGTCACTCACGCGCTCGAGCGAGCGCTTGGCAGACGCCACGAACTCGTCGTGATCGACGACGCCGTCGCGATTGGCGTCGAGGCGATCGAACTGCGCGGCGGCAAAGCGCTCGGCGTCCTGCAGCGTGATGAAGCCCTTCCGCTCCGTATCGATGCGGGCGAGGTAACGGTCGGCCCAGTCGCGGCGCGGCGCGGGCTGTGGCGCATTGGCTTGGGCATAAGCCGAGATCGGCGCCAACACCGCGATGATCAGCGGCAATGTGCGAAGCAGGGGGGACATCGAGAGCCTCCTTAAGGGTTGCACGGGCATGAATTTCACCCGCGATGCGCGCATAGTGTTCATGATTTGTTCTCTGGAGTCAAATGCTTTCTGCTATCGAAAGTCATGGCTTCGAACTGCGAGCTCCGAGCCACTCTGGTGGAGTGAATGGATCGCCGGCGCGTTGAGGCGGGAGAGGCGCTTCGAGAGATCGATGAGCCGCTCGGCGACCACATGAATTACGAGGCCTTCGCGCTGCAGCCGGCCCTGGCAGCTCATGAGCGTGGCGCCCATGAGGTCCGCGCGGAAACGCTCGAAGGTGTCGGGCCAGACCACGAGGTTCGCGATCCCGGTCTCGTCTTCGAGCGTCACGAACACCACGCCGCTGGCGCTGCCGGGCCGCTGGCGCACCAGCACCAAGCCCGCGACGGTGACGAGGGTGCCCGGCTCGATCGTGCCGAGCTCGACCGCGCGCACCACGCCTTCGTGCGCGAAGCTCTGGCGCAGCAGCGCCATCGGATGCGCCTTGAGCGAGAGCTCGAGGAAGGCGTAGTCGCTCACGATATGCTCGCCGAGCCGCATCTCCGGCAGCCGCACTGGCGGCTCCGCGCCCTGGCGCTGCTCCGGCGCGAGCCCCGCGAAGAGGGGCATCCCTTC
>DATFRA010000379.1:0-6929 GCA_035263705.1 Allostellaceae bacterium
GCGAATTGTCCGGACCCCGCGCTCATCAGGACCGCGCGGCTCGCCTGGGAAAGCGCGCTCAAGCTCGGCGAGGCGCACGGCTTCCGGAATGCCCAGGCGACCGTGATCGCGCCCACCGGCACCATCGGCCTGGTGATGGACTGCGACACCACGGGCATTGAGCCCGACTTCGCGCTGGTGAAGTTCAAGAAGCTCGCGGGCGGCGGGTACTTCAAGATCATCAACCGGATCGTGCCGGAGGCGCTCAAGACCCTCGGCTACGCCAGGAGCGAGATCGAGGAGATCACGCGCTACGCCGTGGGCCATGCGACGCTCAAGGGCTCGCCGCACATCAGCCACGACGACCTCAAGGCCAAGGGCTTCACCGAGGGCGCGCTCGGCACGCTCGAGAACGCCCTTGCCAGCGCCTTCGACATCAAGTTCGCCTTCAACAAGTGGACGCTCGGCGAGGAGTTCTGCAAGGCGGCCTTCGGATTCACGGAAGCACAGCTCGCCGATCCCGCATTCGACATCCTGGCGGCGCTGGGCTTCTCCAAACACGAGATCGAGGCCGCGAACACCTACTGCTGCGGCGCCATGACACTCGAGGGCGCGCCGTTCTTGAAGGCGGAGCATCTGCCGGTGTTCGATTGCGCCAACCCCTGCGGCCGCATCGGCACGCGCTTCCTCTCGGTCGAGAGCCACATCCGTATGATGGCGGCGGCGCAGCCGTTCATCTCGGGTGCTATCTCCAAGACCATCAACATGCCGAACGCCGCCACGGTCGAGGACTGCAAGGAAGCCTATGCGCTCTCCTGGCGGCTCGGGCTCAAGGCGAACGCGCTCTACCGCGACGGCTCCAAGCTCTCGCAGCCACTGCAGGCCTCGATCCTCGATGACGACGACATCGACGCAGTGCCGGAGCTCCTGGAGAAGCCGGTTGCCGAGCGCGTGCCGCTCGTCGCCGAGCGCATCGTCGAGCGGGTGATCGAGCGCGTCCAGGCGGCGGTCGAGCGCCGGCGCCTGCCCCATCGCCGCAAAGGCTACACCCAGAAGGCGATCGTCGGCGGGCACAAGGTCTATCTGCGCACCGGCGAGTACGAGGACGGCAAGATCGCCGAGGTGTTCATCGACATGCACAAGGAAGGGTCGGCCTTCCGCTCGCTGATGAACAACTTCGCGATCGCGATCTCGATCGGGCTCCAATACGGCGTGCCGCTCGAGGAGTTCGTCGAGGCCTTCACCTTCACGCGCTTCGAGCCATCCGGCATCGTCGAGGGCAATGACGCCATCAAGATGGCGACCTCGATCCTCGACTACATTTTCCGCGAGCTCGCGGTCTCCTATCTCGGCCGCAACGACCTCGCGCACGTGCAGCCGGCGGACCTGACGCCGGACACGCTCGGGAAAGGCATCGCGGAGTCGAGCCTGCCCGAGGGCGCGCCGCGGCCGGACGTCGCCGCGGTGGTGCGCAGTGTCACCTCCACCGGCTATGTCCGCAGCAGGCTGACGGTGTTTCAGGGCGGCGCCGCGAAGTCGGCGGCGGCGCCCACCACCGGGCTTGCCGGCAATACTGCGATCGATGTCGGCGTGGCGACCGCGAGCGTCGCCGCATCCGCCCTCGCCGTCGAACAGAGTGCGAGCGTGGTGGCCGCGGTCGACGCGCGGCTCGAGCAGATCCGCACTGCGCGGCTCAAGGGTTACGAAGGCGACAGCTGCACTGATTGCGGCAACTTCACGCTGGTACGTAACGGGACCTGCCTCAAATGCGACACCTGCGGCCAAACGAGCGGCTGCAGCTAGTTCGTCGCAGGGCAGCTCCGGCCCAAGCCTCCCGGCCGGCGCTGCAGGAATGAGGCAGAAATTAGGGGTGCGGTCCGCAAGGCCGCACCCCATTTTTTGTCCTCGGGGATGACAGGACGCCTAAAGGCCCCGGAGGCGCGCCCATCTCTCGATTGTGCGTCCTCAGATTTCTTGTGAGGTTCTAATTGCCCTGGGCCTCATAAGAATTCGGGCCCTCAAGCGTGGCTGCTTCGGCTCGTAGGTGCCACAGCGCCTTGCGCCGCATCGGCCGTGGTCTGACGCGTCATTGCCAAGGCCGCGAGAACGGAGACCAGCGGCACCCACCATAGTTGGTAATTGTGGTGCGCTGCCGGCCCGCTTAGGACGAGGAAAATCGTCATCGCTCCCATGAGCCCATAGCGCATGGCTAGGCCAGGCGGATATCGCCAAACAGCAGCGCAGAGCATGAGATAGGTCGCGACGAGGATCGTTTTCATCGCCGTACCCATTTCCGAGGGAACAGAGGCAAGCCAGCTCGACTGGTCCGCGGGCCAAACCGCGTTGAACAGGATGATGTTGTCGTACAGCGCGACCGGTGAAATCGCCATGACCACCAGGGTCGGAACCAGTCCAACGATCAGCCCTATGACGTAGGACGCACGTCGGCCAGCGGGCGGCAGCGCGCACGGCACCAGCAGCGCCCCCGGCAGCGGCTTCACCGAGATCGACAGGCCGACCCAGAAGCCCGCAAGTCCCGGCCGCTCCTCCAAAGCGAGCAACGCCGCGAGCATCGGCAGCACGGCCAGGAGATCGGTGGCGCCCTTGCCGAAGACTTGCCGCATCACGATCGGTAGAGAGAGGTAGAATAGCACTGCGAGCAGAGCATTCGTTCTCGTGCCGAGCCGGAGGGTCAGCCGGTAGATGAGCGATAAGGTCGCGAGTTGCAGGACCAGATTGGTCAGCAACACGCCGCGCTGATCGAGGAGGATGCCGAGCGGCAGATAGCCGAGCGCCATCAATGGCCCGTATTTGTAGCCGGCGAGCGCAGGGTTGCCGGTGATTTCGAGTGCCTTGTGGTCGATTGGCAGCTCATACGGGTTGAGGCCCTCGAACAACGCGCGGCCGGCCACGAGCGTCATGACGGGGCCGTCGAACAATTTTGGATGGACGATGTGTCTAGCGAGGAAGCCAAGGTGGACGGCGAGGAGCACGCCGCACGCCACGATGAGCGGTCGGTTCCAACTCTCCGCGGAGACACTCGAGCCCGTACGGGCCTTCACCGTCAACGCGCCCGTGCCTAGCAAGACGACCAGCAACGCCATGGCCTTGGCGCTGCCCTGGCCCCAGTTGAACAACTGGACGACAAGGATGCTGGCCCAGATGACGGCCGGCAACACGAGCCGCGATAGGGAAAATTGGTTCACTAGCCCCGAAGAATTGCCCAGAATCTCTGCTGGAGAATTCGCCTAAGGGCGGCGTCGCGAAATGTCAACCCTTCCGGAAGCGCGAACGGATCTTCCCGCGCGGTAAGGTCGTTACATAGCGGGATCGTCGATGGGGCATTCCCCGGCGTTCAGTTTCCGGCGCCGCCGAGGATGCCCGGGAGCGCCGCCGCCGGCAGGCGGTAGAAGCCCTGGGGCGGCTGGAACAGGCCAGGGTCCTGGGGCGCGACGTGGACGTTGGAGAGCGTCCAGGTCACGGGCGTGCGCTTGCCGTTCGCCTCGATCACGGCGCCCTCGCCGCGCATGGGAATGCCGCTCGCCGCAAGCCAGACGAAGCCCACGACCTGCGCACCGTCGGAGGTTCGGTGGTCGACGCGGTACTTCGTGGTGACGACGCCGCCTTGCCGCTCGGTGCCGACGGGGGCGGCCAGCACGTCCGGCATGCCGAGCTCGCGCACCGCGATGTCGATCGGGAAATCGATGTAGGTGCGCACGGACGGCACGATGTAGTAGCCGCGTCCGGCGGCGAGGTCGAAGATCGCGACCTGAGAGATTCCAGACATGATCTGCTCGTGCCGCTGGAAGCCGGGCGTGGCGTAGAGGACGCCGTCGAAGCGCTGCCCGTTCACGCGGAGTGCGCGGTCGGCGCTATAGGCGACGCCGCTGTCGCCGAGCGCGCGCGCGCGAGCGGCTGTTGGCGCGATCAGCAGGATTGCAACGATGGTAAGCACCACGGTCTTCGAGAAGAACCATGTGGATGGCCGGCACAGGTCAGGCCATGACGACGGAGGGGCGGCGGTGTCGGTCATGTCGCCTCCCTATCGCAAGAATGCGGCAGATTCGGGGCGCGGCTGGATCGCCCGGCAGCTCGCCGCTATGCTTACGCTATCGCGAGAGCCGTGGGAGAGGAATCGCAGCATGCCGGGTCGGATCGAGGCGCGCCTCAAGGAGCTCGGCATCGAGTTGCCGAAGACCGGCGAGGTCGCCGGCAACTACGTGCCGTTCGTCCGCACGGGCGATCTCCTGTTCCTCGCGGGCCAGCTGCCGATCTGGATGGGTGAGCGACGCTTCGCCGGCAAGCTCGGCCGCGAGTTCACCATCGAGCAGGGCCAGCAGGCGGCGCGGCTGTGCGGACTCAATCTTCTGGCATTCCTCAAGGCCGCGGTCGGCGGTGATCTCGACCGCGTGGTGCGCTGCGTGCGCTTGGGCGGCTTCGTCAATTCCACCGACGATTTCTCCGAGCAGCCGCAGGTGGTGAACGGATGCTCCAGTCTGATGGTGGAGGTGTTCGGCGATCAGGGCCGCCATGCCCGCACGGCGGTCGGCGTCAACGTGCTGCCGTTCGACCTCGCGGTCGAGGTCGACGCCATCTTCGAGGTGCGCTGAACGCCATGCCCGACGGCGGCGGCCCGGCCCGCGTTCGCGTCCTCGAGAGCCTCGCCGAGGTGTCGGCGGCGGCGTGGGATGCCTGCGCCGGCGGCGACAATCCGTTCCTGTCGCACGCCTTCCTCGAGGCGCTGGAGGCGAGTGGCTCGGCGACGGCGCGGACGGGCTGGCTGCCGCAGCACGTGCTGGTCGAGGATGCGGACGGCCGGCTCCTCGCGGCGGCCCCGGTTTATCTCAAGAGCCACAGCCAAGGCGAATACGTCTTCGATCACGGCTGGGCGCAGGCCTATGAGCGCGCGGGCGGCAGCTACTATCCGAAGCTGCAGGCGGCGGTGCCGTTCACGCCGGTGACGGGGCCGCGGCTGCTCGTGTGCCCAGACGCGCCGCCCGACACGACGGAGACCCTGATCGCGGCGCTGATCGAGGTCGCTCGCGCCCACAAAGTGTCCTCGCTCCACGTCACGTTCCCCACGCGCGGCGAGTGGGAGGCGCTGGGCGCCGCGGGATTTCTCCAGCGCGCGGGCCAGCAATACCATTGGGAGAACCACGGCTACGGGACCTTCGAGGATTTCCTGGCGGCGCTCAATTCCAGGAAGCGCAAGCAGATCCGCCGGGAGCGCCGCGACGCTTTGGCCAGTGGCCTCGAGATCGAGACGCTCACGGGGAGCGCGCTCGAGCCCAGGCATTGGGACGCGTTCTACCGCTTCTACCGGAACACCGTCGACCACCGCTGGGGCGGCGCCTATCTGACGCGCGGATTCTTTGAGCTTCTGCACCGGCGCCTCGCGGACCGCGTGGTACTGGTGATGGCGCGCCAGGGTCAGCGCTACGTCGCGGGCGCGCTCAACCTCCTCGGATCCGATACGCTCTACGGCCGGAACTGGGGGTGCAGCGGCAACCATCCCTTCCTGCACTTCGAGGTCTGCTACTACCGCGCGATCGATTTCGCGATCGAGCGCGGCTTGGCGCGCGTCGAGGCCGGTGCCCAGGGCCAGCACAAGATTCAGCGCGGCTACCTGCCGATGCCAACCTACAGCGCCCACTGGGTGCGCGATCGCGGCTTCGCCCGCGCCATCGAGAATTTCCTGGAGCGCGAGCGCGTGGCGGTCGCCGCCGAAATGGACGCGCTCACGCAGGAGCTCTCGCCGTTTCGCTGCGACGGTAGCTAGCTGTGGTGCGACGATGGCCGTGTTCGATCGTCAGGCCTATGTAAGTTTCGCGATCGTGGGCGTCGTGGCAGTGCTCGCGGCCGCGATCGCGGTGGTGTGGGCGTCGAGCGGCGACAGCCAGGTGACGATCGAGGGCGACATCGCGCTTGCCATCGGCGTGCTGGTCACGGTGCTGCTTGGCGGCGGCCTGATGACGATCGTCTTCCTGAGCGACCGCACGGGGCGCGACCAGTAGCGCGCCCCTTGGCGACGGCTGCGGCTCGTGGATTAATTGGGGCGATGAAGACTAACTTGCCAACCGCAAGAGAGGGGTTCCCATGAAATACGCGCTGATTGTCTTCTCGATGGTGCTCGGCCTCGCGCTTGGAGCGAGCGCCATGGCCGCGACCCCGACCATCTCGGTGACGCCCGACCAGGTGAAATGGGCGGACAACAAGAGCCTTCCGCCGGGCTGGCAGATGGCGGTGATGGCCGGCGACCCCACCAAGAAGGGCGCCTCCGCCGTGCGTTTCAAGATCCCACCGAATTCCACCTTCCCGCCGCACAAGCATCCCGATGTCGAGACCATCACGGTGATCTCCGGGTCGTTCGGCATCGGCCAGGGCGACTCGGGTGACAAGTCGAAGGGCCAGCTGCTTCCGGCCGGCTCCTTCTATCGCTTGCCCGCGCACACCGCGCATTACGCATGGACCGAGGCGGATGGCGCCGTCATCCAGGTCCAGGGCAACGGTCCCTTCACGGTCCAGCCGATCAAGCCGAAGAATGCCGCGGCCAAGAAGCCTTGAGTGGCCGCGGTCCCGAATGAAGCGGAGCAAAGCGGGACAATGGGACTCGTGCTGACGAAACTCGGCGGCGCCCTCGGCATCGCCGCCGAGGGCGTCGATCTCGATCGCCCGCTCGACGGCGCGACGGTCGACGCGCTCCACCGCGCGCTGCTCGACAATCTGGTGCTCTGCATCCGCGGCCAGTCGCTGGCGCCCGCGGCATATCTCGCGGCCATGCGTGCCTTCGGCAAGCCGTTGACGCAGGTGCGGATCGCCTCGCGGCATCCCGAGGTGCCGGAGATCATGATCCTCTCCAGCGAGGACCGCGACGAGATGGGCGACGGCAAGCGCCTGGTGGTGGGCGCGCACTGGCACAGCGACGACAGCTACAAGGCGGTGCCGTGCTC
>DATFRA010000380.1:0-23286 GCA_035263705.1 Allostellaceae bacterium
TACCTGCAGCTCCGCTGGGCGCATCAGTGCCCGGAGGTGCTTCGGCAGAACACGGGCGGGGCCTTGGCGGCGTTGGCGCGGGCAGGCGTGCTGGAGGCCGGCGCCGCCGAGGACCTCGACCAGGCGCTCACGCTCTGGCGCAACGTCCAAGGCCTCCTCAAGCTCACGGTGGAAGAGCCATTCGACGAAGCGGCGGCGCCGCCGGCGCTGCGTGCGAACCTGGCGCGCGGCGCCGGCGCGATTGACTTCGACCGCTTGAAATCGGATATGAGCGCCGCCGCGGAGCAGGTCCGCGCCCGCTATTCGGCACTGGTGACGCGGTCCGCCGCGCGCGCACGCCGGCGCTTGGGCATCACTGAGCCGGCCTTGGCGGAAATCACGGAGGAAGAAACCGCATGAGCCTCGAGATCGGCCACCGGGTGCCCGACTTCACGATGCCCACCGACGGAAAGCGCGTGATCCGCGGCCTCTGGCGCGAGGTGAAAGTGCTCGGCCACGTGGACGAGGTTCTGAAAGCGGTGAAAGCGCCCTGAGCCAACACGCGTTGCTGCCCGACACGCTCACGCGCGCTGCTGTCGCCGTCCTGGCGGCCCCGGAGCCCGCGCGGAAGATCGCGCTCTCGCACGACATCGCTATGGCATGGCGAGCGGGCGCGCTATCCGATATCGGCCGTGCGACCCCGCCCGATCGGCCCGCGCGACCGGAGCGCCCACGGCTGTTGCCGCCGCGCGAGATGCCGAAGCGACGCGCGGGCGGCGAACGCGAGAGCCGGGTGGCGCTGCTGCATGCGCTCGCCCATATCGAGCTCAACGCGATCGACCTCGCCTGGGATTTGATCGCGCGCTTCGCAGGGGAGGCTCCGCTGCGGGCATTCTTCGACGACTGGATCACTGTGGCGGACGAGGAGGCGGTGCATCACAGGCTGCTCGCGGAGCAGCTCGCCACGCTCGGCGCGCTCTACGGCGATCTCCCCGCCCATGATGGGCTCTGGGAAGTGGCTGCCGTCACCTCCGGCGATTTCCTGGCGCGCCTCGCCGTGGTGCCCCTGGTGCTGGAGGCGCGCGGACTCGACGTCACGCCCGCGATGATCGGCCGCCTCGAGCGCGCCGGCGACCCGGCGAGCGCGGCCGTCCTGCGCCGAATCTACGCGGACGAGATCGCGCATGTCGCGGCCGGGCGCCGCTGGTTCGAATGGGCATGCGCGCGAGACGGACTGCCGCCCGCGGAGACTTATCACGACCGCGTCCGCCGGTATTTCAAGGGTGCGCTCAAGCCGCCCTTCAACGAGGACGCGCGGTCGCAAGCGGGGCTGCCCGCGGCGTTCTACGCGCCGCTCGCTTGCCAAGCCCCCGAAACCGCCGCAGAGTGGTGGCACACCAGGGGGAGCCGGAACATCGGCTGAGAGGCTCCGAGAGGCGGAGCGACCCCTAGAACCTGATCCGGGTCATGCCGGCGGAGGGATGGGGTCCATGCGCATCCCGCTTCATTTCCGTTTGTTGTCGAGGGGGCGGTCATGACGCCCCTCGTCATCGCGCTCGTGCTCTGCGCCGCGATCCTGCACGCGAGCTGGAACGCGATGCTGCGCGGCCGATCGGACCAGCTCTGGTCGGTGACAGTCATGAGCTTTGCGGCGACGGCGATTGCGATCCCCGCGGTATTGCTTCTCCCGCTGCCGGCGCCGGCGAGCTGGCCCTATCTCGGCCTCTCCGGCGTTCTTCAGGTCGGGTACAGCGCCTTTCTAGTGGTCGCCTACCGTCACGCGGACCTGGGTCAGGTCTATCCGATGGTGCGCGGCGCGGTGCCGTTGCTGGTGACGCTGGGCGCGGCGATCTTTGCAAGCGAGCACCTCAGCGCGCCCGCGCTCGCGGGCATCGTGCTGGTGTCCGGGGGGATCATGAGCCTAGTGCTGGGCAAAGGCCGGGCGCATCCGAAGGCGATCGCGGCGGCGCTCATCAACAGCCTCATCATCGCGACCTACACGGTGACCGACGGCATCGGTGCACGCCTATCCGGCGATTCCTTCGCCTATGTCACCTGGATCTTCCTGATCTACGGCGTGCTGATGGCCACGGCCTTCCTGGCAGTGCGCCGCAAGCTGATCGTGCACTTGAGCGCGCCGGAGACGCGCACGGCGCTGGTCGCCGGCATCGTCCAGCTCGTGACCTACGGCACGGTGATCTGGGCGCTCACGATGGCGCCGATCGGTCCGGTCTCGGCGCTGCGCGAGACCAGCATCGTGTTCGCCGCGCTGATCGGCCGGATGTTCCTCAGCGAGCCCCTTACGGTGCGGCGCCTCGGCACCTGCGTGGTGATCGCGGCGGGTGCGGCGTGTTTGGGGTATCTGGCCTGAGAGGCGCTCGATGGCACGCAGCATGGATGATGGCTTGGTCGCCCATGTCCTCGACATGCTCCGCGATTGGGGCGGCGTCTCCGCGCGTCGCATGTTCAGCGGCTACGGGCTCTTTCGCCAAGGTGCCATGTTCGGGCTGATCGCGCGGGACACGCTCTATCTGCGCGTCGACGACCGGAACCGGCCGGAATTCGCCGCCGCGGGCTCGCGCGTCTTCAGCTATCGCCGTGGGGGGATCGGGAGGTCGAACTCCGCGGCTATATGGAATGCCCGCCGGACGTGCTCGAAGACGCCGACGAGATGATCCGCTGGGCCACGGCCGCGGCATCAGCGGCGCTTGCGGCACCGGCGGCGAAGCCGACGCGCAAGCGCCGACGCGCGGCGAAACAAATCAAGACTCCCGCGAGGCCCAAAGGAACCCGCTAGTTCTTGGCCGGTGCTCCTTTCGCCGCCGCGTCCGCGCCCTTGATGCGCTGCGCGAGCGAGGCCTCGAGGAAGCGGTCGAGGTCGCCGTCGAGCACCTTGTCGCTCTGGCTGGTCTCCACGCCCGTGCGCAGGTCCTTCACGATCTGATAGGGCTGCAGCACGTAGGAGCGGATCTGGTGGCCCCAGCCGATGTCGGTCTTGGCGGCGTTCATCGCCTCGGTCGCGGCCTCGCGCTTCTGCAGCTCGATCTCGTAGAGCCGCGCCTTCAGCATCGCCATGGCATGATGGCGGTTCTGGTGCTGCGAGCGCTCGCTCTGGCAGGCCACGACAACCGGCGCCTCGAAGCCCGGCGGCAGATAGGTCAGCCGCACGGCGCTGTCGGTCTTGTTGACGTGCTGGCCGCCGGCACCCTGGGAGCGATAGGTGTCGACGCGGAGGTACTTGTCCTCGACCATGACCTCGATCTTGTCGTCGACCACGGGATAGACCCACACTGACGCGAAACTGGTGTGCCGGCGCGCGTTGGCGTCGAAGGGAGAGATGCGGACCAGGCGATGGACACCGCTCTCGGTCTTGAGCCAGCCATAGGCGTTCTCGCCGCTGACCTGGAGCGTCGCGGACTTGATGCCGGCTTCCTCGCCCGGGCTCTCCTCGAGCCACTCGACCTTATAACCGTGCTGCTCGGCCCAGCGGGTGTACATGCGCAGCAGCATCTCGGCCCAATCTTGCGCCTCGGTGCCGCCGGCACCCGCGTGCACCTCGAGATAGGCATCGTTGCCGTCGGCCTCGCCCGACAGCAGGCTCTCGAGCTCGCGCTTGCCTGCCTCCTCGCGGAGCCGCTTCAGGGTCGCCTCGGCATCGGCGATCATCGTGTGGTCGTTCTCGGCCTCTGCGAGCTCGATCAGGCCCAGCGTGTCCTCGAGCTCGCGCTCGATCTTGCGGTAGCCGTCGATGCCGCGCTCGAGCCGCGAACGCTCGCGCAGCAGCGCCTGCGCGGCTGCGGGCTTCTCCCAGAGGTTCGGGTTCTCGACGAGGGAATTGAGTTCGGCTAGGCGCCGGACGGATTGATCCCAGTCAAAGGTGCCTCCTCAGCAGAGCCAACGACTTCCTGATGTCGTCGGCTGCCGCCTGGTGTTCCGCGCGCATGAAATCGTGACTCCAGAAAGACCGTGGATCGCGATGCTTAATATAGACCGCCCGTGCCCGCTGCGGGAGCGGTTCGCGTCGGCATCGCCCTTTGCCCCGGGATAGGCAGCGGCGTGATGGTGGCGCCGGGCGGCGGCGGCGGTCCCGGCGGCAGGGCCGAGACGCCGCTCGCGCCGGTATCGCCGCTATCCGGTCCCAGCGCGCCATCCGGGCTGCCGCCATACTGCTGCACGTCGCCCATGATCACCTCGGGCTCGTCGCCGGTGGGCTCGGTGCCGGGCTTGAAGGCCTCGAAGATGACGCTCTTGTCGCCGGGCTCGGCGAGCCGGCCGCTGGTGGCGTTGACGCGCACGAGCCTGATACCCGGCGGTACGCGGAACGGGATCCCCGGCGTTTCCTGGAGCGCCGCTGCCATGAAATCGCGAAACGCCGGCGCCGCCACCGTGGCGCCCTGCTCGCGCCCGCCCAGCGGTGCGGGCTGGTCGAAGCCCACGAATACGCCCACCGCCAGGTTCGGCGAGAAGCCCACGAACCACGTGTCGTTTGGGCCGTTGCTGGTGCCGGTCTTGCCGGCAAGCGGCTTGCCGACGGCCAAGATGGTGCGCCCGGTGCCGCGCTCGATGACGCCCTCAAGAATGTGCAAGACCTGGTAGCAGGTCGTGGGATCCTCGACCTGCTCCCGCGGGTCCGGCAGCTCCGGCGGGTCCTGGTGCGCCCAAGCCGCGTTGATGCAGCCCTCACAGGGCCGCCGGTCGGCGCGATAGATCGTGGCGCCGTTGCGATCTTGCACCCGGTCGATGAAGCTCGGCGTGATCCGCTTGCCGCCGTTGTCGATCATGGCAAACGCCGTGGTGAGCTTCAGCACCGTCGTCTCGCCGGCGCCCAGGAGCATCGCGTACTCCCGCGGCATGTGATCCATGATGCCGAATCTCTCGACGGTGTCGCCGACGGCATCGAGGCCGATCGCCTGTCCCAGCCGGACCGTCATGAGGTCGTGGGACTGCTCGAGGCCGACGCGGATGGTCGTAGGGCCAAACACCTTGTTGTCGAAGTTCCTCGGCGACCACGGCGGTTGGCCGGGGCCCAAGTCGATGGTGATCGGCGCATCCAGGATGACCGACGAGGGCGTGTAACGGTGGTCGAAGGCCGACATGTAGATGAACGGCTTGATCGCCGATCCCGTCTGCCGCTTCGCCTGGATCGCACGGTTGAACTGGCTCATCTCGTAACTGAATCCGCCGGTCATCGCGAGCACGCGGCCGGTGTGGGGATCGAGCGCCACGATCGCGCCGGAGACCGCGGGGATCTGGCGCAGGCCGAAGAGCGGCTCCTTCGGCGCGGACGGCACGGTCGCGGCCGCTCCCGCCGCGACGGTCTGCGTCTTCGCCTTGTTGTCCTTGGACGGTTCGGCCTTGACCGGCTCGACAAGAATCACGTCACCCGATGCCAGCACTTCGCCTGGATTTTTCGGAGGCGGACCGACCTTCGCCTCCTCGAGCGGCTTCTTCGCCCATTTGAGCTCATCGAAGGGAATGCGGCCCGTCGACTGGTCCGGGAATCCGATGCTGGCGCCATCAGCGTCCGTGCCCGATACCAGCGCGAGCCGCCAGCCTACTTCGTCCGCGCCGGGCGGCAGGCCCAGCGCGGCAAGCTTGGTCCACCACTCGGTGCGGATATCAATGCGGCCGAGCGCGCCGCGGTAGCCATGGCGGCGGTCGTAGGCGATCAGAGCCCCCCGAAGTGCCTGGTCGGCGAAACCCTGCAGCTTGGGATTAAGGCTCACGCGCACGGAAAGACCGGCTTGGTAGAGATCCTTGTCGCCGTAACGCGCGAGCAGCTCGCGCCGAACCTCTTCGGCGAAGTAGTCCGCCCTGACAATCTCGGTCTCGTCGCGCTTGTGCAGAGTGACCGGCGGCTCCTGCGCTTTCGTCGCCTCGCCGGCGGTGATGAAGCCCGCCTCCACCATGCGGTCGAGCACCCAGTCACGCCGGGCCTTGGCGGCCTCCTGGTTGCGCGCGGGGTTGTAGTTGTTGGGCGCCTTGGGCAGCGCCGCCAGGAACGCCGCCTCGCCCAGGCTGAGGTCGTCGAGCGATTTGTTGAAGTAGTTGAGCGCGGCCGCGGCCACGCCGTAGTTGCCGCCGCCGAGATAGATCTCGTTGAGGTAGAGCTCGAGGATGCGATCCTTGGAGAGCACCTTCTCCATCTTGAGCGCCAGCAGCGCCTCGCGGATCTTGCGTTGGATCGAGAGCTCGTTGCCGACCAGGAAGTTCTTGGCGACCTGCTGGGTGATGGTGGAGGCGCCGACCGGGCGCCGGCCCGCGAAATGGCGCACCACGTCCATCAGGCCAGCGCGGATCATGGCCTCGAAGTCGACGCCGGGATGGCTGTAGAAGTTCTTGTCCTCGGCCGCCAGGAACGCCTTGATCACCAGCGGCGGCATCGCCTTTACGGGCACGAACACCCGCTTCTCGGTGGCGTATTCCGCCAGGAGCCGCCCGTCGCCGGCCTGAATCCGGGTCACCACCGGCGGCTGGTAATCGCCTAGCTGCGTATAGTCAGGCAGGTCGCGGTCGAAATACCAGAGAGTGAGCGCGATGAAACCGACTCCGGCGAGAGCAGCAATCAGCATCAGTCCGAAGAGGTACCTGAGAAGTCTCATGTCTTTCGCTGCCCGGTGCCTCCGCTCGGTCTTTCGAGCGACCACTGGCGCCCATTAATGTAGACCGTTTATGGCCTCATTGCGGCAAGAATACCAAGGCCTTGTTGCAACCATTTGGCTAGCTTCCTCGGTATCCGCAGGATCGGTGACAAGAACCGATTGTGGTCTGCCGCTCTCGCGTCTATCTTGAGCATGCGAAATACCGCGGTCCGTCCGGGAGGGCTTTCGAGCCATCGGACGGCGTCGCGGCGGGATTTTCGAGTCTGCGCCCCCGAGGGGCGTCGCCGCTTCCCGTCCGGGACGCTCGCGACCGACCGGTCGTCACGAACCCCGAAGCCGCAAGGAAGCAGCTCTCCGACATGGCCATCGCTCAAGCAATAGCGCCGCTCGACGGAGTGCCCGGAGACTGTCCCGGCTTCGCCCAGACTGAGATAGCGCCCTCGTCCGTCCTTCGCGCGGACTGCTGGGCGCGCTCCGGAGTTACGCCCCATGGCCAAGCGCATGTTGATCGACTCGACCCACTCCGAGGAGACTCGGGTGGTAGTCGTGAGCAGTGGCAACCGTCTCGATGAATTCGATTTCGAGACATCCACCAAGAAACAGGTCAAAGGTAACATCTACCTCGCCAAGATCACGCGGGTAGAGCCTTCCCTCCAGGCAGCTTTCGTCGACTACGGCGGCAACCGCCACGGCTTCCTCGCCTTCAGCGAGATACATCCCGACTACTATCGGATCCCCGTCGGCGACCGTCCGCCGGACCGCTTCCGACCGCAGGCGCGGACGCCGGAGCTAGAGCCGGAGGATGCGATCGAGCCCGAGGGAAGCACGGCGACGGATACCAACGTAGTTCTTCCGGTCGAACCGACTCCCGGGGACGAGTCGGTGTCGGAGGAACTGTTGGAGCCGAGCCTCCAGCGTGACGCCGACGAAACGCAAGAGGTTACCGCCGGTGAGGCGATGGCCATCGAGCCCTCGCCCTTCCCGGATGCGCCTGTGGAGCCCCTGGTCTCGCCACAGGAGGAGCCGCTTTTTCCCACGGTGGCGCCCGCGCGCATCGACGCGCCGACACTCCGCGACGAGCCTCCTAGCATCGACACCGGCGTACCGACCGCTGAGGACGTCTCCGAGCCCGCGTCGATCACCGAGGAGCTGATCACCGTCGGCGAGCCCATACTCGCCGTGGAGGGTGTCGCGGCCCCGGAGGCGCCCATGGTCGAGTCGCCGCCCGCCGAGCCGATCGAGACGATCGGCGGCGACGAGATCGAGGACGTGAGCCGCCAGCGCGCCCGGCGCTATCGCCCATACAAGATCCAGGAGGTGATCAAGCGGCGGCAGATCATGCTGGTGCAGGTGACCAAGGAGGAGCGCGGCAACAAGGGCGCCGCCCTCACCACGTACCTGTCGCTCGCCGGGCGCTATTGCGTGCTGATGCCGAACACCGACCGCGGCGGCGGCGTCTCCCGCAAGATCACGAACATGGCCGACCGCAAGCGCCTCAAGGGTCTGGTCGAGGACCTGCAGATCCCCGAAGGCATGGGCGTGATCGTGCGCACCGCCGGCAGCGAGCGCTCGAAGGCCGAGATCAAGCGCGACTGCGAGTACCTGCTCCGGCTCTGGGACGAGATCCGTGAGCACACGCTCAAGTCGACGGCGCCGTCCTTGATCTACGAGGAAGGCAATCTCATAAAACGCTCGATCCGCGACCTCTACGCCCGAGACATCGACGAGGTGATCGTCGAGGGAGACGAAGGCTACCGCACCGCGAAGTCTTTCATGCGGATGCTGATGCCGAGCCACGCCAAGCACGTGCATCTCTACCGCGATCCGACGGTGCCGCTGTTCCAGCGCTATCAGATCGAGAGCCAGATCGACGCGATCCACTCACCGGTAGTGCAGCTCAAGTCCGGAGGCTATGTCGTGATCAACCAGGCCGAGGCGCTGGTGGCGATCGACGTCAACTCCGGCCGCGCGACCCGCGAGCGCAACATCGAGGAGACTGCGCTCAAGACGAACTGCGAGGCGGCGGACGAGATCGCGCGCCAGCTGCGGTTGCGCGACCTCGCGGGGCTCATCGTGATCGACTTCATCGACATGGAGGAGCACCGCAATCAGGTCACGGTAGAGCGCCGACTCAAGGAAGCGATGCGGCACGACCGCGCGCGCATCCAGGTCGGCCGGATCAGCCCGTTCGGCCTGCTGGAGATGTCTCGCCAGCGCCTCCGTCCCTCGATCGTCGAGGCTTCGACCCAGCCCTGCCCCCATTGCGGCGGCACGGGCCATATCCGCTCGACGGAATCGACTGCGCTCCATGTGCTGCGCGCGATCGAGGAAGAGGGGATGCGCCGGCGCTCGGCGGAGATTTCGGTCGCGGTGCCGACCGGCGTCGCGCTCTATATCCTGAATCAGAAGCGCATGATGCTGGCCGACGCCGAGCGTCGCTACCACTTTCGCGTCACCATCACCCGGGACGACACGTTGGTCCCCCCGAACATGCGGCTGGAGCGTGTCCGCGCGCTCACCCCGGACGAGATCGCAGCCCTGCCGCCGGTCGAGGCGCGCGAGACCGGCTACGTCGAGGACGAGACAGAGAACCTCGAGGAGCCGGCCGCCGAGGAGGCGGAGTCGGTGGCCCTGGAGGGCGCGGCGGAGCCTGCCGAGGAGCAGCATGCTCGCGAGGAGCGCCGCCGTCCGCATGAGCCTCGTTCGGAGGGCGAGGAGGGTCATGGCCGGCGGCGGCGGCGGCGGCGGCGGCGTGGACGTCGGGGCGAGGGCGAGATGCGAGAGGGCCAGACGCACCCCGAACCGCGGGACAGCAGCCGCGCTTTCAGCGAGGCTCACGAGTTCGCAGCCGAGGAGATCGCCTTGGGTGAGGCGATGGATCCGACCATCGACCAAGGCGCCGCCGAGTCGCCGGCCTCCTCGCAAGAGGATCGCGCACCCGACACGGGAGACGGGCAGCAGCGCAAGCGGCGCCGGCGCGGACGGCGCGGGGGCCGGCGGCGCCGACGCGGCGGCGGCTCCGAAGGCTTCCGCGAGCCGATCGCGGCCGACGGTGCCGGTCCGGGCCCGGGCGACGAACTCGAGCGCGATCACGCTCCGGACGCCGCCTGGTCCCCCGAAACCGAGCCGAGGTCGTGGTCCGATCACCCTGGGACCGGCCTGGATCCCGAGGCGGATGTGCCGCTCACAGCGCGAGAGCCCCAGGCACTTCCGCAGCCCGACCCTCCGCCCGCGCCAGGGAGCGCCGTGGCCGAGAAGTCGCCGGAGCCGGCGCCCAGCGGCGCCGTCAACGTACCGCCGCCGGTCACCGTCACCGAGCGGCCGGCCAATCCCAAGCGCGGCTGGTGGCATCGCCTGACGCAATCTTGATCGCTGGACGAGCGCGCCGGCAAGTGAGTCGCGCAATAGCGCATTGACGGCGAGGTCGCGCCGGGCCCATGGTCGCCTATTCGCTCCGGAGATTGAACGGAAGAGCCGTGTTGCGCCGTTTCTCACGCATTCTCGGCCTCGCCCTGGTTGCGTTGCTGGCTGGCGGGCGCGCCTGGGCTGATGTCGGCTATATCCGCGACGCCGAGATCGAGAGCACGCTCCGCACCTTCTACACGCCCATCCTGCTGGCGGCCGGCCTCGAGCCGTCCGCCGTCCACATCTACATCGTCAACGATCCCACGCTGAACTCTTTCGTCGCGGGCGGGCAGAACATCTTCATCAACACCGGCACGATCATGCGCAGCGAGACGCCGAATCAGCTCATCGGCATCGTCGCGCACGAGACCGGCCACATTGCCGGCGGACACCTGATCCGCTCGGAGGAGGCGATGAAGAATGCCACCATCAAGACCATCATCGCGATGGTGCTCGGTGCCGGCGCGGCCGCGGCCACGCACAACGGGGGCGCCGCGGGCGCCGCGTTGCTGGGCGCCGAGGGCGTTGGGCTGCGGTCGTTCCTGTCCTTTTCGGTCGCGCAGGAGGCGAATGCCGACCAAGCGGCGCTCCGCTTCCTCGACAAGACTCATCAATCGTCGCGCGGGCTGCTCGAGTTCTTCCAGGTCCTCGAGGGACAGGAGATGCTCACGGGGATGCGCCAGGCGCCCTATCTGCGCACCCATCCGCTAACCACCCAGCGCATCGATTACGTGCGCCAGCACGTGGAGCAGTCCCCCTACTCCAACGTCACCGATTCCTCCGCGTGGGTCGAGTTGCACAAACGCATGAAGGCGAAGCTCATCGCCTTCCTTTACCCGCCGGCGCAGGCCCTGACGTATTTCCCGGAGACCGACATGTCGGTCTCGGCACGCTACGGTCGTGCGATCGCCCTTTACCGTTTCCCCGAACTCAAGAGGGCGCTGGAGCTGATCGACGGGCTGATCCGGCAGGAGCCCAGCAATCCCTATTTCCACGAGCTCAAGGGCCAGATGCTGTTCGAGAACGGCCGCGTCGCGGATGCGGTGGCGCCCTATCGCGAGGCCGTTCGGCTGGCGCCCGACATCGCGTTGCTGCGCGTGGAGCTCGGCCAGGTCGAGATCGAGACCGAGAACCAGTCCCTCAACAGCGACGCGCTCACCAACCTCAAGAGCGCGACTCAATACGAAAGCCGCAACGCCGACACCTGGCATTTCCTGGCGATCGCCTATGGACGGGCCGGCGATATGGGTAACAGCGCACTCAGTTCCGCCGAAGAAGCGATGGCCAACGGCGACAAGGCCCAGGCAAAGGGCATGGCTGCGCGAGCCCTCAAGCTCCTGCCGACGGGCTCGCCGGGCAGGTTGCGCGCCGAGGACATCCAGATCGAAGCCACGCGGAAGGAATGACTGCGCTAGCCCCGGAAGCGCGGGTTGATCGCCAAATCGACACGGCACGCACACGGGTGACGCGCTATCGCCTAGCGCCCGGTGCCAGCACCGGCGCCCATCGGCACGAGCACGATTACGTGATCGTGCCGGTGACCTCGGGGCGCCTGCGCGTGGTCGCGAACGGTCGCGAGACTTTTGCGGATCTCGCAAGCGGCATCAGCTACGCCCGGCCCGCCGGCGTTGAGCACGAGGTCTTCAACGCGGGCGCTAGCGAGATGGTGTTCGTCGAGGTCGAGCTCAAACCGTGAGCCGGTCGCCAGGCGGCCTCGTTGCCCCGCGCGCGGTCACGGTGCAAGATCGGTCCCCCATTGCACAAGGTCATGCCGCCACCATGTCCCCTCGCTGGATCTCGATACTCGGTTGCGTCGTCCTGCTCGGCGCCCTCTCGCCGGCGCGGGCGCCCGCGCAAGAGATGTCGAAGCCTGCGGATCGCCAGGCGATCGAGCAGATCATCCACGACTACCTGATCTCGCATCCGGAGGTGGTGATCGAGGCGCTTAGGGCCAACGACGCCCGCGCGAAGGCGCAGGAAGAGGCGGAGATCCGCGCTCAGATCGTCAAACACCAGGACGAGCTCCTGCGCGACGCGAAGTCGCCGGTCGGCGGCAATCCCGCCGGCGACGTCACCATCGTGGAGTTCTTCGACTACCGCTGTCCCTACTGCAAGCAAGTGGAGCCGGCACTCGAGGCGCTCCTCAAGGAGGATCCGCGGATCCGTGTTGTCTACAAGGAGTTCCCGATCCTCGGGCCCCAGTCCCTGATCGCGAGCCAGGTGTCGCTCGCAGCCCTCAAGCAGAGCCCGCAGAAATATGCCCACCTGCACGCGACGCTCATGAATACCAAAGGCGACCTCAACCAGGAGTCGATCCTGAAGGCTGCCGAGGCCGCCGGCCTCGACGTCGCGAAGATCAAGGCAGATATGAACGGGCGGGATATCGACGCGCTGATCAAGCGGAACTACGATCTCGCCGACGCGCTCAAGATCACGGGCACGCCCGCGTTCGTCATCGGCACCGCCATGAGCCCCGGCGCGGTCGACCTGGCGACGTTCCGGAAGATGGTGGCGGACGCCCGCAAGCCCGGCTCAGCATCAGTCACGGGAGCATCTCCATGAAGGCAGTCCTCAAAAGCAACGGTCGCGTGATCGCCGACAGCACCGACATCGTCGAGGTCGGCGGGTACCAATACTTCCCGCGCGCCGCTGTGCACACAGAGTGGCTGGAGAAGTCGCCGAAGACAGCCTCCGACCTGGAGTGCCCGCATGGCGTCCAGTTCTACGACGTGGTGGTGGACGGCGCGCGCCACCCCCGGGCCGCCTGGCTCTACGAGGCGCCGCTCCCAAAGATGAAGCAGGTCAGCGAGCGCTTCGGTTTCTGGGAAGACGTCGAAGTGCGCTGATCGGCGCCTGTCACCGGTCAGCTTCGTATTGGACGCTGTAGACCCGGCCATCGAGATGGATGGCGGGATCGGTTTCGGCCGATGACAGCTCGATGTGAATAGGCTTGCCGGGCGCGATCTGGTCGTGGCGCAGCTCGCCCACTCCCCAGGAAAGCCCGCTCCAGATGCGCGTGTCGTAGCGGATCTCGACGGGCAGCGGCGCGTCGCCCTGTGACGCGCGAATGCGGAAAAACTTCCCCATCGTCTCTCGGCTGAAGCTCCGAACGACCGACCCGTCGGGATCGCGCTGCTGCAGGATGATGCGGAGGTCGCCGCTCGCGGGCGGAGTGATCATCGTCTCGATAGCGATATGGCCGGCATGTCCGGTGACATCGCGGAAATGTGCCGGCAGGAGCTCGATGCTCTTGGGGATGCGGATGTCCGCCTCGACGCCGAGGTCGTTCTCGGGGCTGTTGTAGCGCCCGAAGCCCACCAAGGCGAGCTCGCCGGGACCAAGCTTGATCGTATCGCCGCTCAGCGCCGGGATGAAATCGGCATCATGGAAGAGAACTCGGCCGTCGATATTGGGCTCCTGCGTCGATGACAGCCGAGGCATGCGGAGGGTCCGGACGCCCTGGGCGGGGTTGACCACCGCATAGAGAGCCCCATCCGTCGCGACCGAGCCAAAGCCATAAGGCCAGGGGCTTCCAGGATTTCCGCCGAACCGCCGCGTACGGCCGGAACCTTGCAACGGCGCGTAGAGAGCCTGCACCCTGGCGAACCAGCGCGCATCATCCTCGCTGAGGAACTCGAGATTGCCGTGCACGGTGTTGATCCAGCCACCGCGCGCCACCATGAGGAGCAGGCTACCGCGCCACGCGCTGGTCTTGCGAAAATAGTTCGTGCCGGTATTCCCGACCATAAATGCCGTTGAGTCGACGCGATCGAGTGGGACGCCTTCTTGGGCGAAGTGTCGCACCATGTCGTCGCTGTAGATGTCGATCGCTCGCCAGAGGTCCATTTGCGGCGAGTCGGACGGCCGAGGATCGCCGGCGTAGAGTGAATCGAAGACGTCAAGCCATTGCGTATTGAAGGGGTTAAGCTCCGCAGCCGCGGACTCGATGTCGCCCACGAAGCCGTTGAACGCAACCAGCACGACGTCAGGATGTTCGCGCCGGAAAGCACGCAGCGCATCGTGAAGCGCGCGTGCATTCCGGCGCCGCACCTCCTGCGGCGGGAGCCGACCCTCATCCCCTTTCGCCGCCGCGCTCAGATCCGCGAAATCGAGCTTGAACATGCGAATGCCGCGCCCGTACCAGTAGTTGAGCACGCTGATGAAATCCCCGAGGAAGCCACCACTATAGAGCGCCATCGCCGTGCCGGCGGCGTTGAGCGAGCTCTGCCACTCGGGGGCGGGCCTCATGCTCGTCAGCGTGTTCGTACTGAGCCAAATCCCTGGCTTGATGCCGGCTATCTCGCAGGCCGCGATCCAGCGGTCGGGCCCATCCGGCCAATCCGACCGGCGCCACGTCCGATAGCCGCCGTCCGGGTCGTACCAGAACGCATCCATCATGTAGTAGTCGAAATGCACCCCCGCCTTGCTCAGACGCAGAATCTCATCGAGCTCGCGCATCGCGAGCGCCTCGTTGAGCGGCACTTCGTCCGAGAGCTCGTCGTAGGCAGACCAGTCGTTGTAGACCCAGACCGGTGCGCGCAAGAGTGGACGCAGGTGCTGGGGGTGCGCTGTCGTCGTCGGAAAGAGAAGGCTTGCAAGCAGCACGCAGACACCAGGCCACGCGGTGGAACGCCACCGTAGGAATTGGGCGCTGCGGGTCACGGATCGGGGCATCACGGCTCTACTGAAAACTAGGCCGCGACCACCTCCGTTCCAACGGGCTCGATCAATCCGGCATCATCCAGTGCCGCGGCGTTGACGCGCGGGCTCACGGCGACATAGGCGAGGAGCTCCTCGGGCGCTGGGTGCAGTAGCGCCTTGAGGTCGGCCTCGCTCGAGCCGCGATCGAGCCAGCGGGCATAATCCTCGGGCGCGACGATCACGGGCATGCGCTCGTGCAACGGTTTCAACAGCGCGTTCGCCTGGGTAGTCACGATGGTGAAGCTGTCGATGTAGGGCGGGTCCGGTGGTTGGCTCTTGGGGATCCAGCGCTCCCAGAGCCCGGCGAAAGCGAAGGGCTCGCGGTCGCGGCGCTGGATGAGATAAGGCTGCTTCTGCTTACCCTCGGCGCGCCACTCGTAGAACCCGTCCGCCGGCACAAGGCAGCGACGCTTGCGGGACGCCTCGCGAAAAGACGCCTTCGAGGCAACGTTCTCGGCGCGCGCGTTGATGAGCTTGCCGCCGCCCTTCATGTCCTCGGCAAACCAGGGAATGAGCCCCCAGCGCAGGAGCTGCAGCGTGCGCTCGCCCTTGGGCTCGCGCCGCTCGCGGATGACAGGCGCGTCCTGAGTCGGCGCGATGTTGTAGCGCGGCATCAGGTTCGGCTGCTCGACGAAGCCGAAGGGCCGACGCAACGCGTCGGCCGGCGCTTTCAACAGATATCGCCCACACATGGTGCTTCCGAAAAAAAGAGGGGTTGGTGGGTGCGGCGGACGCTCCTATCTTAGCGCGCACTTTCTGCCTCGCGATATCATCGGCTTCAGCGAGAACGTCTGGAATGAGCATCCCGGAGCTGCGCTCACTCCTCGAGATCGCGCGCCGCGCAGCGCACCGCGCCGGCGTCGCCATCCTCGAGGTCTACAACGCGGTCGACGCGCCCGATGTACGGCGTAAGGCCGATGACTCGCCAGTGACACGCGCCGACGAGCGGGCCGAGGCGATCATCGTCGAGATCCTATCCGCGGCGGCGCCGGGCATCCCCGTGGTGGCCGAGGAGACCGCGGAGCGCGAGGGCCTGCCGGGCGCGCCGCCGCCGCGTTTCTGGCTCGTCGATCCGCTCGACGGGACCAAGGAGTTTCTGCGCCGAAACGGCGAGTTCACAGTCAACATCGCGCTCGTCGAGGGCGACCGTCCGGTGCTGGGCGTGGTGCACGTGCCCGTGCTCGCCGAGACCTTCGCGGCCGCCGGCGCCGGCACCGCCACGCGCCAGCGCGGCGATGCGGCGTCCCAGCCGATCGCGGCACGTCCGATCCCGTCTCGCGGCGCCGTGGTGGTGCACAGCCGCTCGCACGAGAACAACGAGAAGCTCTCCGCCTACCTCGCGACGCTGAAACAGCCCGTCACCCGCGTCTCCGGCAGCGCCATCAAGTTCGGCCTGATCGCGGCGGGCGAGGCCGATCTCTATCCGCGCTTCGGTCCCACCATGGAATGGGACACCGCCGCGGGCCAAGCCGTGCTGGAAGCCGCCGGGGGCAGCGTCACGATGCCGGACGGCACGCCTTTCCGCTACGGCAAGCCCGGCTTCCTCAACACGGGTTTCGTCGCCCGCGGGCGCTGAGCCATGACGGAGCTGTGGGGCCCGGATCGAATGGAGGACGCCGCCCGGGCGCTGCGCACCGGCGAGCTGGTGGCGTTTCCGACCGAGACCGTCTACGGCCTCGGCGGCGATGCCACCGACGGCCTAGCGGTGGCACGCATCTTCGAGGCGAAGGGCCGGCCGCGGTTCAACCCGCTCATCGTGCACGTGCCGAGCCTTGCGACCGCGCGGACACTCGCCGCCTTCGACACCCGCGCCCAGCGGGTCGCGGAGCGCTTCTGGCCGGGCCCGCTGAGCCTGGTGCTGCCGCGCGCGCCTCACTGCCCCGTCTCGCTCCTGGCAAGCGCCGGTCTCGACACGCTGGCGATCCGCATGCCCGCGCATCCGCTCTCGCTCGCGCTCCTGCGCGCGACCGGGCGACCCCTCGCGGCGCCCAGCGCCAATCGCTCCGGCCGAGTGAGCCCCACCAGCGCCGCCGACGTGTTGGCGGAGCTCGGCGGTCGCATCGCCGCGGTGCTCGATGGTGGCCGTTGCCCGATCGGGATCGAGTCCACGGTGCTCGATCTCTGCAGCGCCGAGCCTGCCATCCTCCGGCCGGGAGGCGTGTCGCGGGAGGCGCTGGCGGAATTGCTGGGGCCGGTCGCCAGGACCGCCGCTTCAAGTGGAACGCCGCGCTCGCCGGGCATGCTCGAGAGCCATTACGCCCCCGAGCGGCCGCTGCGCCTGGAGGCGCGCAACGTCCATCCAGGCGAGGCTTTGCTGGCCTTGGGCCCTGCGCCCGCCCCCGAAGGATTTCGAGAGGTGCGCTGGCTCTCGCGAAGTGGCGATCTCACGGAAGCCGCTGCGAACCTGTTTGCCTCGCTGCGCGCGGTCGACCGGCCGGACTTCGCGGGGATCGCGGTCATGCCGATCCCCGATCGGGGGCTGGGCGTCGCCATCAACGACCGGCTTCGCCGCGCCGCAGCACCGCGATCCCGCTGAGTCGTCATTGTCTCGAAGCATTGTTCCGCTTTTCTCGGAACCCGTACGCGCGTTAGATGCTGTCCGGACAAGCAAGTTGAGGAGATCGCCCCGGTGACGCTCTCCGTCGAAGCCGCTCTCAAGGGCATCCGGGCGGCGGTCGGGCCCAAGGGCATCGTCGACGACGCGCGGGAGATCGAGCGCTACGTCACGGAGACCCGCGGCATGTACCGTGGGCGCACAGGTCTCGTGGTGAGACCCGCTTCGACCCAGGAGGTCGCGGAGGTCGTGAGGCTCGCCGCTGCGGCGCGTACTCCGATCGTGCCGCAAGGCGGCAACACCGGGCTTTGCGGTGGCGGGGTGCCGCAGGATGAGCATTGCATCGTCCTCGCGCTCGGCCGGATGAACCGCATCCGCAAGATCGATTCCGTCGATTTCACCATCACCGTCGAGGCCGGTTGCATTCTCGTGGAGATCCAGAAGGCGGCCGAGGCGGCCGATCGGCTGTTCCCGCTGAGTCTGGGCGCCGAGGGCAGCTGCCAGATCGGCGGCAACCTCTCGACCAACGCCGGCGGCATCGGCGTGCTGCACTATGGCAATACGCGCGACCTCTGCCTCGGCCTCGAGGTCGTGCTGCCGGACGGCCGGGTCTGGGACGGGCTCGGCGCGCTACGCAAGGACAACACCGGCTACGACCTGAAGCAGCTCTTCATCGGCGCAGAGGGCACGCTCGGCATCATCACCGCGGCGACATTGAAGCTCTTCCCGCGGCCGCGCGAAATCGAGACGGCGTTCCTGGGCCTCGCGAAATCGAGCGACGCCATGGAGTTGTTCGCCCGCGCGCGAGCCGCGAGCGGCGACCAGCTCACAGCTTTCGAGCTGATCCCGCACCGCGGGCTCGAGTTTGCGGCGCGCCACGTCGCCGGCATCGTCGATCCGTTCGAGCGACCGCACGCGTGGTACGCGCTCCTCGACGTGTCATCGAGCCGGCCCGGGTCCAATCTGCGCGCGAGCCTGGAGACATTCCTGGGCGAGGTCATGGAAGCCGGCCTCATCGAGGATGGCGTGGTCGCCAGCAGCGCCCAGCAATCCCAACAGCTCTGGCGCATCCGCGAGGCCATGGTCGAGGCGCAGAAATACGAGGGCGGCAGCATCAAGCATGACGTCTCCGTCGCCGTGAGCCGCGTCGCCGAGTGTATCGAGCGGCTGACTGCCGCCGTCGAGGCGCGCGTGCCCCGCTGCCGTCCCCTCGCCTTCGGCCACGTCGGCGACGGGAATATTCATTTCAA
The DNA here is from genome assembly GCA_035263705.1 of Allostellaceae bacterium. Lineage (GTDB taxonomy): Bacteria > Pseudomonadota > Alphaproteobacteria > ATCC43930 > CGMCC-115725 > DASZHJ01. The sequence goes on from DATFRA010000380.1 coordinate 18,492, forward strand.
CGTCAGCGAACCCGTCCGCGGTGACCTCAAGACCGACCCCGCGCCCACCTCGGCCTTCCTTGCTCGCCGCATCGAGGTCAACGACATCGTTCACGGAATCGTCGCGGAGATGGGCGGCTCGATCAGCGCCGAGCACGGCATCGGCATCCTCAAGCGCGACGAGCTGCCGCGCTATAAATCAGCGGTCGCGCTCGACCTCATGCGTGCGGTGAAGCGCGCCCTCGATCCCGGCGACATCATGAACCCCGGCAAGATCATCTTGATGGACGATCCGAAGACGGAGGCGCGACCGCGGCGGCGCGCGCGATAGCCTGCCGTCACTCCGGCAGCGGGATGAACTCGGTCTCGCCGGGGACGCCGGGGAAGCGGCCCGCCTTCCAGTCGGCCCTGGCCTGCTCGATGCGCGGCTGGGAACTCGAGACGAAGTTCCACCAGATGTGCCGTACGCCGTCGAGCGGCTCGCCGCCCAGGAGCAGCAGCCGCGCACCCTGGGGCGCTACGACCGCCGACTCCACGCCGCGCTTCAGCACCAGGAGCTGGCTCGTGCCGAACGAGCGGTTCCCGAGCTCGATGACGCCCTTCACCACGTAAATCGCGCGCTCTTCGTGATCCGCCGGGTAGGCGAGCCGTGCACCCGCCGCCAAAGTGGCGTCGGCATAGAGCATCTCGGAGCAGGTCGCGACCGGCGAGCGTGCGCCCATGAGCGCGCCGATCATCAGGCGGACGCGGGTCCCTTTGCCCTCGATGACGGGGAGAGACCCGGCGCCATGATGGACGAAGCTCGGCTCAGCCTCCTCCTTGGCTCGCGGCAGGCCCACCCAGGCCTGGATACCGAACACCGGCGAGGGCGCGATGCGCAGCGCCTCGGGCGTGCGCTCGGAATGCACAATGCCGCGGCCGGCGGTCATCCAATTCACCTCGCCGGGCCGGATCGGCTGCACGTTGCCGAGGCTGTCACGATGCAGGATCTCGCCCTCGAACAAGTATGTGATGGTGGCGAGGCCGATATGCGGATGCGGCCGCACGTCGATGCCGGTGCCGGCCTTGAAGGTGATCGGTCCCATCTGGTCGAAGAAGACGAACGGCCCGACCATCCGGCGCTCGCCCGAGGGCAGGACGCGGCGCACCTCGAACCCGCCGAGGTCGCGCACGCGCGGGACGACAATGACATCGAGCCCCGTGCCTGACGCCGGTGTCGCCCTCGGCTCCTGGGCGGGCTGCCAACTCATGAACGCCCCTCCTCGCGGTCCGGACCCCCTATACTAGGCCGGCTTTGCCGCAAGGCCAGCCCGGATCGCGCGGGCGCTGGACAGTCCGCGCAAGGCCGATAGGATCGGCGCGATTCTCCGAGGGAGGCTGGCCCTATGTCCGACTATGCCGCGCCGCTCGCCGACATGCGCTTCGCGCTCAATGAAATCGTGAATCTCGCGGATGTCGCGGGATTGCCGGGATGCGAGCAGGCGGCGCCCGACCTCGTTGACCAGGTGCTTGAGGAGGCCGCGAAGCTCGCGGGCGACGTGATCGCGCCACTCAACGCCGTCGGCGACCGCGAGCACAGCCGGCTCGAGAACGGCGTGGTGCGCACGCCCAAGGGATTCAGCGACGCCTACCGGAGCTATGTCGAGGGTGGCTGGAACGCGCTGCCCTTCGATCCCGAGTACGGCGGCCAGGGACTGCCGCAGGTGGTCTCGACCGCCGTACTGGAGATGTGGACTTCGGCGAATCTCAGCTTCTCGCTCTGCCCCATGCTCACCATCGGCGCTGTCGAGCTTCTCCAGGCGCACGGCTCGACGGAGCAGAAACGGCTCTACCTCGAGAAGATGATCTCCGGCGAGTGGACCGGAACCATGAACCTGACCGAGCCGCAGGCGGGCTCGGACGTAGGCGCGCTCCGCACGCGCGCGGTCAAGAAGGGGGACCACTACGAGATCACGGGCCAGAAAATCTTCATCACCTACGGCGACCATGACATGGCCGCCAACATCGTCCACATGGTGCTGGCGCGGCTGCCTGACGCGCCCGCAGGCACCCGCGGCATTTCGCTCTTCATCGTGCCGAAGCGGCTGGTGACCCCCGATGGCAGTCTCGGCGAGCACAACGACCTCCGCCCCGTCAGCCTGGAGCACAAGCTGGGCATCCACGGCAGTCCCACTTGTGTCATGGCCTATGGCGACCGCGGCGGCGCCGTGGGCTATCTCGTGGGCCAACCCAACCGCGGCATGGAATACATGTTCACCATGATGAATAACGCGCGGCTCAACGTTGGGCTACAGGGGGTCGCGATCGCAGAGCGCGCCTGCCAACAGGCGCGCGATTTCGCCCGCGTGCGCGTGCAGGGCAAGCCCGTCGGCGCCAAAGGCGACGGCCCGCTGCCGATCATCCATCACCCCGACGTGCGCCGAATGCTACTCGACATGCGGGCCCGCACGGAGGCGGCGCGCGCCCTCACCTATTACGTTGCCGCCGGCATCGACCGCGCACGGCATGATCCCGATGCGCAGGAGCGTGCGCGTCAGCAGCGCCGAGTCGATCTGCTGATCCCCGTGGTGAAGGCCTGGTGCACGGATCTCGGCGTCGAGGTGGCCTCCACCGGCGTGCAGGTTCACGGCGGGATGGGCTACGTCGAGGAGACCGGCGCCGCTCAGCACCTCCGCGACGCCCGGATCGCGCCCATTTACGAAGGCACCAATGGCATCCAGGCAAACGATCTGGTGGCACGCAAGATCGGCCGCGACGGCGGCGCCGCCGCGCAGGAACTCATCGCGGAGATGAAGCAACTCGCGGATCGGCTCAAGGACGCCACCGGTGATGACCTTCCATTCATCGGTTCGCAGCTCGTCAATGGCCTAATTGCGCTCGCTGCGGCAACGCATTGGATGAGCCGTGCCGTCGAAAGCGCGATGCCCGAAGCGCTGGCGGGCTCGGTGCCCTATCTGCGGTTGTTCGGAAATGTTACGGCCGGCTGGCTACTGGCGAAGGGTGCGCTCGCCGCACAGCGCGCGCTTGCGGATCGCACTGGCGACGCGCGCTTGCTGGAGGCGAAGCTGCGCACCGCTCGGCTCTTCGCAGAACACTGTCTCGCGCTCACGCCCGGCATGCTTGCCGCGATCAAGGCCGGCGATACGGTCTTGCGGTTCGACCCGGATGAGCTCTGAGGCCGACCCGCGTTCTCGTCACTTCTCGTTGACGCAGCGCAGCAGCTTCCAGTAGCCAAACATGTTGCTGGGCCGCGTCTCGCGGACGCGGAGCCGGCCGGCGGCGAGGAATGCGTCGAGGGGGAAGTCGGCGTGGAAGCCGATCTTGCCGGCGAGCGGCGCCAGCCGTTTCTCGAGCCAGCGCATGGCGGGGTTGGCGCTGGTGAAGTGGTTGACGATCACGAGCGTACCGCCAGGCTTGCAGACGCGGCGCATCTCCGCCACGAACCGCGCGGGGTTCGGCACCACGGAGGCAACGTAGAGCGCCAGCACGGCGTCGAAGGCATTGTCCTCGAAACTCATGGCCTCGGCGTCCATCTCCACCAGCGCCTCGACCTGTTTCAGGCCGCCGCACTCGACCCTCCGGCGCGCCTTCGCCAGCATCTCCTTGGATACGTCGATGCCGGTGACGCGCGCGTCCTTGCGGAAATGCGGCAGCGACAGGCCGGTGCCGACGCCGACCTCGAGGATGCGCTGGTGCGGCCGGTCGTTCGCGACCTCGACCGCGGCTTTGCGTCCGGGATGAAAGATCGGGCCGAAGATGACGTCGTAGGAGCCGGCGTAGAGACGGTAGGTTCTAAGCGTATCGTGCAGCTCCAACGCGTCCTCCACCGGGGAGAAGCGACACGGGCCTTGAGCGATCGATCTCGCGGCCCGCTCGGCGAAAATGCGCGGCGCCCGGGAGCACCGGGAGCGAGACTCAGATCAGCGTGACGCGATCGGCTTCCAGGCCCTTGCGCCCGTCCACCACGTCGACCCGCACGCGCTGGCCGGGCCCCAGAGAGGTGACCCCGCTCCGGCGCAACGCGGTGATATGGATGAAAATGTCCTTGCCGCCGCCGTCGGGCGAGATGAACCCGTAGCCTTTATCGGGCTCGAACCATTTGACCGCCCCTTCCAGGGTGGTGGCAGGACCCGTCGGACGCGGCGGTCCGGCGCCGTATCCGTCCCCACGGGGGCGGCTGCCAGCGGAGCTGCCGGTGACGGCGGTGCTCATATCGACATTCAGCACGCTCAGCACGAGCGGGCCTTTCGCGCCCGTTCCCACCTCGCAGGTGATGCCGGCGCCCTCTCGTACATCCTCGTAGCCGGCGCGCCTCAGGACCGCCATGGGCAAGAAGGCGTCCTGGGATCCGTCCGTGAATGTCACGAAGCCGAAGCCTTTCGTCGCGTTGAACCACTTAACTTTGCCCTCGGCGCGTTGGCCGGTTTGGGCCTCATCATTCCGGAAGAATCCGGGTCGGCGGTCGTACATGGAGCCTCTGAGAACGGTCTACGAACAGTTGAGCATAACGTCAATTTAATGCAGCGCGCCAGCGCCCGCACCGCCGAAACGGCGCCAACACGCGACTTCTCAACAGGTGTTGCTATAATGCCACATTATCCCTTTCGCAAAGGAAGGGGTAGATATAGCATCGGCCTGCGTGACAGGCCGGTGCGACGCGGGGCGTTAGGTGGGCGCCCCGCTCGATATCCGCCCCGATCTGGATGGGGCTCTCCTTGACTTTGGGGAGCTTGTGGAGCTATCCGCCCAGTTTGGGTTCGATCTTGGTGGCTGCCTCAAACGCCTTGCGGATCGCGGTACGCCAACTTTCGCCACT
>DATFRA010000381.1:0-5364 GCA_035263705.1 Allostellaceae bacterium
TAAACCCAGGAACCACAGAGAGATCATGAGCAGACGCGACTCCTCGAAGTACAAGATCAACCGGCGCCTCGGCGTCAATCTCTGGGGGCGGCAGAAGAGCCCCCTCAACCGCAACCGGGACTACGGTCCCGGCCAGCACGGGCAGCGCCGCAAGAAGCCCAGCGACTACGGCGTGCAGCTCATGGCCAAGCAGAAGCTCAAGGGCTATTACGGCAACATCGGCGAGCGCCAGTTCCGCCGCATCTACGAGGAGGCGCTGCGCCGCAAGAGCGAGACCGGCGAGGCGCTGATCGAGCTCCTGGAGCGCCGGCTCGACGCCGTGATCTACCGGATGAAGTTCGCGCCCACCGTGTTCTCGGCGCGCCAGCTCGTGAACCACGGCCACGTCCGCGTCAACGGCAAGCGCGTCACCATTCCCTCCTTCCAGGTGAGCGACAACGACGCCATCGAGCTCAAGGAGAAGAGTAAGCAGATGGCGCTGGTGATGGAGTCCGTGAAATCCGCCGAGCGCGACGTGCCCGACTACATCGAGGTCGACCACGACAAGATGAAGGGCCGCTACATCCGCGCGCCCAAGCTCGCGGACGTGCCGTACCCCGTGCCGATGGAGCCCAACCTGGTGGTCGAGTTCTACTCGCGCTGACGTGACGCCGTCGAGGCGCACTCAACAAGGCCGCTCTAGCAAGGGCGGCCTTTCGCGCTTTTGGGCCTATAATCTCGAATCGACGATTCCCGCTTGAGATGAGATTGCCATGCTGTCTCTTCAGCTCTCCGTCGTGCTCCTGCTGATCGTGCTGAACGGGCTCTTCGCCATGGCGGAGGCGGCGATGCTGGCCTCGCGCCAGGCGCGGCTCCAGCACGCCGCTGACAGCGGCCGCAGGGGCGCGCGCGCCGCGCTCGAGCTCGCCCGCGAGCCCGGCCGGTTCCTCTCCACCGTGCAGATCGGCATCACCGTGATCTCGGTGCTCGCGAGCGCCGTGGGCAGCGTGACGCTCGGTGATCGGCTCGCGAGCGAGCTCGAGCGCGTGCCCGGCTTCGTCGGTGAGTACGCACACGCGCTCAGCATCGGCGCGGTGGTGGTCGGCATCTCCTATGTCTCGCTGGTACTGGGCGAGCTGGTGCCCAAGCGGATCGCACTCAGTCGGCCGGAGGCGATCGCTGCGGGCTTCGCGCGCTTCATGCGCGGCTTCGCGGCGGCATTGGGGCCGCTCGAATGGATCCTCAGCGCGTCCACGAACCTCGTGCTCGGCCTTACGCGGATCAAGCCCGACCGCGAGGGCGTCACCGAGGAGGAGATCACGGTGATGCTGCGCGAAGGCACCGCCGCTGGCCGCTTCCACGCGGTGGAGACCTCGATCGTGCAGATGGCGTTCCGGCTCGGCGATCGACGCGTCGCCGGCATGATGACGCCGCGTACCCAGGTCGAGTGGCTCGACCTCACCGATGCCGTCGAGGAGCAGAAGCGCCGCGTCGCGGTCAGCGACTACTCGCGCTTTCCGGTGGTCGAGGGCAACACCGCTCACGTCCTGGGCGTCGTGCAGGTGAAGGACATCCTGGGCCAGGTGCTCGGCGACAAGCCTTTCGACGTGCGCGCCATCGTGCGGCGGCCGCTCTATATCCCGAACACGCTGACCGCGCTGCGCGCGCTGGAGATCCTCAAGAAATCCGGCGAGCCCATGGCGCTGGTGGTCGACGAATATGGCGCCTTCGAGGGCGTCGTCACTCTGCACGACATCCTGCAGGCGCTGGTCGGCGACATCGCCGAGCCCGGCGGCCCCGCCGAGGACGCGCCCGTGGTGAAGCGGCAGGACGGCTCGTGGCTGGTGGACGGCATGGTGCCGATCGACGAGGTCAAGGACCTGACCGGACTCTCGACCCTTCCCGGCGAGGACACCGGCGAGTTCCATACGCTCGGAGGATTCCTGATGGCGCAGATGAATCGCATCCCCTCGGTCGCCGACCACATCATGCTCGAGGGCTTCCGCTTCGAGGTGATGGACATGGATGGCCGCCGGGTCGACCGCGTGCTGATCGTGCCGCCGAAGCGGCATCGCGCCCGGGCGGAGGCGAAGTCGTGAGCGCCGGTCTGCCCGCGTTTTTCGTTTCGCACGGCTCGCCCATGCTGGCGCTCGATCCCGGCGCCACCGGCGTCTTCTGGCAAGGCATCGGGAAGAGCGTGCGTCCCGCGGCGGTGCTCTGCGTCTCCGCGCACTGGATGACGACGGTGCCGGCGGTGAGCAGCGCCGAGCGGCCGGAGACCATCCACGATTTCTACGGCTTTCCTGAGCCGCTTTATCGCCTGCATTACGATCCGCCGGGCGCGCCCGCGCTCGCCGATCGCGTGGCGACGCTGCTGCAGAAAGCGGAGATGTCGCCCGCGGTCGATCCCGGGCGCGGCCTCGACCATGGCGCCTGGTGCCCACTGCGCTCGATCTATCCCGAGGCCGACGTGCCCGTGACCCAGCTCGCGATTCAGCCGCGGCGCGACGCACGCTGGCACTTAAGGCTCGGCGAGGCCCTGGCTCCGCTCCGGCGGGAGAACGTGCTGATCCTCGCGAGCGGCGGCGCCGTGCACAACCTGCGCGACCTCGACCGCGGCAACGGCGGGATACCCCCATGGGCGCGCGCCTTCGACGACTGGCTCGCCAAGACGGTCGAGGCGGGCGACACGGAGGCGCTCCTCGACTGGGAGAAGACCGCGCCCGAGCCGCGCCGCGCGCATCCGACCGAGGATCACTTCCTGCCGATCTTCGTCGCCATGGGTGCTGCCGGCCGCGGCATACCCGGCCGCCGCGTCCACCAGGGCTTCAGCCTCGGCAGCCTCAGCCTCGCCGCCTTCGAGTTCGATTGAGTTTGCGAAAGAAGATTGACCGCGGAGATACGGAGTCACGGAGCAGGTTCGATCCCCCTCATGCGTCATGCGCGGACCTGTTCCTCGCATCCACGTTTTCCTTCCGTTTTCGTGAAGGACACGTGGATGCCCGGCACAAGCCCGGGCATGACGCGCAGAGTGGAAGAGGGAGCGCTTGTTCTCCGTGTCCTCCGTGCCTTTGTGGTGAGTCTTTAGCTTCGGTTAGACGGGTCTCGGGGGAAGCAGGTGGTGCGCTGGCGCGTTGAGAAGAGAACCGCGTTCGGGGTCGTGGTCACGCTCCTGCTCGTCGTCGCGCTCGCGGCGTGCGCGCCCTCGCGGGCGCCGCGGCCGGTCCCGCCCAAGCCCGCGGCGCCGGAAGTGCCGGCCGAACAGATCGGGTTCGCGTCGTGGTACGGCAGCTTCCACGCGGGGCAGCGAACCGCGAGCGGCGAGATCTTCGATCCCGACGCCATGACCGCCGCGCATCGGACGCTACCGCTGGGTACCTACGTCTGGGTCACCAATCTCGCCAACAACCGACACGTCAAGGTCAAGATCAACGACCGCGGTCCGCGGGACGAGCGCCGCATCATCGATCTCTCGCGAGCCGCGGCCCAGGCGCTCGGCTTCGTGCCCAACAGCGTCATGAAGGTCAAGATCGAGCCGGTCGATTAGATCCGACTCGGCGGAGTCGCGGCATGTCCGCGAGTCGCGAGGGCCGCCGCCGCAAAACAATTTTGCCGCGCCTGAGCCCCGGCGATTCTCGCGAGTCGCGACCGGTCCGAGCGCACGCCAGGCCGTGCCCGTTTTTGTAGCGTCACACACAGTGTGCTACCTCCGCGAGCAAGGCGAAATCTAGCTCGGAGTCCCCGAATGAAAGCGATCGTGAAGAACGGCAAGACGGTGTCGCTCGGCACCGTCGCGAATCCCATGGTCGAGCGCGACGACGACGTGGTCGTGCGCGTGCGGAGCGCCGGTCTCTGCCGCACTGACGTGTTCGTGGCAGACGGCGTGATCAACACCCGCGATCCGCTGGTGATCGGCCACGAGTTCTCGGGCGTGGTGGAAGCGGTGGGCGCAGGCGTCTCCCGTGCGAAAGTGGGAGACCGCGTCGCGGTCTTTCCAGTGATCGCCTGCGGCGCCTGCCGCGAGTGCCGCAGCGGGTGCGCCGATCTCTGCCAGCGCACCTCGATGCTGGGGCTGGAGAGCGACGGCGCCTTCGCCGAGCTCGTGAAGATCCCCGAGCGTGCGGTTTATCCAATGCCGGACGTGCTGCCGTTCCGGCACGGCGCCTATGCGGAGCCGGTGGCGGCGTCACTCGCGGTGATGAAATCGGGCATCAGGCCGGAGGAGAAGGGCCTAGTCTACGGCGACAACCGGATCGCCGAGCTGACGCTCCGCATCCTCGAGGCCTACGCGTTCCGCGACGTGCGGGTGATGCAGCCCTCGACCGAGGCCGCCCGCGATCTCGCCGAGGAGTTCGATTTCGTGATCGAGACCCTCGCCACCACCGAGACGCTCGCGGACATTCTCGGTATGACCCGGCCGGGCGGGCGGATCGTGCTGAAGAGCCGACGGTATCAGCCGGTCTCGATCAGCGTCGCGCGCTGCGTCAAGAAGGAGGTGACGTTCTCCGCGGTCAACTACGGCAATTTCGGCGAATCCGTGCGGCTCCTTTCGGAGCGCCGCATCAACGTCGACGACCTCTTCGGCGAGAACTACCCGATGGAGGCCTTCGACCGTATGCTGGCGGCGGGTCGGTGCGGGGAGTCGCTGAAGCTTTTCCTGGAGCCGCGCTGACCCGATCGAGAAAGGGGGAAATGCCATGCATGCGATGAATTGGCTGGCAGTGCTGGTGGCGGCGGTGGTGCGGATGATCCTGGGCGCGGCGTGGTTTTCGCCGCTCGTGCTCCTGAAGCCGTGGCTCGCCGCAGCGGGCGTCAGCGAAAGCGAGATGAAGGCGCGTTTTCCCAGGGCGTTGGCGGCGGATGTCGCGGGCTCGCTGCTGATGGCCTATGGGCTCGCGCGCATCCTCAACTACGCGGGCGCCAACAGCCTGGGCTTCGGCCTGGCGCTGGGGTTTCTCGTGTGGGTGAGTTTCATCGCGGTCACGAGTTTTTCGGCGATGCTCTACGAGCATCGGCCCTTCAAGCTCTGGCTGATCGGCAACGGATACCAGCTGGTCGCACTCTTGGTCATGGGCGCGATCCTGGCGGTGTGGTCGTAACGCCCTCACCCGCCCATCGCTGTCGCGATCCGTTCCTCCCTCTCCCGCCAGCGGGCGAGAGGCTATTTCATGCTGAGCGCTTGTTGGCCCCTCGCCCACGTAGTGGGAGAGGGTGGCCGACGCCTAGCGTCGGCCCGGTGAGGGTCAGGCGGCGCGGGTCTGCACCCCCTTGGTCTGCAGGAGGTCCTTGAGCTCGCCGCTCTCGAACATCTCGCGGACGATGTCGCAGCCGCCGACGAACTCGCCTTTGACGTAGAGCTGCGGGATGGTGGGCCAGGAGGAAAAG
>DATFRA010000382.1:0-3771 GCA_035263705.1 Allostellaceae bacterium
GGTCAGCTCGTTCACCGAACGTGTCAGCTCCTTCGTTCGCGCCTCGAGTTCTGTGAAGAGCCGTACGTTCTCGATCGCGATGACCGCCTGCTCGGCGAAAGTTTGCAGGAGCGCGATATGTTGCTCGCTAAATGGCGCCACGACCCGGCGCCACAGACTGATCGCGCCAAAGCAGGCGTCGCCGCGCATCAGCGGAACCGCGAGGAACGTCCGATAGCCCTGCGCCTGGACGAGCCGCCGGTTCTGCGCTGCGGACAGAACGTCGGGCTCCGTCTGCACGTCGTCGATCTGGACGACCCGCTTCTCTCTGATAGCGAGGCCCACGAGCCGCGACCTCGGCGTGACCGGCAACGGATAGATCTCCTCAAAGGCCCCTCGTTCCGCGGGCCGCGTCTGGCTGCTGATCGCGCCGATGGTCATGAGGCCGCCGTCCCACCGGATCAGCCCGCCGAAGGCCGCGTCGCACAACTTCACTGCGCTGTCGACGATAGCCTGGAACACGGGCCGCATCTCCGACGGTGACTGGCTGATCACACGCAGGATCTCGGCGGTCGCTTTCCGCTGGTCCCGCTCTTCAACCAGTTCGCGGTCCCGTGTCTGAAGCTGCTCCCGCGCCTCCGCCTCGCGCTTTAAAGCTTCCGCTTCACGTTCCAGCGCCTCCGCCCGGCGTTTCTCAAGATCGGGGACTGTAGCGGCCTGGTCGCCCGGCGACTTGCGGGGAACAGCGGGCTTGGCTTTGTCCTTTGCGGGCCTTCGACCGCGACCCATCAGCCTCTCCTTGCCTCTTGTGAATGGGCCGGGGACAGGCTAGGCGAATGCGGCCGAGTGGGCAAGTGGAGGGGGGGAAGCCTTGTTGTTGACAAGTGATCTGTCCGGCCGATTTTGACAAGTGATCTGTCCGCTTTCAGTAGAAGGACCGGTCAGGCGGCGCGCGTGACGAGCGGCCGCCCGGTGGCAGTGTACCGGCCCAAGCAACGCGGTCCCCACCAGATCGAGTGCCGGCCATCGAAGTGGCGCCGCACGAGCACCGGCAGGCCCGCACAGCTGCGACGGCCCCGCTGCTTGTCGATCTGTAAGACCACGCCCTCCAAGACGACGGTGTTGTCCCGCGCGACCGTGCGAGCCTCTTCATGACAGAGAATCTGCTCGAGGTCCACGCGGCCCAGGGGCACGAAGGCCGAGGTGGGATCGGCCGGGGCGCGGCCAAAGGTCGCGTTCAACGTGGGTACGAAGCGCTGGCGCAGATAGCGATTGGCCGCCTCCAGGGTGCGGATCCGGGCCACCCGCAGTTCGTTCACGAGCCGGTCCTGGAGCGTGCGATTCATCCGCTCGCTACGCCCCCGGGCTTGCGGCGAGAAACTCACGATGTGCTCGATGCCGAGCCGGGCCAGTGCGCGGCCCACCTGGGTTACTTTCGCGCGATCCGGGGCGGTGCCGGAGGTCGGCGTGCGCACCGCCCAGCTGGCGCGGTCGGTGTAGAGGGCGCCCGGAATGCCGTGTTGCTCCAGGATCACGCGCAGAGCCGTCATGATCGCCTCGACACTCTCGCCGCCTTCGATCAGTTGCGCATAGAGCACGCGCTTGGTGGCATCGTCCACCGCGACGATCAAGGTCTGCCACTGCTCGGGGACCAACGCGAGCCAGCGATGCCGGCTACCGTCGAGGTGCACCAGCTCGCCCCAGCATGGCCGCGGCTCGCGGCGCCGCCGGTGGCGGCCGCGCGCCCGGTGCTTCGGCAGCAGGCCGGCCTTCTGCAGGGCCGTCTTGACGTAGGTGTAGGACAGCGTCACGCCGTGCTCGCGGCGCGCGATCTGGTAGAAGTGTCGCGCGTTGAAGCCGGCGTACCGCGCGCGATAGAGCTGCAAGAATCGCTCGACTTCGGCGAAGGGCGCCCGCCGCGGCGAGGGCCGCCCACGCCGCCGGTCGAGCAGGCCGAAATAGCCATCGCGGGCAAAGCGCCCGCGCCAGCGGCGCACACTGCGCGGCGTGCAGCCGATGATCTCTGCCGCCTGAATCCAGGTGATCTCCCCGCTCATCGCGCGCAGCACCACCTCACGAATGGTCATGGCCCGCTCCAGGGCCACTGGCGGATAGAGCATGCTGGCCCTCCCAGCCGTTACTCTGACTCGCCAGGGCTCGCAGAGCGGACAGATCACTTGCTACGAAAAGCGGACAGATCATGTGCTCCCTACACCGCGAATTCGCGGAGTCTTGACAGCGCCGGGGCTCGCCGACTAGCCTCGACTCGCATCCGTCATGGATTTCGAGTTCGCCACCGAGCACGAGAGCTTCCGCAAGGAATTCCGCGACTGGCTCGCCGCGAATCTGCGGCCGGAGCTGTGTCTGGACGACGCTTCCGACGACCGCGTCGCGTCCGATCGCGAGACCTTCGATCGCCGGTGCGTGTGGCAGAAGACGATGCACGCGGCGGGCTGGGTCGGCATCACCTGGCCCAAGGAGTACGGGGGCCGCGACGCCGGGCTGATCGAGCGGGTGATCTGGGACGAGGAGTACACCGCCGCCCGCGCGCCCGTTTTGCCCGGGAACATGGGGCTGAGCCTGGTCGGCCCGACCATCGTCCACTGGGGCACGCCCGAGCAGAAGCGCCGCCACCTGCCCGCGATCCTCAACGCCGACGAGATCTGGTGCCAGGGATTCTCCGAGCCCGGCGCCGGCTCCGACCTGGCGAGCCTGAGAACGCGCGCGCTCGATCACGGGGATCACTTCGTCGTCAATGGACAGAAGGTGTGGACGTCGGGCGCGCACTTCGCCCACTGGATCATCCTGCTCGTGCGCACGAACCCCGACGTGCCGAAGCACCAGGGGATCAGCTGCCTGCTCGTTCCGATGACGACCCCGGGCATCACCGTGCGGCCGCTGGTTCTGATGACCGGGCACCACCACTTCAACGAGGTCTTCTTCACCGACGTCGTCGTGCCGAAGGCGAACCTGCTCGGACCGGTCAACCAGGGGTGGAAGGTCTCGACGACGACGCTCATGTACGAGCGTCACTCGGCCGGCGGGCGGAGCCACACGGCGCAGATCGCGCGCCTGATGGCGCTGGCGCGACAGGTGCAGATCGACGGGCGCCCGGCGTGGGAGCATCCAACGACCCGGCAGCGCCTGGCGCAGCTCGCCATCGACTCCGAGGCGCTCAAGTACACGCGCCTGCGCAGCCTCACCCGCCAGCTGCGCGGCGACCCGCCCGGGCCCGAGGGTTCGGTGCTCAAGCTCTCAGGCTCGGAGCTCGGCGTGCGCATCGCCGACGCCGCCGGCGAGCTCCTCGGCATGCACGTGCTCGTGAATCAGGCGTCGCCGACCGTGCCGGACGCGCCGCGCTGGTTCAACCGCGTGCTCGCCGCGCGCCAGTACACGATCTCGGCCGGCACGAGCGAGATCCAGCGCAACATCATCGGCGAGCGCGTGCTCGGGCTGCCGCGCGGCTGAGCCGCCGGCTCGACCGATCGCGGCCGCGCGCCCGAGCCGACTCAGGCCGGCAGCGAGTCGAGAAAGCGCAGCAGCGCGCGGTCGAAGGCTTCGGGCTGATCGAGATTGGAGGCGTGCCCCGCGCCGGGAATGACCTCGAGGCGAGCTCCCGGGATCTTCTTCGCCATGTACTCGCACGGCGCCAGGAACGGCGTGTCTTGATCGCCCACGATCACGAGCGTGGGGACCCGGATCGACCCGAGGCCATCGATCACACGCGAATCCTGCTGCGTCAGCATGCCGCGCGCGGCGTGCGCCAGGCCCTGCGCGCTCTTGTGATGGCCG
>DATFRA010000383.1:0-4073 GCA_035263705.1 Allostellaceae bacterium
GCGCGCAAACATCTGGCGAGCCGCGATCACGGCTTGGGTATCGGTCTCGCACTCTAAGCCCAGACTCTCGTTGAGGCCCGGACTGCCAATGAAGATGCAGTAGTACGGCGACAACGCTGCCTCCTCTGAATAAAGAAGACGAGCAGACTGGTCCTCACCACGGCCAGCCCCGAGAGTCGCGGGACTCGGAGGCTGGCCGGTGGTGAGGTCGCTCGCATTGTGACGAACACCATCAACCCGAGAGCGACAGGCCGATGGCAGCGAGCGTAGATAAGGATGGAAGCCGCTATGGGCCAAGCCTACGCCAGGCCTAGCGAGGCCACCGTTACCTCACCGTTGGAGCGAAGGCGTACACGCGCGCGCGACGGGGTAATTCCGACGAAGTCATGACGCAGATATAACCCAACGACTAACCTACTTCCGCCGGGAGAGAGCCAATCGGGACGGAGGCCGGTATGGATAGCTTGTCAATCGTCCTTGGCGTGTTCGGCGTGCTGATCCTGGTGAACTTAATCTGGTGGATGCGAAGTTGGTGAGCAGAACGGCACGGGGGTGCCAATCGGTCGCGTGCCGCAAGGGGCGTAATGCTCAGCAGGACGGCTTCGACAGCGGCTCGATCTCGTCGAGCTTCGCGCGGATCACATAGTCGCTGTAGTCGAGCGACATGTCGCCGGAGACGCCGTTGTCATAGAGCCGCATGCCGAGCTCGTAGTCCGGCTGGTCGGATTTGGTGTCGGCCGGAAAGAATGCCAGGCGGACGCGCCACGAAGGCCGCTCGATCAGCGGGCTCTTCACCACCTTTTCCTTGCCCTTTTCCTTGCCCTTCTCCTTGCCGCCGGCGCTGCCCGCCGGCGCCTTGTCGCCCGTCACGCCCGACTCCAGCCGGGCGCCGATCACCGCGCTGATCTGGCTGGCATTGTCCTCGGTCGCGCCGTCGAACACGTCGCGTGACAGGAAATTGTCCCCGGCGAGCGCTCGATCGATCAGCAAGAGCGTGTGCGCGGTCGGAAAGAGCACGTTGGGCGCGAGCGTCAGCGTGGCCGGATCGGGCTTGGTGAAATCGGCCTTGCCGCCTTTGCCCTGGCCCTCGAGGCGCGCCTCGCCCTTCACCTCCTCGTCGGGCTGGCCATTCCTGAGGCGCCGCTCGTTGAAGCGGTAACGCAAGCCATCCTTCGCCTCCCAGGAGACCAGCGTCGAGCTCAACTCGACGGGATCGGCGTCCTCGTAGACGAGCCGCAGGCGGAACCGCTGCTGCACCGTCCAGGCATCGCAGGTCTCGCCCCATTCATAGATCATGGCGCCGGTGGCATCGACCACGCCGCTCCCCGCCTTGGAGGACTGGAGCGAGAGGCTATAGAGCGCCCGGTGCGGCGAGATCTCCGTGGCTGCGGCAGCACCGGCGTAACCCAGCACGAGGCCGGCGGCGAGGGCTACGGATCGACTGAACGCATATGTCATTGGCCGAAAACCGAAAAATGGGCCGCCCGCCGATCATCGCGGCACCGCGGTATGTCAGCGCGGACACCGATAAGGTACTATGAGTGCCTCCGCAAGGCCCATCCCCACATGGCCGAAAAAACGAACCTGCTTATCACCCGCAAGTTGCCTCCGGCCGTCGAGCGCCGCGCCCGGCGCGACTATCACGCCCGTCTCAACGCCACCGACGAGCCCTATGGCCGGGAGGAGCTGGTCCACGCGGCCGAGGGCTCCGCGGCGATTCTTTGCACCACTACCGATCGGCTCGACGCCGCCACCATCGAGCGGCTGCCCGCGAGCGTGCGCATGCTCGCGACCTTCTCGGTGGGTTTCGAGCACATCGACCTGGCCGCGGCGCGCGCGCGGGGGATCGTGGTCACCAACACGCCGGACGTCCTGACCGACGCCACCGCCGACGTGGCCTTGCTGCTGATCCTCGGCGCCGCTCGGCGTGCCAGCGAGGGCGAGAGGCTGATCCGAGACGATGCCTGGACCGGCTGGGCGCCGACCCACCTGCTCGGTATTCACGTCGGCGGCAAGCGGCTCGGAATCCTGGGCATGGGGCGGATCGGCCGCGCCGTGGCAGCCCGCGTGCGGGCGTTCGGCATGTCCGTGCACTATCACAACCGCCAGCGGCTCTCGCCGCAGGACGAGGCGGGCGCCACCTTCTATCCGGACGCCGAGGAGCTCCTGCGGGTCGCGGACTTCCTCTCCATCCATTTTCCGCTGATGCCGGAGACGCGGTACTTCCTCGATGCCCGGCGGATCGAGCTGCTGCCAAAGAACGCCATCGTCGTCAACACCGCCCGCGGCGCCGTGATCCGCGACGCCGACCTCATCGCGGCGCTCAAGTCGCGCCGGATCGCCGCGGCGGGTCTCGATGTCTATGACGGAGAACCGAGGCTGCATCCGGAGTATCGCACGCTTCCGAACACGTTCCTGCTCCCTCACCTCGGCAGCGCTACGCGCGAAACCCGCGAGGCCATGGGGTTCCGTGCGCTCGACAACCTCGATGCTTATTTCGCCGGCGGTGCCCCGAGGGACCGGATCGCCTGACGGACGATGTATGAAACCTCAGTGTCGTTCGATCGTCGGGTCGACGCTCGGACGTGTCGGGGCCGGGGCTAACGCGAGCTGGTTGACCTCCCAGGCGCGCTGGCCATCGTGACTCGCGAGCCTGTCACTCAGCTCCGTGACCTCGGCATCGGTCAACGGGCCCGCAACGACACGGTGGGCGACGCGACCGTCGACCTGCACCTCGAACACGGTCACCTTGGTATCAGGGAATTGCGCGGCGATCTCGTCGGCGCTGCCGCGATCGTCATAGCTGCCGAGCACGAGATAACGCTGGCGCGGCTGGGTCGGCGCCGCGGCCACCGTTGATGGGCTCGACGGCGGCGCGCTCGCCACCACCGGCGCAGGCTCACCCGTGGACAAGGTCGCTTGCTGACCCTCCTCGACCGGCGCCGGATCCGCGCGCTCGGTCGGGTCGCCCTTGCAGGGGTTCTCGCCCTTGATCAGCCGCCAGACCGCGCAATCGCGCCCTGCGGCGGCGGAGAGACCGTGGTCCGACACGCTCTTGCCCGTGGCGGCATAGCTCACCCCGTCAAGGACATAGGAGGCGATGCTGAGGGCGGGCGGTATAGCGCAGCCGCTCAGGAGAATCGGAGCCAGGACGAACAGGAATCGGTGCCGCTGCATGCCGTCGCTCCCCCTGCGTTACGACGAGTCCACGTTCCCGTGAGGGGATCATGCGGGGAGCCACTGTTTCGTGCAAGCACCGTTCGAATAAATTGTTAACCTTCGACAGGGCCCTCTCAAGCCCCTGGCGGCAGCGCCGCGATCTCCCAGGCCCGTGGCCGGTCCTCGTCGGCAAGACGCTGCCGCAGCCGCGCCGCCTCGCGGTCGCTCAACGGCCCCGCGATCACGCGATGGGTCAGCCGGCCATCGACGCTCGCGGTCACCACGGCCAACGGCTGGCCATGATTATCCTCCGCCAGCCGCTCGGCATTGCGCCGGTCGACGAAGCTGCCGAGCACGAGGTAGTGCTGGCGGGCAACACTGCTCTTGCCGGGGTCGGTCGCCGGCGGCAGGGTTGCTTGCTGACCGACTTCGACCGGCGCCGGGTCGGCGCGCTCAGTCGGCTCATCCCTGCAGACGGGGTTTCCCTCGATCACGCGCCAGAGCGCGCAATCGCGCCCGGTCACCTCGGAGATTCCGTGGTCGGAGACGCTCTTGCCGGTGGCGACGTAGCTCACGCCATCCGCAGCGTAAGAGGCGATCATGACTGCTGGCGGAAGCCCGCATCCGCTCAAGAGCGCGGAGACCACCACCCAAAGGTACTGCCGCATCCGTGCCGCTCCCGCTGAGCCCCCAACATTGCCCTGAGGCTCTACAAGGAATCATAAGCACTTCCATGGCTACATGCAAGTAGAACTTGAGATCAGCCGGCCGAGCCCTTGGACGGCGGTGGCGGCACCACGCGGATGTGCAGCTCTTTGAGGCGGTCGAGCGGCACTTCCGCCGGCGCCTGCATCAGCAGGTCCTGGGCCTGCTGGTTCATGGGGAAGGCCACGACCTCGCGGATGTTCGGGGTC
>DATFRA010000384.1:0-5274 GCA_035263705.1 Allostellaceae bacterium
CAAGCGCTGGGCGATTTCGGTTCCGCGGAATTGCTGCCCGGCGCGGTAGCGGCAGCGCCCTGGCGCGCGCTCGCGGGCGTGGGGCCTTTCGCGGGCGATCACGGTGCAATCATCTGGCGCATCTCCGTCGCGCCGGAGAGCGGTCCCGATGTTGCCGCTACGATCGCTCGATCGCTCGATGCACGCGTCATCTTCGAGTGGGGCGGGGGCCTCCTCTGGTGCGCGCTCGCGGGTGGGTCGTCCGACGGCGGGGCTGAGATCGTGCGCGCGGCAACCAAGGCCGCTGGCGGCCACGCGACCCTGGTTCGCGCGAGCCCCGAGCTACGGGGCCGCGTCCCGGTCTTCGAGCCCCAGCCGCCGGCGTTGGCGGCGCTCACCCGGCGGATCAAGGAGAGCTTCGACCCGCAGCGCATTCTCAACCCCGGCCGCATGTACTGGGGCTTCTGATCCGCATGCAGACCCATTTCACCCTGGCGCAGCTTGCCGATCCCGATATCCGCGATGCCGATACGATCCTGCGCGCCTGCGTGCACTGCGGCTTCTGCACGGCGACCTGTCCCACCTACGTGCTGCTGGGCGACGAGCTCGACAGCCCTCGCGGACGCATCTACCTGATCAAGGAAATGCTGGAGCGCGGGCGTCCCGCGACCGCAACCGTGGTGAAGCACATCGACCGCTGCCTCTCGTGCCTCGCCTGCATGACCACCTGTCCCTCGGGCGTCAATTACATGCACCTCGTCGACCACGGCCGGCGCCACATCGAGCGCACCTACCGCCGGCCGCTGCTCGACCGCTGGGTGCGCCGGGGGCTGGCGATCGTTCTGCCGCGACCGGGTCTGTTCCGATGGGCCTTGCTGGCGGCGCGATTGGCGCGGCCGATCCAGGGCCTGCTGCCGGCGCGGCTCAGCGCGATGCTGAGGCTCGCGCCGCGCTCGGTCGCGCGATCCGCGGTCCTCTCGCCGCAGGTGTTCCCGCCAGAAGGCTCGCGCCGCCTGCGTGTCGCCTTGCTCGCCGGCTGCGTCCAGCAAGTGATCGATGCCGCGATCAACCAGGCGACGCTGCGGCTGCTCCGGCGGCATGGTGTCGAGGTCGTGGTGGCCTCGGGCGTCGGCTGCTGCGGCGCGGTCGCGCATCACCTGGGCGATGACGTTCTCGATCGCATGCGAGCGAATGTCGATGCCTGGACCCGTGAGCTCGAGCGTGGCCTCGACGCGATCGTCGTCAATGCATCCGGCTGCGGCACCATGGTGAAGGACTACGGCTTCCTGCTGCGCGCCGATCCCGCCTACGCCGCAGGAGCTGCCCGCGTCTCGGCCCTCACCAAGGACGTGAGCGAGGTCGTGGAGATGCTTGGTTTGAAGGGTTCGCTCCCGCACGGGCCGCGCGTTGCCCACCACTCGGCCTGCTCGCTCCAGCACGGCCAGAAGATCCATGAAGTTCCGAAGCAGCTCTTGCAGAAGGCGGGCTTCGACGTCGTCGATGTACCGGAGGGCCACCTCTGTTGCGGCTCCGCCGGCACCTACAACCTGCTCCAGCCGGAGCTGGCCGAGGCCCTCAGGGAGCGCAAGCTCCGCAACATCGCGAGCGTCAGGCCGGAGATCGTCGCCGCCGGGAATATCGGCTGCATCACGCAGCTCGCGGCCGGCGCCGGCGTGCCCGTCGTGCACACGGTCGAGCTTCTCGACTGGGCCACCGGCGGACCAAAGCCTCAAAACGTGGCATAATCGTCATCGCCGATCATCACGTGGTCGTTGGACATGGGGGAGGGGGGCATGACGAATGCGACAGGGGTGATGCCGAAGCCGTCGGCCCGGCCGTTTCGGATCAGGTATCTGGTGTTTGCGGCGATCGCCGCCATGGCCGCTTATGTGCTCTACCACAACGAGCGGTTCCTGATCGATTCCACGCACCCCGTCTGGAATCACTACGAGCCGTTCAAGTGGTGGCTTTTGCCGCACGGCGTCGCAGGTGCCTGCGCGTTGCTGCTGGCGCCGCTTCAGTTCGCCGAGGGCCTGCGCCAGCGGCACACCTGGCTGCACCGGACGACGGGCACGATCTACGTGATCGGGGTCTTCGTCCTCGGTCCAGTCGGGCTCTACATCCAATATCTCGACGAGGCCCAGGGCGCGGCGCGGTCCTTCACGATCGAGACCATGATCCAGTCGGGAACGCTGATGATCACGACGGCGATCGGGCTCTACTTCGCGCTCAAGCGGCAGTTTACCTATCACCGGCAGTGGATGATCCGCAGCTACGCGGTGGCGCTGACGTTCCTCGAGATCCGGGTCATCCTGGGTGTCTTCGGTCTGGATCAGCCGTTGGACTGGCACATCCTCGAGACGGTGGTGTGGAGCTGCGTCGCCTCGTCGGTGCTAGTTGGCGACATCGCGAATCAGCTCTACGAGGCGCACCTGGCGCGAAAGCGGGCGGCGGGCGGTGCGCGCCTCGGGCGCCTGGCCGCCGCCGACGATTGAGCGCGCTCAGCCTAGCGCTTTCGCCCCATCAGGATCGGCAGGATCGTCGAGGCGACGAGCACGGCGGCACCGATGAGCGTCGGCGCGAGCCAATGGGCGCCGCCTGACAGCATCGCGTCGCCGGCGGCGCCGAATTCGACATAGGCGACGGTCATGGGAATGCTGCCGACGAGCGTGCCCAGCGTGTAGCTCCCGAGCGAGAGGCGCGTCAGGCCGAGGCCATAGTTGGTGACCGGCTGGGGGATCACGGGAATGAGCCGCAGCGCCGCCACCGCCCGCCAACCGCCGTTCTCCGCCTTGAGCAGCAGCGGTCCCAGCTTCGGCATGGTCTCGGGCTCGATGAGGCCGCTGTTCACGTAGCGTGCGAGAATGAATCCGGCAATCGCGCCCAGCGTGCTGCCGACGGTCGCCCACAGGAACCCGCCGGCGGTCCCGAACAGGAGACCCGCGGCCACCGCGAGGAAAGTGCGGGGCACGAAAACCACGCTTGCCACGATGTGGGCGAGCACATAGAGCAGCGACGCCAGCGGCGCACCCGCGATCTGCGCCTTGATCTGAATCGCGCTCACGGCATCCCGGTGCGACAGCACGTAGGCCCCGCCGGCGACTACCAGGGCCACCACGAGCACGCGGCCCGCGACGCGCAGGGCCGACATCGGCGAGGACGCGGCCTCAGGAGTCATGCCTGCGGTGGCTCCTCGAGCACCACCGGGTTCTTCGCCCGGCGCATGAGCCACATCACGCCCATGAGATCGATGATCCCAGCCCACAGCCGGTCGAACACGCCGTAGTTCGACCGACCGCTTTCCCGCGGTCGGTGATTCACGGGCACCGAGACGACCTTGCCACCCGCGCGCAGGGTCAAAGCCGGCAGGAAGCGGTGCATGTGGTCGAAGCGGGGCAGCTCTAGGAAGAAGTCGCGCTGGAACAGTTTCAGGCCACAGCCGGTGTCGGGCGTGCCATCGCCGAGGAGTGACTGCCGGATCGCATTCGCCGCGCGGGACGCCGAGCGTTTCGACCAGGTATCGCGCCGCTTCTGCCGTTCCCCCGCCACCATCAGCGGCTGCAATGCCGGTGCCGCGCGGGCGATGTCCCAGAGCCGCGGAATGTCGGCGGGGTCGTTCTGACCGTCGGCGTCGAGCGTCGCGATCCAGGCCGCTCGCGCCGCCTTGATGCCGGTCAGGATCGCCATGCTTTGCCCGCAGCTCGCCTGATGGCGGACGAGGCGCAGCGTCGGCAGTTCCTGCGCGACGCGTCGAACCTCCTCGGCGGTCCCGTCGAGGCTGCCATCATCGACATAAACGATCTCGTAATCGATGCGGCCGTCGAGGGCACGGCGAATTTCAGCCACGAGCGACGCCACGCTCGGCGCCTCGTTGCGCGCCGGTATCACCACCGAAAGGTCCATTCCCGCCGCTAGCTCGCAGCCGCCCCAAGGAGCGGCGGTTTAGCACGTTTCCAGCGAGGGAACCATTTTACGGGCTCTCGTGGCTAGAACGTCTCCACCCAAGGCCTGAGCTCCACTTCCCAGGTCCAGGCGCTGCGGTGCTGGCGGTGGACGTGGAGATAGGTCTCGGCGATCGCGTCGGGTTCCAGGAGCCCGTCGGCGCCGCGCTGGTTTCCGCGCGGGTCGTTCTGCTGCCGGATGCCGCCGTCGATCACGAAATGGGCGACGTGGATGTTCTTGGGCTGCAACTCGCGCGCCATGCTCTGCACGAGACCGCGCAGGCCGAACTTGCCCATGGCGAAGGGCGCCGACTGCGCGTAGCCCTTGACGCTCGCTGACGCGCCGGTGAACAGGATCGAGCCGCGGCCGCGCTCCAGCATGAGCCGCGTTGCGGCCTGACCCACCAGGAACCCCCCGTAGCAAGTCACCATCAGGGCCTTCTCGACGTCGACGGGATCGAGCTCGATCAGTGGCCCGCGGGTGCGATAGCTGGGGTTGTAGGCCACGACGTCGGGCGTGCCGAGATCGGTTGCGACCGACTTGAAGAGCGCCGCGACATCCGCGCGGCTCGCGGCATCGCAGGCATAGACGCGGGCGCCGGTCTCGCGGGCGAGGGCGTCCAGCTTCTGCGGCTTGCGCGCGGCAAGCGCAACCTTCATGTCGTTTTTTGCAAAGAGCCGTGCTAGCGACGCACTCAAGCCGCTGCCGGTTCCGACGATGAGGGCGATTTCGGTCATCTGCGTCTCCTTGGGCGTGGTCAAGGAATGGGCCATCGGATAAGGTCGGGCCCTCACAGGAGCGTGATCTCCCAAAGAGGCCTGAGCCGTCCGTCTGATGAAGCGCTACTCGATCTTCGCGCTGCTGAGCCATGCTATTTCCGGGCATCAGCGTTGGCCACGGCTCTGGCGGGATCCCGACCCGAAGCCGCGCTACGACGTGGTGATCGTCGGCGCCGGTGGCCATGGCCTCGCCACCGCCTACTATCTGGCGAAGGAGCACGGCATCACCAACGTGGCCGTGCTGGAGAAGGGGTGGCTCGGCGGCGGCAACACCGGGCGCAACACCACCATCATCCGGTCGAACTACCTGGTCGACGAGAGCGCGGCGCTCTACGAGCACTCGCTCAAGCTCTGGGAAGGCCTCACCGCCGAGCTCAATTTCAATTTGATGCTGAGCCAGCGGGGCGTGCTCAACCTCGCTCATACGCTGCACGACGTGCGCGAGGGCGTGCGGCGCGTCAACGCGAACCGGCTCAACGGCGTCGACGCCGAGTGGCTCGATCTCGCCCAGGTGAAGGCGTTCTGCCCGATCCTCAATGTTGATCCCAGCGCGCGCTATCCCGTGCTGGGGGCG
>DATFRA010000385.1:0-6184 GCA_035263705.1 Allostellaceae bacterium
AGCGGAAACAGGCCGGCCTTGGACCCCGCCCCGATGAGCGCGAGCCCGAACAGGATCGCGGCCCGCGTCGTGTCGAGGTGGGCGGCGCGGAGCGCCTCGAAGGCATAGGAGCCGGCGCCGCCCGCGAGCAGGCCGAACCCGAAGACCAGCGCCCCCGTGCCGAAACTCGCCATCACGAGGTAGAGGAATGCGGCGGGCCGCGTCTCCGGCTGGCGGTGGGTCGACAGCACCAGGAGCCAGGAGGCCAGCGACATGAGTTCCCAGCTCACCAGGAAGACGAACGCATCGTCCGCCACCAGCACTAGGTTCATCGCGGCGAGGAAGATCGGATAGAAGGGAAGGGCGCGGCCGGGCTCGTCGTCATGCGCGCCGTATTCGAGCGCATACACGCTGATCAACACCGCCGCGCTGTTCACCACCAGCGCGAAGAAGGCCGAGAGCGCATCGACCCGGAAATGCGCGCCGATCCAGGGCAGGCCGAGCGGGAGCACCGCCTGCTCCGGCGGCGCGCCCATGATCAGCATCGCGAGCGCGACGACGGCGATTCCTCCGGCCGCCAGTGCTGCGAGGATGTACACCGCGACCAGCATCCGTCGCCCGGCGAGCCCGACGAGGGCCGCCACCCCGTAAACACCGAGCCCAACCGCCAGCGCGCTCAGCACGCGGGCGCTCTTGCGGCGCAACTCGAACGGGGAAGGGCCACCGGCGCAGCGTCCTCGATCGCTCGACCGGATCGGCGCCGCCTATGCCGCCCTCCCTCGCGAGCGGCGGACGACGACGAGCGATCTAGGTAAATAACAACAAAAGAGCGTGGATTTTAGCAGCAGCTTGGCGCGCCGCAAGCCTCTCCGGCGCGGCCTAAGGGCGCAGCGCCGGTTCCCCCGCCGATGTCGGTCTCAGTGCTCGGTCGCGAGCGCGCGGGCGAGTTGGCTCAGGGCCTCCTGATAGCGCTCGTTCGGAATCTGCGAGAAGTTCTTCGCGAGCTCGAGGCACATGCGCTCGCGGGCGCTCTGCACCTTGCTCTGCGGTCCCTCGATTCCGTCGAAGAACGTGCCGACGGGAACGCCGAGCGCGCGCGCGATCTGGAACAAGCGCCCGGCGGAGACACGGTTGATGCCGCGCTCATACTTGTGAGCTTGCTGGTAGGTGACGCCGATGAGATCGGCGAGCTGCTGCTGGGTCAGCCCCAGCATGATCCGCGATTCGCGGATGCGGGCGCCGACGTGACGATCGATGTCTTGAACTCGCGTGGTTATCTGGGTCATGGCCGGATCTCTGGCTCCTTGCTAGCAGAAACACGGCACTGGATCGGGAAGAAGCCGGCCAGCGCCAGCACGAACGCACGATCCTCGCAGGAGGTCTCGAGAGCGCGGCGCCCGATCCGCCGGTCCCTTTGCCGGTGCGTCCGGCTCATCGGGGATTTAGGCCGGGGGCGGAGATTTTCAACCGCCGTGATGCCGATGCGGCCGTGACATGGCTGGCGCCCGCTGCCGGGGTTTGACAGGTCCCGCAGGCGGGTGATAACGACCCAGGGTCGCAAAGCTTGGGACCCAAGTCGTGCGAGCCCATCGATAGGAGACCAGCCCAAGCCCATGCCGCGCATCTCGATCGGCGATTGCCACCTCTACTATGAGCGGCAGGGCGGCGGGTTTCCGGTCGTCTTCGTCAGCGGCCTGACCGGGCAGGCGTCCTTCTGGCGCGAGCAACTTCCGGCCTTCGCCCGTGAGTTCGACACCGTAGTCTTCGATCACCGGGGCGTCGGCCAGAGCGACCACAGCCGGATCTCCTATACCGTCGAGCGCTTGGCGACCGATGTGGTCGAGCTCCTGGACGCGCTCGGGATCGACAAGGCCCATGTGGTCGGACACTCGACCGGCGGCGCCATCGCGCAGATCCTTGCGATCGAGCACCCCGAGCGCCTCGCGAGCGTGGTGATCTCCGCGAGCTGGACCAAGGCGGACGCGTATTTTCGCCGGCTGTTCACCCTGCGCAAGGAGCTGCTGAGCCGGCTCGGGCCGGCGGTCTATCTGCAGGCCGCCACGCTCTTCCTCTACGCACCCTATTGGATCGCGCAGAACAACGAAAAGCTCCGCCAGTGGGAAGCGCAGAGCCTCTCGACGTTTTCTCCGCCGGAGATCGTGATCAGCCGGATCGACGCCATCCTGGCCTTCGACCGCACTGCCGAGCTGTCGCGCATCACGACGCCCGCCCTCATCGTGGGGGCGCAGGACGACATCGTCACCCCGCATTATTTCGCTGAGGAGCTAGCGCGCCTCATCCCCGGCGCCGAGGTGAAGATCTTTCCGCAGGGCGGCCACTGCTTCACCCAGGTCATGCCCCGCGATTTCAATCAGGCGGTCTTGCGTTTCCTCAAGGCGCACACGCCCGCCTGAGGTCCACTGGCGGCAACGCCGGCGGGACTCTCGCCGAGCCCTGCGTGGCTTGCGCCAGGCGCGCGGCGCCCGCTACGCCTTGCCCTTCTTCGTGAGTTCCTCGACCTGCTTCTGGAGCGTGTTGATGCGGTCGTTGAGTTCCTTGATGTCGCCCTCGGCCTCCGGCTTCTCGGCGGGCTTCGCCGGCGCGGCTCCGGATGTTGCGAAGGGCGAGAACATCTTCATGGTCTGCTCGAAGAGCGCCAGGTTCTGCTTGCCCATCTCCTCGAGCTTGCCGAACGGGAACATGCCGCCGAAAGTCTGCTGCAAGCTCTTGCGCATCTGCTCCTGATTGAGCGCGAAGGCCGCCATGGCCTGTTCGAGGTAGCGCGGCACGAGCCACTGCATGCTGTCGCCATAGAGGCTGATCAGCTGCCGCAGGAAGCTGATCGGCAAAAGATTCTGTCCCTTCTGCTCCTCCTCCACGATGATCTGCGTCAGCACGGCGCGGGTGATGTCGTCGCCGCTCTTGGCATCGAACACCACGAAATCGCGACCCTCCTTCACCATCCGGCTCAGGTCGTCGAGCGTAACGTAGCTGCTAGTCGAGGTGTTGTAGAGACGCCGGTTCGCGTATTTCTTGATCACGACCGGCGCGGGCTTCGCACCGCCGCCCTCGGCGCTGGCTGCCGCTCCGCTGTGCTCGTCCGCCATGAGTCGATTTCCGCTCTGCACGATAATGAGGCAGCATATGAGCACTTGAGCACTCGTGCCGCAAGGGATGGGGAAATCCTTTGGCTCGCCGCCTGGAAACGGTCATGGACGGCCGATATACTCCGCCCTCATGGCGGACCCGCCGGATCTCTCCGCGCTCGCCAAGCGCTATGTGGACCTGTGGCAGGATCAGCTGATCGCGCTCGCGGCGCACCCCGAGCTGGCCGAGGGCTTGGCGCGGGCCCTGGCGGCGTTTCCGATCCCGTCCGTGACCTGGCCGCCGCCGGCGGGGAACGCGCCCCATAATGGCCATGGCTCCGTTGCCCCGCCTTGGACCGCGTCCGCTCCCGCTGCATCTGGCGGCGGCGATCACCAGCTTCGCGAGCTCGCACGCCGCCTTGCCGTTCTTGAAGAGCGGCTTGCTCGCCTGGAGACCGGAGCTCCGGTCGGCGGGGAGCGAGCTCGAAAAAAGCCTCGCCGCCGTCGGCGTTGAGGCGCTCGCCGAGGCCGTCGAGCGCGAGCTGCGGAGCCGTGCCGATCGTTTCCTCAAGGGCATCGAGCGGTACCGCGATCACCCCTACCGCCGAGACGTCACGGATCCCCTCGTGCTCTGGCGAGACGGCTCGACGCGGCTCCTCGACTACGGCGGCGCGGGCGCGGCGGTGCTGGTGGTGCCCTCGCTGGTCAACCGCGCCTATATCCTCGACCTCATGCCGGAGAAGAGCCTGCTTCGCTGGCTCGCCGGCAGCGGTCTCAGGCCGCTCCTTGTCGATTGGGGCGCCCCCGGCGCGCTCGAGCGGCGCTTCACGCTGACCGACTACATCGCTGGCCGCCTCGAAGCGGCGCTCGACGTCGCCGCCACCGCGGCCGGAGAGCCCATGGCGGTGATGGGCTACTGCATGGGCGGCGATCTGGCGCTCGCGCTCGCCGCGCGGCAGCAGAAGCGCGTCCGCGCGCTCGCGCTGCTGGCGACGCCCTGGGATTTCCACGCCGAGCGCGCGGAGCAGGCGCATCTCCTGGGCGCGCTCGCGCCCTCGCTCAAGGCCGCCTTCAGCATGCTCGGCGAGCTTCCCGTCGACGTGCTGCAGACGCTCTTCGCGGCGCTCGATCCGCTGCTGGCGCTTCGAAAATTCTCGCGCTTTGCAGAGCTCGGCGACGATGATCCGCGCATGCGCGAGTTCGTGGCGCTCGAGGATTGGCTCAACGACGGCGTGCCGCTGGCCTTGCCCGTGGCAGAGGCCGTGCTCGCGGAGTGGTACGGCGAGAACGCGCCCGCCCGCGGGTCCTGGCGCGTCGCCGGCCGGCCCATCGATCCCGCGCGCTGCGCCATGCCCACACTGGTCGTGGTGCCGGCGCAGGACCGTATTGTGCCGCCGGGCTCCGCCCGCGCCCTCGGAACGGTGCTCCCAAGTGCCGAGACATGGACCCCGCCGCTCGGTCACATCGGCATGGTGGTCTCGCGCGAGGCGCCGCGCGTGGTCTGGGAGCCGCTCAGGGATTGGCTGTTGGGTCAGGCTCGGAAGCCCGCGCGCCACCGCTCGCGCAGGCGCAGCGGACGTTAGCTAATCGGTAACCGTAACCGGGGCTTGATGGGACGGCCGAAGGGCGATGCTCTCGACGGCCGGATTCTCGACCCTCAGGGGGAACCTCATGAATGCACTCAGTCCCGCTCGCCTGGCGGCCATCGCGATCGTGATGATCGCGATCATCGTCGCCTTCGACGGCTATTTTACGGTTCAGCAGTACCAGCGCACGGTGGTGACGCGGTTCGGCCAGCTCACCTACGTCGCCGACCCCGGCTTCCACTTCAAGATACCGTTCGTGGATGCGACGCGCCCGTTCCGCATCGACATTACCGACGTGGCGCCCGAGAAGCCCGTCAACACATACACGGTCGACAACCAGGAAGTGGATATTCTGTTCAACGTCTATTACCGATTTCCCGCCGATCAGGTGGCGTTCATCTATCAGAACGTCAGCGATGCGCGCGAGCGGCTCTACATCATGGCGGTCGATCGGCTCAAGGTAGAGATGGGCAAGGTCAATGTCACCAGTGTCGCCGAGAAGCGCGGCCAGCTGCGCGACGCGGTCAAGGCCGTGCTGCAGAACGACGCAAAGAGCCTTGGCATCGAGGTGACCGACTTCCAGCTCACCAACCTGCAATACGACGAGGGCTTCCGGAACGCGGTGAAGAACGCCGCCGTGCAGAAGGCCAACATCGAGGCCGTCGAGTATCAGCGCCAGCAGGCCGAGAAGGCCGCCGAGACCGCGCGCATCCAGGCGATCGGTCAGGCGAACGCTGCCCGCGAGACGGCTCGCGGAGCCGCCGACGCCCGCGTGCTCCAGGCTACGGCGGAGGCGAAGGCGATCGAGCTCCAAGGCGAGGCGCAGGCGGCGGCGATCCGCGCTCAGGCCGAGGCCCTCAAGGCCAATCCGGACCTCGTGAACCTCCGCCGCGCCGAGCGCTGGGACGGCAAGCTGCCGACCGCAATCTATGGCTCGGCACCGATTCCGTTCCTGCAGGCGCAGTAAGCGGCAAGACCAGGCTTTTCAATAGGTTCCAAGGCAAACCCTTCCATTACCGTCACGCTCGGGCTTGTCCCGGGCATCCACGTATTCTTCCGTGCGCAACCTAAACGTGGACGGCCCGGACAAGCCCGGCCATGACGGTTGCAGGGGTGGGAGTTGCAAAGGCGCTCGGTCGGATACCCGAATCCCCTGTTCAATTTTTGCGCTGCGGTATTATCTAGGAGGCAGGGAACCAAGCACCCCAGACCAACTCCGGGAGTCCATCGATGACCCAAGTCGTGATCGCCAGCGCCGCCCGTACGCCGATCGGCGCGTTCAACGGTGCGCTCAGCAGCGCGGCTGCGCACTACCTCGGCCAGACCGCGATCACCGCAGCGCTGAGCCGCGCCAAGGTCGGGCCCAAGGATGTCTCGGAGGTGATCATGGGGCAGATCCTCGCGGCGGGCGAAGGACAGAACCCCGCGCGGCAGGCGGCAGTGGCAGCCGGCATTCCCTATGAGGTGACCGCCTATGGCGTGAACCAGCTCTGCGGCTCCGGCTTGCGCACGGTGGCGCTGGGCTATCAGGCG
>DATFRA010000386.1:0-2177 GCA_035263705.1 Allostellaceae bacterium
GCCTGCACCATTTTTTCCGGCAGAATTTCAGCCAGGTCACCAACCCACCGATCGACAGCCTGCGCGAGCGGCGCGTCATGACGTTGAAGACGCGGCTCGGCAACCTCGGCAACATCCTCGACGAGGATGCAAGCCAGTGCCAGCTGCTGCAGCTGGATTCGCCGGTGCTCTCGAACGCCGAGTTCAAGGCGATGCGCGCCTATATGGGCGAGACCGCCGCTGAGATCGACTGCACCTTCGAGGTCGAGGGCGGCGAGAGCGCGCTCCGCGACGCGATCCGGCGCATTCGCCAGGAGGCGGAGGACGCGGTGCGCCGCGGCTGCACCCACGTGATCCTGTCGGATGCGGCGATGGACGCGAAGCGGGCGGCGATCCCGATGATCCTCGCCACCGGCGCCGTGCATTCGCACCTCGTGCGCCAGCAGCTCCGCACCTTCACCTCGCTCAACGTGCGCTCCGGTGAATGCCTCGACGTGCATTACTTCGCTGTGCTGATCGGCGTCGGCGGCACCACGATCAACGCCTACCTCGCGCAGGAGACGCTCGCCGATCGACACCGCCGCGGGCTGTTCCCCGACGTCAGCCTCGAGGCCTGCATCGCCCGCTACAAGAAGGCGGTGGACGACGGCCTCCTCAAGGTGATGTCGAAGATGGGCATCTCCGTGATCTCTTCCTATCGTGGCGCCTACAATTTCGAGGCGGTCGGGCTCTCGCGGACGCTGGTGGCGGATTTCCTGCCGGGCATGACCTCGCGCCTCTCCGGCCTCGGCCTCGCGGGCATCCAGCAGAAGGTGCTGGAGATGCATGCGCGCGCCTATGACGAGGATTTCGTGGCGCTGCCGGTGGGCGGATTCTACCGCTACCGCCGCGGCGGCGAGCAGCACGGCTTCGAGGGCACGCTGGTGCACACGCTGCAGACCGCTGTCGCCACCGACTCCTACGCGACCTTCAAGCGCTACACCGAGGCCCTGCGCAAACTGCCACCGATCAACCTGCGCGACCTGCTCGACTTCAAGCCGAAGGGCGTGGGCATTTCCGTCGACGAGGTCGAGTCCATCACCGAGATCAGGAAGCGCCTGGTGGCGCCCGGCATCTCGCTGGGGGCGCTCGGGCCCGAGGCGCACGAGACGCTCTCCATCGCCATGAACCGTATCGGCGCCAAGTCCGATAGCGGCGAGGGGGGCGAGGATCCCGCGCGCTACATTCCGCGCGGGAACGGCGACAACGCAGCTTCGGCGATCAAGCAGATCGCGTCAGGCCGGTTCGGCGTCACCACCGAGTACCTGCTCAATTGCCGCGAGATCGAGATCAAGATCGCCCAGGGCTCCAAGCCCGGCGAGGGCGGCCAGCTGCCCGGCATCAAGGTGACGGAGATGCTGGCGCGGCTCCGGCATTCGCAGCCCGGCGTCACGCTGGTCTCGCCGCCGCCGCATCACGACATCTACTCGATCGAGGACCTGGCGCAGCTGATCTACGATCTGAAGCAGGTCAATCCCGACGCCAAGGTCTGCGTAAAGCTGGTGGCGCGCTCCGGTATCGGCACGATCGCCGCCGGCGTCGCCAAGGCGCGCGCCGACGTGATCCTGATCTCGGGTCATGCCGGCGGCACGGGTGCCTCCCCGCAGTCCTCCATCAAATTCGCGGGCATCCCCTGGGAGATGGGTCTCTCGGAGGCGCATCAGGTGCTGGTGCTGAACCGGCTCCGCCACCGCGTGCGGCTCCGCGTCGACGGCGGCATCAAGAGCGGCCGCGACGTCGTGATCGCGGCGATCCTCGGCGCCGAAGAGTATGGCCTCGGAACGGCGTCGCTGGTCGCCATGGGCTGCATCCTGGTGCGGCAGTGCCACTCCAATACCTGCCCGGTCGGCATCTGCACCCAGGACGAGAAGCTCCGCCAGAAGTTCGAGGGCACGCCCGAGAAGGTGGTGAACCTGTTCAGCTTCGTCGCCGAGGAGGTGCGCGAGATCCTGGCCGAGCTCGGCTTCCGCTCGCTGCAGGAGGTGATCGGCCGCACCGACCTCCTGGCCCAGGTCAGCCGCGGCGCCGCGCATCTCGACGACCTCGACCTCAACTCGCTGCTGGCACAGGCGGATCCCGGCGACTACCCGCGCCATTGCACGGTCGAGGGCCGCAACGAGGTGCCCGACACGCTCGACGCCAAGATGATCGCCGACGCC
>DATFRA010000387.1:0-21858 GCA_035263705.1 Allostellaceae bacterium
CGATGGATACACCGCGATCCAGCGCAGCAAGCGCGGCGGCGCCGCTGTCGGCTTCGATGACATCGTAGCCAAGCTCTTTCAGCCGACGCACCGAGACACGCCGGACCCGTGGATCGTCCTCGACGACGAGGATGGTCTCGCCGGTTCTCGCTGTTGCCACCGGCGCCGCATCGCGCCACCCGGCCACGGCCGCCGCGGCCGCCCGGGCCGGCAGATACATCCGAACAGTCGTGCCGAGCCCGACCTCGCTGTAGAGCTGCATGTGGCCGCCGGACTGCTTGGCGAACCCATAGACCATGCTGAGGCCGAGCCCGGTGCCGGCTCCGGGCCCCTTGGTCGTAAAGAACGGATCGAAGGCGCGCCGGCGTACCTCCGGTGTCATGCCAACCCCTGTATCGGTCACTGCCAGCGTCACATAGCGGCCGTGCGATGCCTCCGCATGCGTCTCGACATAGTCCGCGTCGATATCGGCCTGGCTAGTCTCGATGATGACCTGACCGCCCTCTGGCATGGCGTCGCGCGCGTTGATCGCCAGGTTGAGCAGCGCATTCTCGACTTGGCCGGGGTCGACGACGGTGGTCGGCAGATCCGCAGCGAGCCGCGTCTCGATCTGGACCTGCTCGCCGAGGCTCCGGCGCAGGAGGTCGATCATGCCCCGGACGAGCTTGTTGAGGTCGGTTGGCCTCGGGCTGAGCGGCTGGCGCCGACCAAAAGCGAGCAAACGGCTGGAGAGCTGCGCGCCAAGCTCTGCGGCGCCTTGCGCCTCCTTGATGAGCTCGCGGTATCTCGGCTCGTCGACGCGCGCCTCGAGCATCTCGAGATTGCCGGTGATCACTGTCAGGAGGTTGTTGAAGTCGTGGGCGAGGCCGCCAGTGAGCTGCCCGATCGCCTCCATCTTCTGCGCCTGGCGGAGGTCCTCCTCCATTCGGGCACGCGCGGTGAGATCGCGGATGAACCCCGTGAAGATGTGCGTGCCGTCGAGCTTGACCTCGCCGACCGCGAGCTCGATCGGAAAGATCGTACCGTCTTTCCTACGCGCCTCGACCTCGCGCCCGATGCCGATGATGTGCCTCTCACCGGTGCGGAGATAGCGCTCGATATAGCCGTCATGCCTCTCCCGGTAGGGCGACGGCATGAGCATGCTGATGTTGCGACCGATCACCTCGCCGGCGGAATAGCCGAAGAGCTTCTCGGCGGCGATGCTGAATGACTGCACGCTGCCGCGCGCGTCGATGGTGATGATGGCATCGGGTGCCGTCTCCAACACGGAGCGCAGCCGCGCCTCGCGCTCCTCGAGCATGGATTGCGCGCGCTTCGCCTCGGTCACGTCCCAGTTGACCATGAGCACCGAGACCGGCGTGCCGCCAGCATCGCGATGGAGCGCCCAGTGGGTCGCGACCACGAGGCGATGGCCGGCGCGGTGCCGGTGCACGAGCTCGCCGTGCCACTCGCCGGTGCGCAGCAGCTCCGCTTCGATCTCCCCGGGCGGAGCCGGGAACTCGGTTGCGAGCAGCTCGTGCGCGATCCGCCCGATCGCCTCCTCGGTGGACCAGCCGCAGAGCGCCCGCAGGCCCTGGCCCCAGAACAGTACCTTGCCGTCCAGCGCGCGCACGATGACGGGCGCGAGGTTGAGCGCATGCGACAGCTCCTCGGCGCGCGCGGTCTCGGTCCGCAGCCGCGCGGCGAGCATCCGACTGTCCGGATCGGAGGTCCCTGTTGCGCCGGCTCCCGGTTGGTGCCTCGCGGGCTTGCGAGGCGCCTTCTTGCGCTGAGGCTTTTTCGGATGCGGCGGTGCGCCGCCTCGAGGAGCTCTTTTCCCGGCGCGCCGCCGCGACCGACGGCGCACCGTGCCGCCGTTGCGCTTTACGGGCATCGTTTGTCTGCTTCCAAAGGCGCGGCCGTTGGTCTCCTGAGGATCCGCGGCACTATAGCATTCAGCGGCGTGCCAGAGAGGACGGTCGCGCGCTATTGAGCGACGGGCGCTTCAACGGCTTTCGAGACGATCGCCCCGGTATCCACGAGGCCGAGCGCTCGCAGTTGAAACGCCAGCTTGGCTTGCGCCCGATAGAGACGGATCTCGACGCTGGAACAGCCGAGATCGCGCGCCTTGGCCTCCGCCGCCGCCAGCAATCTCTGAGCGAAGGCCGTCGAGTTCGAGAGATCGACCGCCGTGAAGAGCTGCACCGTCAAGACATGCCCGCGCTGAAGGTCGAGCTCGACTCGATAGGCGAACATCGCGCTGAAATAGTCGCCGGCGTCCCTGAGCGCCAGAATACCGGAGGACACGCGTGGCTCATGCACCGCATAGGATCGGATGTACTTCCGCCAATGCTCGAGGTCGACCTCCGGCCAGGTGACTTGTGTCAACGGCAGGGTTTGGGCGGCTTCGTCTTCCGATAGAGCGACCGTTCGGAAGGATTTAGCTGCCTCGCTCATATTCCGGGCGGGCCGATCCTCAGGATTTCGGACCCTGAGGGAAGTTCGCGCGGGCCTCGCTCGCGCAGGCGGCGAGCTGTCGGCCGACGTCGCCCTCGGAAATGGGATAGCCACGGGCACTCATGTCCCGGCAGACCTGCTTGACGAGCGCCGCGTCGTTGCGCGTCTTGCTCGCCTCGATCGCGGCCAACTCGAGCGCATAGTCCACCGCGGCCTCGCCCAGCATTCCCATGCGCTCGGCCGCCCACAAGCCGAGGAGCTTGTTGCGGTGCGCGATGAGCTTGCTCTCACGTTCCGGTTTCAGGTCGGTCTTGCCGCCGCAAAAGATCGACATGGGACGCCTCGAAACGACAGAAGCGTGGCGGCGAGTGGAGCCCGCCGCCACGCAGGACATGCTTCAAGCGGCTTTGACCTCGACCTTCTTATGGAGGGCCTTGGCCGCCACCGTCTTCGGCAGCATCACGGTCAGAACGCCGTTGCTGAACTCGGCAGTGACCTTATCGCGCGCTACGCTGTCTGGAAGGTAGAAGCTTCTCTGGAACGAGCCGTAGCTGCGCTCGGCGAGATAGCGGTTCTTGTCCTTCTCCTCGTGCTCTTGACGCTTCTCGCCCTTCAGGACCAGGAGGTCGCCGGTGACGGTGACGTCGATGTCCTTCTCGGTCATCCCGGGAAACTCCGCGGTGACCTTGAAGGCGTTCTCGCCCTCGGATATGTCGACCGCCGGCACGGTCATGCCTGTCATGGCGTCGCCCTGCCACAGCGGGTCGAAGTCGAACAGCTTCCGCATCGACGGGAATCCGAAGAAGCCGCCGGCGAACCGATCGAACAACCGATCCATCTCGCCCCGGAATGCCTGCCACGGATCCGAGCCAACGGTCCGCAGCGTCGGGGCCTGTTTCACCGATACAGGAGTGGTTGCCATGGTCGTTCTCCTTCCTGCTGGCGCGATGGAATGACAGATCACCCCATCGCGAAACGAATTATCCATCGCTGCTGGCGAAGCACCGTTGATCTAACTCAATCGCGGGCCCGCTTCCGCGAATTTGATCCAGGTCAAAGCGCCGCAGGGACTGCAGCGCTATCGAAGGTCCTCAACCTTCTCGAGACATCGGCCCGAGATGGACCATTCCGCGCATCTGCTTAGCCAATCGGTGTCCGAGATCGGCCTCATCCTGTCGCTCTTCACGGTCGGCCTCGCCGGCAGCATCGCGCACTGCGCGGCGATGTGCGGACCGTTCGTCCTGGCCCAGGTGCCGGCCGCAGGTAGCGCAGTCGGCGGGCCGGTGCTGATGCGCGGCGCCCTCGTTCCCTACCACCTCGGGCGCGCCACCACCTACATACTGCTGGGCGTGGTCGCTGGCGGCTTGGGCGCCGGCTTGGTCGGCACCTTCCCGGGCGCTCATGTGCCGCTCAGGGCCTTTCTGATGGTCGGCGCCGTGCTGTTCCTCGTTCAAGCGCTCAAGGGGTTGGGTTTGCTTCCGGCGGCTTCGGACAAACGCGGCCTTGCTTCGTCCGCGGGCGCATTCCTGGCGCGGGTCTCGCGCCCCTTACTCCTGCGGCACGACGGGATCGCGAGCTATGCGCTGGGCGTCGCACTCGGGTTTCTGCCGTGCGGCCTGCTCTACGGAGCCCTGGCCGCGGCCGCCGGAACCGGGAGCGCGCTCATGGGCGCGCTCGCGATGGCGGCCTTCACCGCCTCGACGGTGCCAGCTCTGATCGCGGTCGGATGTGTAGGCGCCGGGATCGCCCAGCGCTGGCGTGCGCTCGCCCGCACCCTCGCTGCGCCGCTGCAGGCGATCAACGCGGTGGTCCTGATGGTTTTTGCCATTGGCGGAGCGGCTTAGGCGAGGACGCGTTGATCCAGATCAACGCATCGTCACGAGTTGTTGGGTTAACTCCGCCGCCTCCGGCGATCACACCGGAGTCCAGGGAGCTCCAGCAGAAGCCCATGAGCCCGAGCCGAGCAACCTCCGTTCCGGGATCGACCGCTGCCATCGAGCCCTACAACGAGGAGATCGTGCGCGCCTGCGTGATCGCGAGCCTGTTCTGGCTCGTGGCCGCGCTCGCCGCCGGCCTCTTCATCGCGCTGCAGCTTGCTTATCCTGCGCTCAATCTCGGCCTCGAATGGACCTCGTTCGGGCGGCTCCGGCCGTTGCATACCTCGGCCGCGATCTTCGCCTTCGGCGGCAACGCGCTTATCGGCACCTCGTTCCATGTGGTCCAGCGTACCTGCCGCGCGCGGCTCTACGGCGGCGACTCGCTCGCCTGGTTCGTGTTCTGGGGCTACCAGTTCTTCATTGCGACAGCCGCGATCGGCTACCTCGAGGGCGTAACGCAGGCTCGCGAGTACGCCGAGCCCGAGTGGTACGCCGATCTCTGGCTCACCATCGTCTGGGTCGCCTACCTCATCGTCTATCTCGGCACCATCCTGAAGCGCCGCGAGCCGCACATTTACGTGGCAAACTGGTTCTATCTCGCCTTCATCATCACGATTGCGGTGCTGCACATCGTGAACAATCTGGCGGTGCCGATCTCGTTCTTCAGCAGCAAGAGCTACTCGGCCTCGGCGGGCGTACAGGACGCGCTGATCCAGTGGTGGTACGGCCACAACGCCGTGGGCTTCTTCCTCACTGCCGGCTTCCTCGGCATGATGTATTACTTCCTGCCCAAGCAGGCGGATCGGCCGATTTATTCCTACCGGCTCTCGGTGGTGCATTTCTGGACGCTGATCTTCCTCTACATCTGGGCCGGCCCGCACCACCTCCACTACACCGCGCTGCCGGATTGGGCGCAGACCCTCGGCATGGTGTTCTCGGTCATGCTGTGGATGCCGTCCTGGGGCGGCATGATCAACGGGCTCATGACGCTCTCAGGCGCCTGGGACAAGCTGCGCACCGATCCGACCCTGCGCTTCTCCGTCACCTCCGTCGGCTTCTATGGCATGGCGACCTTCGAGGGTCCGGTGATGTCGATCCGGCAAGTGAACGGCCTCAGCCATTACACCGACTGGACCATCGGCCACGTGCACTCCGGCGCGCTCGGCTGGGTCGCCTTCATCACCTTTGGCGCGTTCTATTACCTCGTGCCGGTGCTCTGGAAGCGACGGCTCTATTCGACGCGCCTAGTCGAGTACCACTACTGGATCGCGACGCTTGGCATCGTCTTCTACATCACCTCGATGTGGGTCGCAGGCATCCTCCAGGGCCTGATGTGGCGCGCCTATGACGAGCTGGGCTTCCTTCAGTACTCCTTCGTCGAGACCGTCGCAGCCATGCATCCCTTCTACATCGTGCGCGCGCTCGGCGGCGGGCTGTTCCTGATCGGGGCGGTGCTGATGATCTACAACCTCCTGCGCACCATGCGCGGAGAGACCGCGGTGGCGCCGCGCCCCGCGCTCGTCCAGGCTGCAGAATAAGGAGCGCGCGCCCCATGCTTCTTAGCCAAGCGAGACTGGAGAAGAACGCGATCCTGCTCCTCGTGGTCACGCTCCTTACGGTCTCGATCGGCGGCATTGTCGAGATCGTGCCGCTCTTCACCATCGAGACCACGATCGAGCGCGTGAAGGGCGTCCGACCCTATTCGCCCCTGGAGCTCGCGGGCCGTGACATCTACACGCGCGAGGGCTGCTATCTCTGCCACAGTCAGCAAATCCGCCCGTTCCGCGACGAAGTCGAGCGCTACGGCCACTACAGCCTGGCCGCCGAGAGCATGTACGATCATCCCTTCCAGTGGGGGTCGAAGCGCATCGGCCCCGATCTCGCGCGGATCGGCGGCAAATACTCCAACGATTGGCACGTCGCGCATCTCAAGGACCCGCGCGACGTTGTGCCGGAGTCGATCATGCCGAGCTACGCGTTCCTGGCCGAGCACGGCCTCGACACTCAGCGCATCGCCGAGCATCTCACGGCCAATCGCGCGGTCGGCGTGCCCTACACCGACGAGATGATCGCCAAGGCCAAGGCGGACGAGCTGGCGCAGCTGGACCCCGACGGCGATTCCAGCGGCGTGCTCGCGCGCTATCCGGGTGCAGCGATCTTCAAGCCTGTCAAGGGGACGCCCGCCCGCGCGACCGAGATGGACGCGCTTCTTGCCTATCTCCAGGTGCTCGGCACCGAGGTGAAGTTCCGGGAAGTCGACCCCGCCGACCTCGCGCAGTGAGGAGGTTGTGATGCATTGGTTCGATTTCGCGATGAGCTTGCGACCGATCTTCATGGTCTGGGTCGTGCTGCTCGTGGTCGGCCTGCTCGCTTGGTACTGCCGGCCGCGCCGCCGCGCGCTGCTCGACGAGTACGCTCGCATCCCGCTCAACGACGATCAGCGCCCGTAGGACAGACAGCCATGCCGACCAAAGGCGAAAAGGACGCCCTGACGGGCCGCGAGACAACCGGGCATGAATGGGACGGCGTGCGCGAGCTAAACACGCCACTGCCGAATTGGTGGCTCTACACGTTCATCGCGACCATCGTGTTCGCGGTCGGCTACAGCGTTCTCTACCCGGCAGTGCCCTGGTTCACCGGCCACACGAAAGGCGTTCTCGGCTATACGAACCGGGGCGCGGTTGCGAGCGAAATCGCGGCAGCCGCCGCGCGGCAGGCGCCGATCCTCGAACGCATCCGCAGCATGGAGCTTTTGGCGATTCCCAAGGACACCGAGCTCTTCGTCTATGCGGTCGCCGGAGGCAAGGCCGCTTTCGCCGACAACTGCGTGCCCTGTCATCGCGCGGGTGGTGCCGGGGCACCCGGTTATCCCATGCTCGCAGGCGACCGCTGGCTCTGGGGCGGCACCTTAGAGGCGATCCACCAGACTATCAGCCACGGGGTCCGCAACGACGATCCGGACTGCCGGCAATCGGCCATGCCGCGGTTCGGGCTCGACGGCATGCTGACGGCTGCCCAGATCGGCGACGTCGCAGACTACGTGCGCTCGCTCTCGGGCAATCAGGTTTCGGTCGAAGCGATCGAGCGCGGCGGCAAGATCTTCGCCGACAATTGCGTCGTCTGCCACGGCGAGAAGGGCATCGGGAATCCCGATGTGGGCGCGCCCGATCTCACCGCGAAGGTCTCGCTATATGGCAACGATCGCGCCACCTTGGTCGATGTGATCACGCGCGCCCGGAACGGCAGCATGCCCTCCTGGGGCCAGCGGCTCGATCCCGTCACCATCAAGATGCTTGCGATCTACGTGCACTCGCTCGGCGGCGGCAAGTGAGGCGCGCGCCCGATGTCGGTGCCCGCGGCTGAGTCATCGCACGGCGAATCAAGCCAGGACATTCCGTTCTTCGCCGATCGCCGGAAAGTCTATCCGCGCCACGTCAGGGGCGCCGTCCGCTCGATCAAATGGGCGGTGCTGATCGCCTGCCTCGCGGTCTATTACATCGCGCCTTGGATCCGTTGGGATCGCGGGCCCGGGCATCCCGATCAGGCCCTCCTGATCGACATGCCGGGCCGGCGCGCCTATTTCCTCAACCTCGAGATCTGGCCGCAAGAGGTCTATTACATCGCCGGGCTGCTAATCCTCGGTGCCATCGGCCTGTTCTTCGTGACCAGTTTGTTCGGCCGCATGTGGTGCGGCTTCACCTGCCCGCAGACAGTCTGGACCGATCTATTCATGTGGGCGGAGCGGCTGATCGAGGGCGACCGCATGGCTCGCGTGCGCCTCGAC
This sequence comes from Allostellaceae bacterium, assembly GCA_035263705.1. GTDB lineage: Bacteria > Pseudomonadota > Alphaproteobacteria > ATCC43930 > CGMCC-115725 > DASZHJ01. Next base: position 8,098 of record DATFRA010000387.1, read on the forward strand.
CAGCAGCCCTTGACTCTGGCGAAGCTCGGCAAGAAGCTCGCAAAGCACGGCGTCTGGCTCGTCATCGCCGCCGCCACCGGCGGCGCCTGGATCATGTACTTCAACGACGCGCCGACGGTGACCCGCGACCTCCTGACGGCGCAGGCCTCGACAACGGTCTATTTTTTCGCGGGGCTTTTCACGGCGACGACCTATCTGCTGGCGGGCTGGGCGCGCGAGCAGGTCTGCACCTATATGTGCCCCTGGCCGCGCTTCCAGTCGGCGATGGTCGACGACCAGACCTTGACCGTGACCTATCGCGGCTGGCGCGGCGAGCCCCGTGGCAAGCATCACAAGGGCAACACCTGGCAGGGCCGCGGCGACTGTGTCGACTGCCACGCCTGCGTCGCCGTGTGCCCGACCGGTATCGACATCCGCGATGGCCTGCAGCTCGAGTGCATCGGCTGCGGCCTCTGCATCGACGCCTGCAACGAGATCATGGATCGGGTCGAGCGGCCGCGTGGCCTCATCGGTTTCGACACTTATACCAACCGCGCGGCGCACGAGCGCGGCTCCACCGCGCATCCGCGCTTCATTCGGCCGCGCACCGTGGTCTATCTGCTGATCCTGCTGGCGGCGATCGGCGGCATGCTCGCCATAGTTTTGGAGCGCACCACGGCGAGCCTTACCGTGCTGGCGGACCGGAGTCCGCTCTTCGTGCGGCTCTCTGACGGCTCGATCCGCAACAGCTTCGTCGTCAAGATCCAGAACAAGGCCGGGATCGCGCGCACCTTCGACCTGCGCGCCGTCGGGCTCAACACCGCGACGCTGCAGGTGGCGGAGGGCGAGGTGCCGGCGGTCGATGCCGCCGTTGGCGTGCCACTGCTCGTGAGGCCGGATAGCGTCGCTACCTTCCATGCCTATGTGCACGCGCCGAAGACCGGCCAGGCACAGATCGGTTTCATGCTGATTGCGCGGGCGCGCGAGGACGGCGAGAGCGTGGACTATCACGCGACCTTCCGCGGCCCCCCGAACTGAGCAGAGATCCCAATGCGGCGCGCACTCTTCTCGTTCTCGAATTGCCGGTGGGTTCCCTGGGCGATCGTGACCGCGTTGCTCGTCGTCGCCATGGTGAATGGCGCGCTCGCCTATTTCGCCGTGCACTCCGACACCGGGCTGGTATCCCGGCATCCCTTCGAACTCGGCAACGGCTATAACCGCGTGCTCGACGCCGGCGCGGCGCAGGACGCATTAGGATGGCGCGGCAGCGTGCGGTTCGTGGAAGAGGCGGGATTGAGCGGCCGGATCGTGGTGGAGCTGCGCGATCCCCGAGGCGCACCGCTGGTCGGCCTGGCCGTCAGAGCCGCGGTCGTACGCCCGGTCGAGCCGTTGCCAGAGCAGGCGCTCACCCTGGATGCGAGCGGGCAAGGCAGTTATGCAGCGCTCGTCACCTTGGTGCGAGGCGGCCAATGGGACGTCCGTATCACGGCCGAGCGCGGCGCCGACGTCTTCCAGTTCGTGCAGCGCATCGTGGTCCGGTGAGCGTGGCCGTCACAACCTTCGATGCGGCCCCGGCAAGCAGCCGGACTACAGCGCTCTGCGCCCATTGCGGAGCGCCGATGCCGGCCGGCGCCGCCAGCGGGTTCTGCTGTGGCGGTTGCGCGTCGGCTTTCGGTTTCGTCCGCGAGCTCGGGCTTGAGCGCTACTATGATGCGCGCAGCCTCGATCCCCGCGAGCGCCTGCCGCAGCCTCCTGAGGAGGCTCTGGAGGACGTGAGCGCTTATGCCGCGTCCGCGGCGGACGGCACGACGTCGCTGTGGGCGCTGGTCGACGGATTGCACTGTGCCGCCTGCGTGTGGCTCATCGAGCAGGTACTCGCGCGCGATCCCGCCGTGATCTCGGCCCGGGTTAACCTGACCAGCCGTCGGTTGAGTTTGCGCTGGACCGGCGGTCCCGAGATCGCGCCGCGGCTGATCGAAGTGGTTCAGCGCGTGGGCTATCGCGCCGTTCCGTTCGATGCCGCGCGACAGACCGGTGCCTCCGACGAGGAGCGGGCGCTCCTGCGCGCGGTCGCGGTCGCGGGCTTCGCCACCGCCAACGTGATGCTGCTCTCGGTCTCCGTCTGGGCCGGATTCCCGGGCGAAATGGGACCGGCGACGCGGGATCTCATGCATTGGGTCTCGGCGTTGATTGCACTGCCCGCGATCGCCTACGCGGGCCAGCCTTTCTTCCGCTCGGCGATCGTTGCTCTGCGAGCCTGGCGCACCAACATGGACGTGCCGATCTCGATTGGGGTCACGCTTGCCTCCGCCATGAGCCTTTGGGAGACCGCTCGCTCGGGCACCCACGCCTATTTCGAGTCCGTGGTGATGCTGTTGTTCTTCCTGCTGTTGGGCCGTTATCTCGACCGGCGTGCCCGCGGACGTGTCCGCTCGGCCGCCGAGCACCTGGTGCGTTGCGCCACGGCGCCCGCCACGGTCGTGTCGGACGACGGCAGTACGCGCCGAGTGGCCAGTGCATCGCTCAAGCTGGGCGATACCGTGCTGATTGCGACGGGGGAGCGGATTCCAGCTGACGGCTGCGTGACCATGGGAAATTCGTCACTCGACCGGAGCCTAGTCGACGGCGAGACCATCCCGGCGCCGGTCTCGCCGGGCGGCGACGTCCTTGCGGGCATGCTGAATCTCTCAGCGCCGCTGCGCGTTCTGGTCACCGCCGTGGGCGAGCGCACCTACCTCGCGGAAGTGGTCCGGCTGATGGAATCCGCGGAGCGCGGCCGGGCACGCTTGGTGGCGCTTTCCGATCGCGTGGCGCGCCGCTACGCGCCCGCAGTGCACCTGCTGGCACTCGCGACCTTTGTCGGCTGGGCGCTCGCTGGGCCATGGCAGGTTGCGGTCCTCAACGCGATCGCGGTGCTAATCATCACGTGTCCCTGCGCGCTCGGACTCGCGGTGCCCGTGGTTCAGGTGATTGCCAGCAACCGCCTGTTCCGGCGGAGCATCCTGCTCAAATCGGCAACGGCGCTGGAGCGGCTCGCCGATGTGGATACCGTTGTCTTCGACAAGACCGGGACGCTCACGGTGGGGCAGCCGGAGCTGCGCCCGGATTGCATCGTCGACGAAACGAATCTGCATCTCGCCTCCGGCCTCGCGGCGCAGAGCCGCCATCCCCTGAGCCGGGCGCTTCGGCGCGCCGCGCCGAACGCACCGGCGCTCGACGGCGTTACGGAGCACCCGGGGCGCGGCCTGAGCCGCGGGGGCGCGGACGGCGAGGTGCGCCTTGGTAGCCGGCAGTGGTGCGGCATTCCCGAGCGCGAGAGCGACGATGAGATAGACACCGAGTTCTGGTTGGTCGCGCCCGGCCGTATGCCCGTGCAATTTCGGTTTCACGACGCCTTGCGTCGAGATGCTGCCGACGTCGTGGCGCGGCTTCAGGAGTCTCGGAAGTCGGTCATGGTGATATCCGGCGATCGCGCGCCGGCCGTGAGTGCCGTCGCCGCGGCAGTGGGAGTCTGCGATTGGCGCGCCGGCGTGTCGCCCGCGCAGAAATTCCATGCCCTCGAGAGTTTCGCGGCTTGCGGTCGCCACGTGCTGATGGTGGGCGACGGCCTCAATGACGGGCCGGCACTCGCGGCGGCGTGGGTCTCGATGTCGCCTGCGACCGCGGCAGATGTCTGCCAGACCGCTGCCGACGTCGTCTTCCAGGGCACGTCTCTCCGCGCGGTGCTCGAGGCGCTTGATGTGGCGCGACGGAGCATCTGGCTCATCCGCGAGAACATCGGCTTTGCCATCCTCTACAACCTCGCGGCGGTGCCGTTTGCCATGGCGGGTTCGGTGACGCCTCTGCTGGCGGCGGCGGCCATGTCGGGCTCATCGATCCTGGTGGTGCTGAACGCGCTTCGGCTGGGACGCGCGGCATGACCGGTCTGCTCTTCCTGATCCCGATCGCGCTCGCCATGGGCCTGGCCGGCCTGCTGGCGTTTCTCTGGGCGCTGAAATCGGGCCAATACGACGACCTCGACGGCGCCGCTGGCCGCGCGCTCTTCGACGATCCACCCGCAGGACCCACGAGTCCGATCAATCGCTCGCAACAACCCCGGAGTAAACCCTCATGATCGACTGGATCCTTGGCCTCGTCATGGCCGTCTTCGCCATCCTTGGCCTCGTGCTGGCGTCGGGCGCCTACGACACTGGCATGTACACCTTCGGCCTGGGCCTCTTCGCCTTCGGCATCTTCTTCGACTTCTGGCTGTTGAAGAAGTTCTTCGACGCCAAGGAGCAGCAGGCGCCGGAGTCGCGGGCCGCCGCGCCGGAGACGAAAGCGGCGGCGAACTAGGTGGCGATTGATCTACAACAGGGACGGCGTTGCCCTGCGCGGCGATAAGGGTCAGGCCATGCATGGATCGATCCTGAAATACCTGGGTGAGCGGATTCCCCGCTACACCAGCTATCCCGCGGCGCCGCATTTCTCGCCTGCAGTGGGCGCCACGTTGTATCGCAGCTGGCTCGAGGCGCTGCCCGACCAAGCGCGCCTCTCGCTTTATTTCCATGTGCCGTTCTGCCGGTCGCTCTGCTGGTATTGCGGCTGCCACACTAGGGTTCTAGGACATCGGGATCCCATCGATCGGTACGTCGCGACCCTCGAGCGCGAGATCGCCCTGGTCGCGAAGCTCGCCGGTGGGCGCCGGGTGGCGCATGTGCATTGGGGCGGCGGGACGCCGACGATCGTGGGTCCTGCCGCTTTTCTCGCGCTAATGTCCAAGCTCCGCGAGTGCTTCACGATCGAGCCGGATGCCGAAATCGCCGTAGAGATCGATCCTCGCCGGCTCGATGCCGACATGGCCGTCGCGCTGGCAGCCGGCGGCGTCACGCGCGCCAGCATCGGGATCCAGACTTTCGATGAGCGGGTGCAGCGAGCGGTGAACCGCGTTCAGACCTTGGGGGCGACGCGGGCGTGCGTCGACCGGCTCCGCGGCGCCGGCATTGCGGCCCTCAATGTCGATCTGCTCTATGGTCTGCCGCACCAGACCATTGCGTCTTGCGAGGGCACCGTCGCCGCGGCGCTGACGCTCGCGCCCGCTCGGTTCTCGGTGTTCGGCTACGCTCATGTGCCCGCGATGAGGCGGCATCAACGGATGATCGATGAGCCGGCACTCCCCGATGGCGAGGAGCGCCTCCGGCAGGAGCAGTCGATCGGCGAGGCCTTGGTGCGGGCGGGCTATACCCGGATCGGTCTCGACCACTATGCGCGGCCCGAGGAGAGGCGGCACGCCGTCGCCGTTTAAGCAGCGGTTACAATTCTTGATGTGGATCAATGCGCGCATTTCCTTGCCTCCTAGGTTGGGGATGGCGGCAAGGGCTGGCGAGCGGCTCTCTTGCCCTGAGGCTAACAAGGAGCGAGCAATGGCCCAGTCCTGCGAGGAAACGCGGAGTGCGGCACCGTATGGGCTTCGCACGTTGTTCGGGCGCGTGGGCCGCACGATCGGCGAGATGCGCGACCGCGCGGCGCTCCGAGCAGAGTTTGCTCACCTCAGGGAAAACGGCCAATTGGACCGCGTCCTCAGCGACCTCGGGATCGATCCCGCCGAGCTCCCGACATTGATCCGGAATCATCCGGGCGCGCCGCGGCGGCTCGCGGCAATGCTCCGCTACCTGCGCATCGAGGCCACGAAGGAGGGAAAGAGCAGCAGCTCGGAGATGCGAGCAATCGAGCGCACCTGCTCGCTCTGTGAGGCCGGCGGGAAATGCGACCACTGGCTCCGCTCCGACCGGTCCGAGGACCCCGGCCACTTCTGCCCCAATACTCAGGCGTTCGACGACCTCGTTGCGTCGGGCAAAGCGAAACAGCGGCACGACGCATAACCGACGCGGGCGATGCCCGCTCGCTCGCACAATTGATCCAGATCAACGCGTTTTATTCGCGTGCGCCACGACAATGCCCGTGGGCTAAACGGGAGAACTATCATGTCGCAAGGAGAAGCCCTCTACCTCGGCATGGTTCTCGTCGCCGCGGTGGCGTTCGCTTTGACGCTGGCGTGGGCGTCGTGGAGAAACGGTTGAGGGCATCCTCACTTTGAAAGAGAAATAGCGCGTCCGCTGCCCGCCGGCGGTTCGAGTGTGTGGTGGGCATCGGCGATGCGCTGGACGCGCGCGATCACCTCGGGCGCCGCGGGCGCGGCGCGGCTCGCGCCCGTGTCGACGTGCAACTGCATCTGCTCGGCGGTGGCGAGCAGCGTGTCGTCGTCCGAGCGATAGAGCGAATGGAAGAGGTGGATGCGCTTGTCGTCCGCGCCGAGGATCTGCGTCGTGACGTGGAGCGGCGTGCCGCCCTCGACCTCGCGGAGATGCCGGAGGTGGGTCTCGACCGTGTAATAGTTGTGGCCACCGCGGTGATAGGCCTGGTCGACGCCGACCACCCGGAAGAGCGCCTCGGTGGCATCGCCGAACACCTGGAGGTAGCGGCTCTCGGTCATGTGGTCGTTGAAGTCGACCCAGCCGGGCTCGACCCGGGTCTCGTGGAGGCGCAGCGGCTTCGAGAGGTCGCCAGTCTCGATTTCGAAGGCCGAGCGATGGCCGCGCGCCCAAAGTGCCTTCTCGAACCGGTCGAGCGTGGCGCCCCCGGCGTAATCGCGCGTGCGCAGTCCCTGCAGGATCGCGACGAGGCAATCGTCTCGGAGCCGCTCGAGCTCGCGGATGGAGGCCTTGCCCGCCTGCGCGTCCGACTGCGCCACGATCTTGTCGAGGAGCGAGTCGTCGAGCTCCGGCACGTCCATGAGCTTGGTCCAGGGCCATTTGAGCGCGGGCCCGAATTGCGCCATGAAATGCCGCATCCCCGGCTCGCCGCCGGCGATGCGATAGATCAGCAGGGTACCCATGAACGACCAGCGCAGACCCGGGCCGAATCGCACGGCATCGTCGATCTCGGCGGCGGTCGCGACGTCGTCATGGATGAGCCACAGCGCCTCCCGCCAGAGCGCTTCCATGAGCCGGTCTGCCACGAAGCCGTCGACCTCCTTTCGGAGCAGAAGTGGGTGCATGCCCAGCGACCGGTAGAAGGCCGCGGCGCTCTCCTTCGTCGCCTCGCTGGTGCGCGCGCCGCCGCAGACTTCGACCAAGGGCATGAGGTAGACGGGATTGAAGGGGTGCCCGACCACGAACCGCTCGGGGTGCGTGAGACCCGCTTGCAGGCGCGAGGGCAGCAGACCCGAGGTCGAGGATCCGATGACGACATCGGGCGCGGCGACCTCGTCCGCTTTCGCCAGCAGCGAGATCTTCAGCGTCTCCCGCTCGGGCAGGCTCTCCTGGATGAAATCGGCGCCCTCGGCCGCTTCCTCGATGGTCTTCACCACGCGGATGCCGCCGGCCGTCGGCAACGGCGCAAGGGTGAGCCGACTCCAGGCGCGCCGCGCGTTGGTCATGACCTCGCCGAGCTTGCGCTCGGCCTCGGGGTCGAGATCGCAGACCTTCACGTCGTATCCGTTGAGGGCGCAGCGCGCAGCCCAGCCCGCCCCGATGACTCCGCCGCCGAGCAGGCCGACGGTCTTGATCGCGGCGCGCATCAGTGCCGCTTCTGGAGTTTCAGCAGGCTGCGCACCTCGGCGGGCCGCAGGACGCGCGCATTCATCGCTTGGAGGATTGTCACTGCGCGCTCCACCAGTGATCCGTTACTCGCGAGCACGCCCTTGGAGAGATAGATGTTGTCCTCAAGGCCCACTCGTATATTGCCGCCGGCGACCGCGGCCATGCCGACATACGGCAGTTGCATGCGGCTGATGGAGAACGCCGAGAAAATCGTGCCGGGCGGCAACTGGTTCACCATCGCCATCAAGGTCGAGGGATCGTCGGGCGCGCCATAGGGAATGCCCATGCAGAGCTGTACCATCAGGGGATCGTCGAACAGGCCCTCGCGATGCATCTCTTTCACGAGCACCAGGTGCCCGGTGTCGAACACCTCGAGCTCCGGCCGGATGCCCAGCGCTTTCACGCGCCGTGCCATCGCGCGCAGCATATCGGGCGTGTTGACCATCACGTAGTCGCCGCCGGCGGCGAAATTCATGGAGCCGCAATCGAGCGTGCAGATCTCCGGCAGGATCTGCTCGACGTGCGCAAGCCGTACCTGCGCGCCCGCCATATCGGTGCCGTTCGGATCGAACGGCAGCGGCGTCTCGGCGCCGCCCAAAACCAGGTCGCCGCCCATGCCTGCGGTCAGGTTCAGGATCACGTCGGTGCCGGAGGAGCGGATGCGGTCGGCCACCTCGGCGTAGAGCTTGGGATCGCGCGCACCCTTGCCTGTGGCGGGGTCGCGGACATGGATATGAGCGATTGCGGCGCCGGCCTTGGCGGCCTCGATCGCGGACTCCGCGATCTGCTTGGGCGTGATCGGCACCTTGTCCGATTTGCCGGTCGTGTCCCCCGCGCCGGTGATGGCGCAGGTGATGAAGACGTCCCACCTCATGGCGATTCCCCACTGCTGCGGCTCGGCGCCTCGTTCAGTCCCGGCTGGCGCCGATATCCGGGAAAGTCTCGAACGCTCTCAGGCAGGCGGTCCTGCCGCGGCGGCCGCCCGAAGGCGCGCCGGTAGCAGGTGCTGAAATGGGCGGCGCTCCGGAAGCCGCAGGCGACCGCGACCTCCGTCACCGACATGGTCGTGAGATGCAAGAGCTCGCGCGCACGGTTGATGCGCAGCGACAGGTAGAAGGCCGCCGGCCCCGCGTGGAGATAGCGATCGAAGAGCCGCTCGAGCTGGCGTGCGGAGACGCCGACCTGGCGCGCGACCTTAGTTACCGCAATCGGATTCTCGATGGTGCGCTCCATGATCTGCGCCGCCTCCGAGAGCACGGGGTTGCCGGACCGTGCGGCCGTGCGCATGGGTCCCGATTGCGGCTGGCCCGCGGGCCGCACGCGCTCGACGATGAACTCGTCTGAGACCTTGCTCGCAACCTCGTGGCCGAGTCGCGCGTCGATCAGGGTCAGCATCATGTCGAGCGGCGCCACGCCGCCGGTGCAGGTGAAGCGGTCGCGGTCGATCACGAAGAGATCCTCGGCGAACTCCACGCGCGGAAACTCTTCGCGGATCGCGGCCAGGTTCTCCCAGTGGATGGCGCAGCGATAGCCGTCGAGGAGATCGGATTCGGCGAGCGCAAATGTTCCGGTGCAGAGTGCGCCCAGCGGCACGCCTCGCCGCGCCAAGCGCCGCAGCGCGTTCTTGATACCAGCATCGACCACGTGGCGGACGTCCACGCCGCCACAGACGAAGACGATGTCCATCGGCCCGGCGTCGGCGATCGCCTGCGTCGGCGTCAGGCTGAGGCCGTTGCTCGCCGGCGTCGATGTGCCGTCGAGCGTCAGAACCCGCCACGTATAGACCTCGCGGCCCGTGACGTAGTTCGCCATGCGGCAACCCTCGAGCGCGTTCGAGAGCGCAATCATGGAGTAGTTGGGCAGCGTCCAGAATCCGATCCGCTGCAGCGATGCGAGTTTGAGGGACGCGGCATTCACGGACGAGACTCCCGCCTGATGCTGTGCGAAACTAGCGCTTCCCGACACGCGCGTGGCTCATGGCTCAACTGATCATCGTCTCCTGGCACGACATTCCCGCCCAGGTCATCGCCAAATCCGGGCGCACCTCCGCCAAGCGGGAGCTGTCGCCGCGTTTTCAAGACGCGATCGACCGTGCCGCCATGGTATCCGGCGAGCACGGCACCGACGCGTATCTGGCGGCCTGGCGCCGGGACGTGACGACTTGTGGTGACGATCTCGAGGCCGAGGCAACGGCTGCCGCGGCGCGAATCGAAGCGGAGTTTATCGATACGCGCCTGGCGCAGCTCGTGAAAGCCGGCGGCCGGGCCGGCTGAGCGTCCGCAGTGCCGGTCGCGCTGGAGCAGATCGCGAAGCAGGCCACGGCCGCCGGCATGGCGCTGCGCGGCGCCTTTCATTCGACAGATGAGGACGGCGTGCCGTCGCGTCCCGGCACGCTCGTCGTGCTGGGTTTGGTCGGTCGCACGCAGTGGCCGGCATTCGCCGCATCGCCCGAGGCGTCCGACGGTCGCGCGAACCCGCTCGACCGGTGGTCTCGCCGCGTCATCGACAGGCTCGCGGCCGATTTGAGTGCCGCCGCGCTCTATCCGTTCGTCGGCCCGCCCTGGCTGCCGTTCCAGCGCTGGGCGATGAAGGCCGAGCCGGTGCATCGCTCGGCGCTTGGCATGTTGATTCATCCGGATTGGGGGCTGTGGCATAGCTACCGGGGCGCGCTCGCCTTTGCTGAGCGGCTGGCTCTGCCGGCTCGCGATGAACGCCCCAATCCCTGCGATACTTGCGCCACAAAGCCGTGCCTCGCGGCTTGCCCTGTCGGCGCTTTCACCCGCGAGCGCTACGACGTCGACGCCTGCGCCGATCATCTCCGAAGCTCTGCTGGTACCGATTGCCTCGAGATCAGCTGCCGCGCGCGCGAGGCCTGTCCGGTCGGTGCGGATCATCGGTATGGGTGGGAGCAAGCGGGCTTCCACATGCGTGCGTTTCTCGCCTCCCAGAACGTGGCCTCAGACATTTGAGTCCGGGAAGGACGCCTTCCGTCGCGCCGTGAAGTCGAGCAGCGCCTCGTCGACCGCGGGGTCGATCGGCGGCGGCTCGTAGTCGCGGAGCATCTTCTTCCAGAGCGCGTTGGCGCGCTGCGCCATATCCTGGCTGCCCTCGGCCTCCCACTGCTCCACGCTGTTGTTGTCGGCAAGCGGCGAGCGGTAGAAAGCAGTCTCGAAATTCGCCTGGGTGTGGGCGCAACCGAGGAAATGCTTGCCGGGTCCGACCTCGCGGATGGCGTCGAGCGCCTGGCCGTTCTCGCTGAGATCGATGCCGGCGAGGAAGGCGTGCGCCATGCCGGCCTGGTCGAGGTCCATCACGAATTTCTCGTAGCCGATGGTGAGGCCACCCTCGAGCCAGCCCGCGACGTGCAGCACGAAATTGGTGCCCGCGAGCAATGTCGGCGCCATGGTGTTGGCGGACTCATAGGCCGCCTGGGCGTCCGCGATTTTCGAGGCGCAGAGCCCGCCGCCCGAGCGGAACGGCACACCGAGCCGTCGCGCGAGCGCTGCCATCGTATAAAGCACGTGAGAAGGCTCGGGCGTGCCAAAGGTAGGTGCGCCCGATTGCATCGACATGGAGGAGGCAAAGCTGCCGAAGATCACGGGTGCGCCCGGATTGATCAGCTGCACCAGCGCCATGCCGGACATCGCCTCGGCGAGCGTCACGGTGCAAGCACCCACAATCGTAGTCGGCGCCATCGCGCCAGCCAGAATGAACGGCGTCGTGAGATTGGCTTGGTTGTTGCGCGCATAGACCTTGAGCGCGCCCAGCATGGTGGCGTCCCAGGTGAGCGGCGAGTTCGCATTGATCAGGCTAGTGATGACGGTCTTTGGCTTGCCGGTGGCAGGATCGATGTACTCGTCGCCGAACAGGATCTTCGCCATCGCGACGGTGTCCTCGGCGCGCAAGGGATGCGTCACCGAGCCCATGAAGGGCTTGTCGGTGTAGCGCATATGCGCATAGACCATGTCGAAGTGCCGCTTGTTGACGGGCAGATCGACGGGCTCGCACACCGTGCCGCCCGAATGGTGCAGATAGGGCGACATGTATGTGAGCTTCACGAAATTCCGGAAGTCCTCGATGGTGCCGTAGCGCCTGCCCTTGTCGAGGTCGCGCACGAAGGGCGAGCCGTAATTCGGCGCGAACACAGTGTTCTTGCCGCCGATGGTGACGCTGCGCGCGGGGTTGCGCGCGTGCTGCACGTATTCCCTGGGCGCCGTCTTCTGGATCAGGCTTCGGCACATGCCGCGCGGGAAGTGCACGCGGTCGCCCTGCACGTCGGCACCGGCATCGCGGAAGATCTTGAGTACCTCCTCATCGCCTTTGATATCGATGCCGATCTCCTCGAGCACGGTGTCGGCGTTGTGCTCGATGAGGGCCAGGCCCTCCTCGTTCAGCACCTCGTAATAGGGGATCTTGCGCGTAATGAATGGGATGATCTCCACGGCGTGCGCAAGCCTGGCCGCCCGCTTCGCCTCGCGTCCCGCGCCGCGCCGCGATCGATGGGTGGTCGCTTGGTCGGTCATTGGGTTTCTCCCTTCAATACCTAGGCGCGTCCGCGCGCGCGTGCGGTGCGCCGCTCTTCCGGCTGCGTGCCTGCGCTCGTGGCTCCGGTGCCGGCAGCGTCACGACGCGGGCGAGGTTCGGGTAGGGCGCGCTTTTGTGCGGGATCGCCATCGCCTCCACGAACTCGGCTTGAAATTTCGGCTCGACCGCGGTCTCGATTTTCTCGATCCGCCGTACCAGCGTTTCGATGAGTCCGCGCATCCGCCGGTCGAGCAGCGCGATCCGTGCGCCAGTGCCGGCGGCATTGCCGGCCGAGCTCACCTGATCGAGGTCGCAGTCCGGCAGCATGCCGAGCACTGTTGCATACTTGACGTCGATATGGCTGCCGAAGGCGCCCGCGAGACGGATGCGGTCGATCGCCGCCACGCCCATGTGGTTCATCAGCAGCCGCGCGCCCGCGTGGAGCGCCGCCTTCGCGAGCTGGATCGCGCGCACGTCGTTCTGCGTGACGCGGAGCGCGGGCGTGCCGTCGTGGAGCAGGTAGCTGAAGGTGGCGCCGTCGGGCTGGACGCGCGGCGTGCGCGCGGCAAGCGCGCCGCTGATGCTGCCGTCGTGGCGCAGGATGCCGGCCAGGAACATCGCCGCCAGCGCCTCAATGATACCGGAGCCGCAGATGCCGGTGACGCCCGTGCGCTTCGTTGCAGCGGTGAAGCCGGGGTCATCGGACCAGAGGTCCGAGCCGATGACCTTGAAGCGCGGCTCCAGCGTCGCGGGATCGATCCGCACGCGCTCGATGGCGCCCGGCGAGGCCCGCTGCCCGCAGCTGATCTGCGCGCCCTCGAAGGCGGGCCCGGTCGGGCTCGAGCAGGCGAGCATGCGCGCGCGGTTACCGAGTACGATCTCGGCATTGGTGCCGACATCGACCAGCAGGGTCAGCTTGTCGGAGAGATCCGGCCGCTCGGCCAGCACGACGCCCGCGGTGTCAGCGCCGACATGGCCCGCGATGCAGGGCAGGAGGAAGGCGCGCGCGCCGGGATGGAGTTTGAGATCGAGCTCCGTCGCCTTAAGCGTGGTCGCGCGGTCGGTCGCGAGCGCAAAGGGCGCGCCGCCGAGCTCGATCGGGTTAATGCCCAGCAGCAGGTGGTGCATCACGGGGTTGCCGACGAGGGTCACCTCGAGGATGTCCCCGCGCTCGATGCCGGCGACCTTCGCGGCCTCACCCGCGAGATCGTTGATCGCGCCGCGCACGGCCTGCACCAGCGCGGTCTCGCCGCCTGGGTTCATCATGATGTAGGAGACCCGACTCATCAGATCCTCGCCGAAACGGATCTGCGGGTTCATTGCGCCGACGGACGCCGCCACCTCGCCACTCGAGAGGTCGCAGAGATGCGCCGAGATCGTGGTCGAGCCCACGTCGATCGCGACGCCGTAGGCCTTGTCGCGGAAACCGGGCCAGATCGCGATGATGGTTTTCTCGTCGTGCACGGCGACGGTGACCTTCCACTCGCCCTTGCGGAGCGCTATCTGGAGGCCCTGGACGACCGTGAGATCGCAGTCGAGCGCGACGAGCTTCCATTCGCGCTCCAGCGCGTCCAGCAGACGGCGCAGGTCGCTCGCAGGCGAATGCATATCCGGCTCGGCGACCTCGACGTAGTGCAGCCGGATCGCGGGATCGAGCTCGATCGCGACGGCCTCGACC
>DATFRA010000388.1:0-2756 GCA_035263705.1 Allostellaceae bacterium
CCCGCGCGCGCACTTTTCTTGATGATCTGGACAATCGAAAGGGGGTTAGCGGCTGGTGTGTCCGCCAAGTTCTCGTCACCCCTCACTCAGGGGAGTGTGACGACAATCCCCGTGCTCCTCGCTATCCCCACGATCCCTCCCACACGGCCGGCCAGAGTGTCAACGTGAAAGATCCCGAGCCAAGTGGAGCGTCGTCACCAAGACTCCCGCCGCGCCTGCCAGCAGGAGAATCCACGTCCCAGGTTCAGGCACCGGCAGGCGATCGGCGAGTCCGATGAGAATGAACTCGTTGTTGTCAGGGCCGAAGCCGCGGCCCTGTCCGCCGGGATAGTTGTGGTCGTTGATGACCAGCAGGCTCTTTGCATCAACGATGAGTGCAGATCCCTCTCGAGGTCGCTCCTGTTTGACGTCTCTGGCCCGCTTTGGCAGGATGGCCACCCGATACCAGAGGCTTTGTTTGCGCTGTGCCAAGGTCGACAACGAGTTGAGCCTGTCGCGATGGCGGCGGGGCGCCTACGGGGCGACCACCGTCGAAGGGCGCTAAAGTTGGCTCCGCTCTTGGAGGGATTCGCCTTGTCGATGCACCAACATCTCGGCGCGTTCAAGAACTAAGCTCGATCGGAGCCTGTTGAGGCCACCACGGTGATAGGTGTTTTTCGCTTCGGAATTTGGTGCAGCTCTGCTGCGCAGGCTGAGGTACGAAGCTGCACCATGAAAGAAGCAAGAATGCCTCGTCGTTTCAGATGTTCGTCGCGAGATCAGAGAGTTACCGGCACCGCCTCCAGACGACTCATAGCCCAAAGGTCGCGGTGTCCGGCGCTCAGCCAAGGGGAAGCTGGGATTTCCAGGCGGGCGCCTGGGACCCGGCGGGGCGGGCCCGAGCCAGCAGCTCGGCTGACAGGTCGCTGGGACGGGACATGACGGGCCGGTACGTGATCGGGATCGATGGCGGCACCGAGGGGCTGCGCGCGGCCGTGGTCGATCTCGACGGGACGGTGCTGGCGATGGCGGCGAGCGCCTACGAGACGCGCTTCCCGCACCCGGCGTGGGCCGAGCAGGATCCGGCGGATTGGTGGCGCGCGGTGGGGATCGCGGTGCGCGGTGCGGTGGCGCAGGCGGGCGTGCAACCGGGTGACATTGCCGCGATCGGCCTCGACACGACCTGCTGCAGCGTGGTGGCGCTCGATGCCGCGGGGGAGGCGCTCCGACCGGCGCTCATCTGGATGGACGTTCGCTCGGCCGAGCAGGCAGCGCGGGTGACCGCGAGCGGGGATTCGTCGCTCAAGGTCAACGGCGACGGACGGGGACCGGTCTCGGCCGAATGGATGATTCCCAAGGCGCTGTGGCTGAAGGAGCGCGAGCCGGCTTCGTTCGAGCGGGCGGCGACGATCTGCGAGTTCCAGGACTACATCAACCACCGCCTCAGCGGCCGCATGGTAGCGAGCATCAACAACGCCTCGGTGCGCTGGCACTACGATGCGCGGGGCAGCGGCTACGCGGCGAGCCTCGTGCGCCACCTGGGGATGGAGGCACTGCTCGAGAAGTGGCCGCGCGAGGTCGTGCCGCTCGGCGCCGTGATCGGCGGGCTCACGGCGCAGGCGGCCGAGCATCTCGGGCTGGCCAAGGGGCTGCCGGTGACGCAGGGCGGGGCGGATGCCTTCATCGCCATGATCGGCCTCGGCGTGATTCGGCCGGGAAGGCTGGCGCTCATCACCGGCTCCTCGCACCTGCAGCTCGGCTTGAGCGATACGGAATTCCACGGCCAGGGCGTGTGGGGCAGCTACGCCGACGCCGTCGTGCCTGGGCTGCACGTGGTAGAGGGCGGCCAGACCTCGACCGGCTCGATCGTTGCCTGGCTGCGCCGCCTGCTCGGCGAGCAGACGACCTACGAGCGCCTCGACGCCGAGGCGGCGAGCCTGCCGCCGGGTGCCGAAGGCCTCGTCGTGCTCGACCATTTCCAGGGCAACCGCACGCCCTACACCGATCCGGATTCGCGCGGGATCGTCGCGGGGCTGACCCTGAAGCACGGGCGGGCCCACATCTTCCGCGCCGTCCTCGAGGGCATTGCCTTTGGCACCGAGCTCATCTTCGAGACGATGCGCAAGGCCGGGTTCGCGCCGAAGGATCTGGTGATCTGTGGGGGGGCCACGCGCTCCGACCTGTGGTTGCAGATCCACGCCGACGTCTGCGGGCTGCCGCTCAGCCTCACCCGGGTGGCCGATGCGCCGATCTTGGGAAGCGCCATCCTGGCCGCGGTCGGGGTGGGCCTCCATCCGGATCTGGAGAGCGCCGTCGCGCGCATGGTGCATGTCGAGCGCCGTGTGGAGCCCGATGCGCGTCGGCACGAGGCGTACCGGCCGTTCTACGAGGCCTACAAGGACAGCTACCGGGCGCTCGCCCCGCTCTACCGCGCTCTCAACTCCACGTCGCATCGATAGTTCGCGCACTTGCGCGCGGAGGGAGTGGGTCGAGTCGGTCCAAGTTGGACGCGAGCCCGCACCGCGGTCCGCACCGTCCAGCTCACGGCAAGATGCTCGCGCGCCGCTCGCGTCGGTCTCGCTCGGCGGCACTTGTAGTCCCGGCACGGCGGGCTTCTCAGAGCGTCTCCCGATCGCGACGGCGCCGGCCACCAGGGCAGTCGTCTGCCTCGCTCACGCGCTCCTTGATGGGTCGTAGGTTCAGATCGCGGGCCCGCAACCACTTGCCGGCAAACAGGCGCCTTGAGTTCAGCCTCGAAATAGTGATTTGAGAGCCGC
>DATFRA010000389.1:0-8186 GCA_035263705.1 Allostellaceae bacterium
AGCCACTCGACCCATCGGAGCCGCAGGCGCGCGACCGTGTAGGCCGAGAGCGAGGCGAACACCAGGGTCAGCAAGGTGACGGAGATGGCGATCACGGCGCTGTTGCCGATCGCGTAGTAGATTTTCTTGACGTTGTCGGGGAGGTACGTCGCCTGCTCGAAGATCGCGCCCTTCTGGGCGCCGCCCGACAGGATCACGCGGAAGTTGTCGAGCGTCCACTCCGGCGGCACGAGCACGCGCGTCGCCGCCTGCAGGCTCTTTTCCGATTGCAGCGCGCCGAGGGCCGCGGCGATCAGCGGCAGCAGGAAGAAGGCGATCACCGCGAGATTGGCGATGTGCAGCGCGAGGCGGGTGACGGGGCGTGGACGCATGGCGGTTACTCGATTCGGCGGTAGATCGCCTTGACATAGACGATCGCGAGCGCACCCACGATCAACGCCAGCACGTAGGCCGAGGCCGATCCGATGCCGATATCGAACGGCGGCGCGAAGCTGCGCTTGTAGCTGTACCATGCGGCGACCCAGGTGGCGTCGCCGGGTCCGCCCTGGGTGATCGCGAGTACCTCCTCGAACACGGTGAAGGCGAAGGAGGTGCGCAGGACCAGGATCACCACGATCACGGGCCTGAGCAGCGGCAAGGTCACGTGCCGGAAGCGGTGCAGGGGGCCGGCGCCGTCGATCGCGGCGGCCTCGAAGAGCTCGGGGTTCATGCCCTGGAGCGCCGCATGCACCAGGAGAATCGCGAAGGGGAGCGTGCGCCAGATATAGGGCACCGCGAGCATGAAGATCGCGGTGTTGGGATCACCTACCCAGTTGATGGGCTCACGGATGAGTCCGAGCGTGAACAGGATCCGGTTGAGGAAGCCGAAATCGAAGCTGTAGAGGAAGGCCCAGATGAGGCCGTTCGCGATCGGCGGCACCGCGTAGGGCAGCAGGATCAGGACCTTAGTGATGCGCCCAGTCCAAACGTGGGTCTCGGCCACCAAGAGCGCGATCGCCACGGCGAGCACGATCTCGACCGTGACGGAGAAGGCCGTGAAGACCAGGGTGTTCTTGAGCGCGAGCAGGAAGAGCGGATCGGTCAGGATCCGCGCGTAGTTGTCGAGCCCGACAAACGGGAAGATGCCGCGGCGGAGATCGGCGAGCGCGACCTTGTGAAACGATAGATAGGCCGCGTAGAAGATCGGATAGGCGAGGACCAGCGCGAGCGTGACCAGCGTCGGCACATTCATGGTCACGCCGAGCGCACCGACCGACAATTCACGCCTCACGCGGCGCGGCCGATCGACAGCCGCTGCGAACGCCCCCTCAGATGCGGGAGCCTGATCCACGCTTGTGGCTCAGGTCTTCTGCACTTCCTTGATCGCCGCGATCAGATTATCGCAGCACTGGTCGGGCGTGATCTGCGCGGTCAGCGCCTTCTGGACCTCGATGTTGAGGCGGTCGGTCCAGGGGAAGTGCCAGGGCTTGTAGATGGAGTTGCAGATCTCGCCGACGTAGGTGGCCTTGTCCCAGATCTCCAGGATCTTCCCCGGATCGCCCCAGGGCTTCCAGCCGTCGGTGATCACCGAGCTCTTCATCACCGACTGGAACCCGGAGCCCAGCATCGCGTCGCGCGCAAGGTTGTTCGCCTGGGTGTATTGGCCGTCCTTGGTACGTCCGCCCAGGTATTGCAGCAGCTTCCAGGCCCACTCCTTGTTGCGCGTGGCCGAGCAGAGGAAATAGACGTGCGTATCGCCGATGGTGCGGCCGTCGCCCGGCGAGCCCATCACCTGCACCTTGCCCGCGCTCGGCGACTGCGCGGGGTCGTTGGCGATGTTGAGGCCGTAGTGATGGTTGGGGCCGCGATAGAGGTTCTTACCGGCGCCGAACGCCTTCGCGGACGCGGTGAACTGGTACTTGAGCGAATCGGGATCGACGAGCTGATCGGCGAAGGTCTGCGCCCACCACTTGAGCGTCTCGCGCGCGATCGAGCCCGGGCCGAGCTGATGATTACCGGCCTTGTCGAAGAACACCCCACCGCGGTTCCAGGTCATCTGGTACCAGGTGCCCGGCAGCTGCTCGAGGCCGACGCCCGCGACCCACATGATCGGGTATTCGCAGACGCCGTCTTTCTTGGCCTTGCGGCACTGCTCCAGCAGTTCGTCATAGGTCTTGAAGGGCTGGATTTTCGCCTTCTCCATGAGCTCGCTGTTGTAGTTCCAGACCCATACCGTGGAGAAATAAGGCAGGCCCATGAGCTTGCCGTCGTAGACGGCCACCTGCTTCGCGGATTCCGTGAAATCCTTGAGGTAATCCTGGGCGCCCGGAAACCCGTCGAGCGGCTCGGCGAGGCCCTGGCTGATGAAGTTCGGAAACGAGAAGGGCGAGGACTGCGAGACGTCGATGGTCTCGTTGCCCGCGAACATGGTCATCAGCTTGGTCGGGTGATCGTTGAAGGACGAGATCGTGGAATCGACGGGGATGCCCCAATCGTCCGTGAATTTCTTGGAGATCTTCGTGTAGATGTCGCCATAGGTCCAGACCACGAAGTTGAGCCGGTCGACCTTGCTGGCGGGTGCATCGGCCCAGGGGTTCCCCGCGGCCCAGCTTCTGCCGGACGCGCCCACGGCACCGAGCGCCGCCGCGGCGCCGAAAGATTTCAAGAGGTCGCGCCGTCCCAGAGTATTCCAGCCCGCCGGTCGTTGTGCCATGTGAGGTCCCCTCTATGGTGAGAGCTTGCCGCCTTCGAGTTCGCCGCTCGTGCCTTGCATCATGCGCGCTACGGTTCAGGCCGCCGTCAGATGTTGCCAGATTCGCTCGACGCGCCGCCGGATTATAAGCGCCTCCTCCCAGCGGTCGGAGAGCTCATAGCCGTCGGGCCCGGTGATCGCGTATTCGGGCGGGCCGAGCTCGCAGAGAAAACGAAGCGTATCGTCGGGCTGGGCGCGGCCGAGCCACAGACGAAGACCTTCCTCCCACCAGCCCGCGTAGAGATCGAACCATTTCTGATGCTGCGGGAAGGAGATCTGCACCTGGATCTGCTCGCGGCTGGAGACGCGGCCTTGGAAAGAGTCGGAGCGCTCGAGGATGCGGCGGATCAGCGCATGGTTCTCGCGCGAGATCGGGTACCAGAACTCGCGATCGACGAGATAATGGGAGAGGTCCGCGCAGAGCCGCATCTCCGGGACCGCGTCCAGGAGCTGGAGCGTGGCAAAGAGATCGTTGGTGATGCAGTTGCGGTGGGTCTCGAACTGGATCTCGACGCCTTCCTCCTCGGCCATAGCGAGCCACTGGCGGATCACCGGGATCATGCCCTCGACCGTCAGTGGCATCACCTGGCCGATGATATTCACGAAGCAGGCGTTGAACTCCTTCGCCATGTGGAGGACGGGGCGGAGCGCCTCGATGGTCTTCGGGAAGGCGTTGATCAGGCAGCCGAGCCCGTGCTTCTCGAAGAGCGGCTTGTTCTTGCGCGCGGTGGCGACGTCGGTGAAGGCGAGGTCGATCGCCATGCCGTGGTAGCCGGCCTCGGCGACCATCGCGAAGGATTCCTCGGGGCGGCGCTCCCGACCGTCAGGGCGGCGCAGCTCCATGGCCCAGAGAGATTGGTAGACCTCCAGCCTAGGCATGCGCCGCCGGCGCTGCCGACCGCGCGGGAACGGGGTCCGCGACCCAGGTGACGTCGCCCGGATAGTCCGCCTCGCTGCGCCCGCCAGACAACGCGCGGATCGCGGTCCAGAAGAAAGCGACATAGGTCATGCTGGGCGGCTCGCTGCCGATGCGCGCGACGAGTTCGCGATTGAGTTCCGGCAGCGCGTGGAAGGGCACGGCGGGATAGGTGTGATGCGCCGTGTGGTACTGCATGTTCCAGCAGACCCAACGCATCAGCGCATTGGTCCGGGTGGAGCGCGTGTTGATCCAGGTGTCGTCGGCGTGGGTCAGGCCGAAATGCTCGACGGTGTTCTGGAGCTGATGCGTCCACTTCATCAGCATCATCGGCGCCAACCAATAGGCGACCGCCGCCCATGATCCCGTCGCGACCGACGCGACCGCGATCACCGCGTAGCCCGCGAGGTGCCAGCGCGCCTCGCGGATCAGGAGCGGGCGCTCGGTCTCGCGAATATAGCGCTCGGTCACCATCCCCGCGGCGAAGCGGAGGATGCGGCGGATGCGGCTGTACCAGTAGGTCGGCCCGAGCACCCAGAGCAGAAATCTCGGCAGCGTGTAGTGCGGGCGCTCAAGCTCGCCGTCGCGCGTCCAATCCTGGGTGTAGCGGTGATGCGCGAAGTGCTGCAGCTGGTCGAAGTCGCGAGGATAGAGCATCAGGAAGCCGATCGCGCGCCCGAAGACCTCGTTGAGCCAGCGCGTGCGGAACACCGTCGAGTGGCTGAGCTCATGCTGGCCCGCGTAGAGGAAAGTCAGCAGCGTGCCGTGCGCCAAGAAGACGGGCACGGCCCAGAGCGTGCCCCAACTCAGGTGCAACGCGACGCCGGTCGCGATGAGCGCGCCGACGTGGCTGCCCAATTGGAGCGCACCCCGAGTATTCGACCGCTGTGACAGACTGCGAAGCCGCTTGGGCTCGATCAGTCCCCGCCGTCCGACGAATCCTTCCATGAGAGTCCGCCAATGAGGCTGCGATGCGGCGGCAGGAATCATGTCAGCCGTGCTCCCGCGAGTCAAACCAGCCCGCCGCCAGCGCAGAGCCTTCATACTAATAACACTTACGTAGTGTAATTTCTTTGGCATTGACATAGCAAAAATGCAGATTAGCTCATGGGGGGCAATCATCGTAGGTGTCGCATGTCGACCCTGACAGAAGCTTGGCTTGCCGAGCAAACCGGTGAGCACCTGCCCTGGCACCATCCGCCGGTGACTGAGGGCCGTTGTCCGGGCGAGACCACTGCAGCGGAGACGGCCGCGCCACGCGCTCGCTGGTTTCGCCTCTGGAACGGAATCGTGCGCGCTCTTTCCCGAGGCGACGCGTCCGCATCGCTCGGCGAGGACCGGACACGGGTTGGCCCGTGCTAGCCTCCACACATGGAGCGGGTAGCGCCGCCGCTCTCCACGCGGATGCTCCGGCAGATCATTCGCGGCATCGATGCGTGTGTGCGGCGTGGGATCGGCATCGTCGAGTTCGAGCGCGGCGCGGATGCGCTTCTCCGCATCGGCGTCGGTCGAGCTGAGCGCGCGATCAGGCTGAGCGACGGAACGCAGCTAGGGCCCGGCGACCTCGCGCTCGACTTGCACCTCTGGAACGAGCACTTGCCGCCGCTCCCCGCGGGTGGCGCGACGCTCCGCTGGGCCGTCGCCGCCCGCCGTCAGCTCAGCCGCTCGCTCCGGCGGCTCGCGGAGCACGTGGAGGCCGCACCCGACCTCCAGGGGGTTAAGGCGCTCCGGATCAAGCCGGCATTCGCCGGCCGCAACCTCGCGCGGAATCTGAATTGGATCGTGGCACGGCACGGTTTCGAGAGCGCCCCTGGTCGGCGCGCCTCAACACGCGTCATCAACCCGCACCGCTGGCTCGACAGCCTTTGGGTGTGGCTGCTGACCTGGACCTTCAATCCGCGGAGCCTCCGGGGGCGCCGGTTCTGGCGGACTCGCCAGGAGTTCTGGATCTCGCGTGCGAGATTCATGGCGCTCTATGGTACGCCGCGGGAGACCGCCCTCGAGCGGACGCCGGCGCCGCGCCAATCGACCGGCGCGCGACCACGCGGGGGATGACCGATCCCTCCGGAGCCTCGAGCCCCTCGACCAGCATCTCGCCGCGGCTGGCGTTGGCGACCACCACCATGACGGTATGGCTGTTGAGCACGGGCTCGGGCAGGTCGGCGGCGCCGCTGAATGCCTCGCCCTGGAGTTTCGCGACCATGGCTCGCCGGAGCCGATTGTTCTCCTCGGGCGGCAGCATCGGTCCCGTGCCAACGGCGTGATTGCGCGCCTTGCCCTCGAGATCGGAGCTCAGCCATTGGTTCGCGACGCCGAGCGCGCCCTTCTCGGCGTCGGCCGAGGGGTGGACGCGCCGTTTGTCGTCGATCGCTTCGATGACGCAGCCCTCTCCGGGCTCGCTGCCGGCGAGCGAGAATAGCGCGGGCATCGCCAGGGTGACGCTCTCATCGGTCAGCATCTCGACGGCGGCGACATAATCGGGCGCGCGCTCGAAGACTTGGCGGAGGAGATGCGCGCCCGGCACGGTGCCGCGCGAGCGCAAGACGCGGAGCCGGCTCGCGACCTCGTCGAGGAACGCGAGCCCCGACACCGGCATCTTCGGTGCCTGATTGATCGCGGCGGAGAACCGGTCGGGCGCCATGGCTGTGAGCACACCGGCGTAGCCGGGCCACGTCGCGCTATAGAAGGGTCCGGCCTCTGCCGAGTGGCGGGCTATCACCGTATGACGTCCGAGTCCGGCCATGCCCCAGTCGAGCACCCGGATCATGCGCTGGCCGCCCGCAGGATCCGGCGCCACGCTGGTCGAGCAAGCCCACTCGTAGACGGTGTTGAGGAAATACGCACCGGGCCGGCGCAGCACGGCCGCGACGTCTCGGATCTCCTCGAGATAGGGGTTGGCCTGCCGCACGAGCCAGGAATGGGATACGCGGTCGAGCAACCCCGTCACATAGGGCAGTAGCGGGTGGCTCTGCGCGCCCAGCACCGCGCGCAGGAGCGCACGCGCCCGCTCGGGATCGCGCCGACAAAGGTCGCCACTCGGTAATCGCCCAACATCCAGAATCGGGATGTCGCGGACCTGCCCGAAATCCATCGTTGTTCCCTTGCCCCCCAATCTGCGGAAGCGCGATGAAATGCTTCAAGGGCGTGGCCGTGTCAACAAGAAGTCCGTGCGGGAAGGTTGGGTAAGGTTTCGGCGAGCGAAACCGCTTACGACCGCGCCTCCTTGGAACACGCTCTCCGCTAGCGCCCAGCTGCGCAGCTGGGTTAGCCTCGCTCACGCCGCGAGTGATCGCGGGATCAACGGACATCGTGTGGAGGAAGCAAGCATGCCCGCAGCACCCGCGCCGTCGACCGCCAGTCGCGACAAGGTTCGCACCATCGCGCCGAAGCTGGTGGATCTCACCGAGAAGGTCCTGTACGGCGACGTCTGGGAGCGGCCCGGCCTCTCCAAGCGCGACCGCAGCCTGATCACGGTGGCGACGCTCGTCGCGCTCAATCGGAGCGAGCAGCTGCGCGGCCATCTCCAGCGTGCGCTCTACAATGGCGTGACCAAGGACGAGATCGTCGAGCTGATCACCCACCTCGCGTTCTACTCGGGATGGCCGACGGCAATGTCCGCGGCGCTGCTCGCGAGGGAAGTATTCGAGCAGACCTGACGCACCGCGGACCAGGGAGGGAACCATGCAGGTGGGTTTCATCGGCCTGGGCACCATGGGTGCCCATATGGCGCGCAACCTTCAGAAGGCGGGCACCAAACTCGTCGTGCACGACGCGCGGCAAGCGGCAGCGGAGCCGCACATTGCCGCGGGCGCGGTCTGGGCGGAGAGCCCACGGAAGGTGGCCGAGGCGGTCGAGGTCGTCTTCACCTCGCTGCCGGGACCGCCGGAGGTCGAGGCCGTCGCGCTCGGCGCCGAAGGGTTGGCGGCCGGTCTGCACAAGGGATCGGCTTATTTCGATCTCTCCACGAATTCGCCGACGGTCGTGCGGCGGATCTGCGCGGCCTTCGCCGAGCGCGGGCTTCACATGCTGGATGCGCCCGTGAGCGGCGGGCCAAAGGGTGCGGAAAGCGGCAAGCTCGCGCTCTGGGTCGGCGGCGAGCGTGCGATCTTCGATCGGCACAAAGCGCTGCTCGACGCCATGGGTGACCGTGCGCGCTACGTCGGCCCGATCGGCGCGGGCTCGGTCGCGAAGCTCGTGCACAACTGCGCGGGCTACGCGCTCCAGACGGTGCTCGCGGAAGTCTTCACGCTGGGCGTCAAGGGCGGCGTCGATCCGCTGGCGCTCTTCGAAGCGGTGCGGCAGGGTGCCTCCGGCCGTCGCCGAACCTTCGACAGCGTGATCGATCAATTCCTGCCCAACGTCTACGATCCGCCGTCGTTCGCGCTCAAGCTCGCGCACAAGGACGTGACGCTCGCGACGGCGCTCGGCCGCGAGCTCGGCGTGCCCATGCGTCTCTGCAACATGGCGCTCGAGGAGATGACCGAGGCGATGAACCGGGGCTGGGCCGGGCGCGATTCCCGCGTCGCCATGCTCCTGCAG
>DATFRA010000390.1:0-22177 GCA_035263705.1 Allostellaceae bacterium
TCTGAGTATCGGAGCGGCATCCGCTTGCGGCGCAGGTACATGGACGGGTTCATCGACGCCATCGAGATGGTGGCGGCGGCGTTCGTCGGCATCGTCGCAGCCGACATCTTCATCTCGGTGCTGCTGCGCTATTTCTTTTCCGTCTCGATCCCCGACAGCTACGACTTCGGCCGCATGCTGCTCGCCATTCTGATCTTCTGGGGCATCGCCGCCACCAGCTATCGCGGGACGCACATCACCGTCGACCTCGTCTGGGCCAATGTCGGGCCGAGGCGCCAGCGCATGATCGACGTGTTCGCGACCCTGGTGCTGCTCTTCGTGGTGACTGTGCAGACCTACACGCTCTTCGACAAGGTCCGCACCACCATGGCTGACAACGTCCGCACCTTCGACCTCAACCTGCCGAATTGGCCTTTCTTCGCGGTGGCGTGGGCAGGCGACGTCTCGGCCGTGCTCCTGATCGCGATCCGGACCTACCGGCTGGTGTTCCATCCCGAGCAGATGGCGGGCAATCCCACGATCAAGCCGGTGGAATGACGGCCTTGAGCACCGACGCCGTCGCCATCACGGGCTTCGCGGTGCTGTTCCTCCTGATGCTGGTGCGCGTGCCCGTGGGCATGGCGATGGGGCTCGTGGGCGTCACTGGCTACGCTTATCTGCAGGGCGCGGCGCCCGCGCTCAAGCTCGTGGGCCAGACCTCCATGCGCACGGTGACGGATTACACCTTCGGCGTGATCCCAATGTTTCTGCTGATGGGCGCCTTCGTCTCGGCCTCGGGCGTGAGCCGTGAGCTCTTCCGCGCCGCGAACACATTGGTGGGACACCTGAGGGGCGGGCTCGGGATCGCCACCATCGTCGCTTGCGGCGGCTTCGCCGCGATCTCCGGGTCCTCGGTCGCGACGGCCGCCACCTTCTCGACCGTGGCCTATCCGGAGATGCGGCGCTATGGCTATGCGCAATCCTTCGCGACTGGGGTGATCGCTGCCGGCGGCACGCTGGGTGCGATGCTGCCGCCCTCTACGGTGCTGGCGGTCTACGGCATCATCACCCAGCAGGACATCGGCAAGCTCTTCGTGGCGGGCGTGCTGCCGGGCATCCTCGCGATGCTGATGTATGTGATGACGGTCGCGATCATCGGCCAGGCCCGGCCGGGCTTCCTGCCCGTGGGAGAGCCGAGCTCCTGGCGCGAGCGAC
The DNA here is from genome assembly GCA_035263705.1 of Allostellaceae bacterium. Lineage (GTDB taxonomy): Bacteria > Pseudomonadota > Alphaproteobacteria > ATCC43930 > CGMCC-115725 > DASZHJ01. The sequence continues at coordinate 1,195 of DATFRA010000390.1, forward strand.
TCAGCGGCATCGGCGACATCTGGGCGCCGCTGTTGCTGTTCGCATTCGTGATCGGCGGCCTCTATGGCGGGCTCTTCACGCCGACGGAGGCCGGCGGCATGGGCGCCGGCGGCGCATTCATCCTGGGCGTCGCGCGGCGGCGTCTCTCCGGCGCCAGCATCCGCAGCTCGCTCCTGCAAGCGACGCGCACGGCGGCCGCCGTCTTCACCGTGCTGATCGGCGCGCTGCTGTTCGGCTACTTCCTCACCATCACCGAGACGCCGCAGAAGGTGACGATGTTCCTGACTGGGCTGGGACTCGGCCGCTACGGCGTGCTGGCACTCATCATGGTGATGTATCTGGTGCTGGGTTGCCTGATGGACGCCATGGCGATGATCATCCTCACCGTGCCGATCATCTTCCCGGTGGTCACGACGACGTTGGGATTCGATCCCGTCTGGTTCGGCGTGATCATCGTGATGACGGTCGAGCTCGGCCTCATCCACCCGCCCGTGGGCATGAACGTGTTCGTGATCAAGAGCGTCGTGAAGGACGTGAGCTTCACCACGATCTTCCTCGGCGTGATCCCCTTCGTGGTCACCGATATCGTGCGGCTCGTGATCCTGATCAGCTTCCCGGCGATCGCGACATTCCTGCCCGGGCGGATGTAAGCAAAGGCCGCCGGTCTCCCGGCGGCCTTTGCTCTCAGCATGCTTACGCGAACCACCAGCGCTCGGCGATCTTGAGACCGTCGCACTCCCAGTTCGCCGCAACTTGGTTGTGCGAGAGCTTCTTGGAGCCGGCTTCGACGTAATTGTTGAACACCAGCACGATGACGCCGCAGTCGTCGTGGATCAGCTGCTGGCACTCCGCATACATCGCCGCGCGCTTCTTGTCGTCGGTTTCGCTGCGCGCCTGCACCAGCAGATCGTTGAACTTCGGGTTCCCCCACTTGGTCTCGTTCCAGGCCGCGCCCTTGGCATAGACGACGGTCAGCATCCAGTCGACCGTCGGCCGGCCGCTCCAGTAGCCGGCGATCCACGGCTTCTTGAGCCAGACATTGTCCCAGTAGCCGTCCTTGGGCTCGCGGACGATGTTCAAATCGATGCCCGCGGCTTTGGCATGCTGCTGGTAGAGCACCGCCGCGTCGACCGCGCCATTGAACGCGGCGTCGGAGACCGACAGGTCGACCCTCAGGTTCGACATGCCCGCCTTCTTCAGCAACGCCTTCGCCTTCTCCGGGTCATAGGCGTATTTCGGCTTTGGATCGATCGCGAACTTGACCGAGGGTGCGATCGGGTTGTCATTGCCCGGAAGCGCATGGCCGAGGAACACCTTCTTGGCGATCTCCTCGCGATTGATCGACCATTTGAGAGCGTTGCGGACGTCCGCGTTGTCGAAGGGCTTCTGCGTCACGTCCATCGGGAAGACGTAGTGGCCATACCCCGTGACCTCGGTGATCTCGACGTTCGGGCTTTTCCTGAGCATGTCGAGCGTCTTGAGGTCGGCGCGGCTGATCCAGTGCACCTCGCCGGTGGTGAGCGCATTCATGCGCGCGCCGACGTCGCCGATGGTGATGAACTCCACGTCGTCGAAATAGGGCTTGCCCGACTTGTGGTAGTTGGCGAAGCGCTTCAGCTTGGCGCGCACGCCCGGGTCCCACGAGACGAAGGTGAACGGGCCCGTCCGCACATTCGACTTCCAGTCCGCGGAGCCGTCGGGATTCGCCGGCATGATCGGAATGTGATAGTCGCTCGCGATATAGGGGAAGTCGGCATTGCCGCCGCCCAACGTGAAGACCACGTTGTTGCCATCGGCCTTGATGTCGGTGACTGCCGCGAGCACCGACTTCACCGCGGATTTGGAATCCTTGCCCATGTGATGGCGATAGGACGCGATCACATCGTCGGGCGTCAGGCTCTTGCCATTGTGGAAGGTCACACCCTTGCGGAGCTTGAATACCCACTTCTTCGCGCCATCGGCGGGCTCCATGCTCTCGCAGAGATCAGCCGTGATGTTGCCCTTGGCATCCACCTCGGTGAGCCCGTTGGACATCGAGCCCCAGAACGGCACTTGCGTCGCGGTGTCCGGATAGGCGGCGGGATCGCCGGTGTCGGTCGTCGCGCCGTGAGCGAGGCCGAACTTCGCGGAGCCACCCTTCTTCGGCGTGGCGGCGACGCCGGCCTCGCTCAGCATCGTGGTCGCGAGCGTCGCCGATACGCCGAGTGCGGCCGCGCGGCCCATGAACTCGCGCCGGGATACCCGTCCCTTCGCGGTCTGCTGAAGCCAATAGTCGAGTTCTTTCATCATTGCCTCCCTGTCATCTGGTGTTCCCCAGATACTTCGAGGTTAGCACGGAGGCACAGGGAGTCTCCCTACGAAATTGACGTCTGTGCGCTTGCCAATCCGCTTGCTGGCCCGGCCTTTGATCACGCATCCTGAGGGGCCTTGAAGTGAAAAGAGGGTCCACGCATGAGCCAGGCACCGCTCGAGACCAGGATCGAAGGCCGGGTGGGCGTGCTCACCTTCAATCGGCCAGATGTGCTCAACGCCTTCAGTGGCGTGCTCATGGCCGAGACAGGCCGCGCGCTCGACAGCTTCGCGAAGAACCCCGCGATCCACGCGATCGTTGTCCACGGAAACGGCCGCGCGTTCTCGGCCGGCTTCGATCTCAAGGAGTCGGCCGCCAAGGGCGAGCTCACCGTCGCACAGTGGCGGACCGTGCTGGAGACCGATTTCGACTTCATCGTCCAGTTCTGGGATTGCCCGAAGCCGACCATCGCGGCCGTACATGGGTACTGCCTCGCCGGCGCCTTCGAGCTGGCGCTCGCCTGCGACATCACGGTGGCCGCGGAGGGTACGCGCTTCGGCGAGCCGGAGGTCCGGTTCGGCTCCGGCATCATCGCGATGCTGCTGCCGTGGCTCACCGGTCCCAAGCAGGCTAAGGAGCTGCTGCTCACCGGCAACGACCGCATCACCGCGGAGCGCGCGCTGGAGATCGGCATCGTCAACCACGTGGTGCCCGAGGGTCAGCAACTCCAGAAGGCGATGGAGATCGCGCGCGACATCGCGGCCGCAGCGCCGAACTCGGTCCGCATGACCAAGCAGGCGATCAACCGGAGCTACGAGATCATGGGTCTGCGACAGGCGCTGTTGGCGGCCGTCGAGACGGACATCTACATCGAGAGCAGCGGCGGTCCCGAGCGGGCCGAGTTCAATCGAATTCGCAGAGAGCAGGGCCTTAAGGCCGCGCTCGCATGGCGCGACGCGCGCTTCGCCTGATCGACGCCGCCGGGGGACATCGCGATTTGAGCACGCATCCGCTGTCGCCGCTGCTATCGCCGCGGTCGATCGCCTTCGTGGGTGCGAGCCCGAGGCCCGACAGCCTCGGCAACGACATGCTTCAGATGATCGCGCGCTCCGGCTTCAACGGCGCGATCTATCCGATCAACCCGAACTATCCGGTGATCGACGGCCGGCGCTGCTATCCGGGCTTCGCCGAGCTGCCGGAACCGGTCGATCTCGCGGTGCTCGGCGTCGCCAACGCGCGGCTCGAAGGCGCGCTCAAGGAAGCGATCGAGCATCATGCCCGAGCCGCCGTCATTTTCGCGAGCGGCTATCTCGAGAACGACCGTACGCCGCCACTCACCGAGCGCATCGCCGCGATGGCGCGCGCCGCCGACATGCCGATCTGCGGCGGCAACGGGATGGGCTTCTACAACGACGCGAGCGCCGTCTGGGCCGTGGGCTTCGCCAATCTGCGCGAGCCGCGGCCCGGCAACATCACCTTCATCTCCCACGCGGGCTCCGTGTTTGGCGCCTTCGCGCATAATGACCCGCGCTTCCGGTTCAACCTGGCGATCTCGGCGGGCCAGGAGCTCGTGACCACCGCTGCCGATTATCTCGATTATGCGCTCGAGATGGACTCCACCCGCGTCGTCGGCCTGTTCCTGGAAACCGTCCGCGCACCCGCGCGATTTACGGCGGCGCTCGCCAAAGCGGCGGAACGCGACATCCCGGTCGTCGTGCTCAAGACCGGCCGCACCGAAGCAAGCGCCGCACTGGCGCTCAGCCACTCCGGTGCCATTGCCGGCAACGACGCCGCCTATCAGGCGCTCTTCGATCGCTACGGCGTGACCCGCGTCGACACGCTCGACGAGCTGGCGGCAACGCTCCTGCTCTTCGCAGAGGGGCGGCCGGCGGCCACGGGCGGCCTTGCGGTGATCCAGGACTCCGGCGGCGAGCGAGAGCTGGTGATCGATCTTGCCGCGGCGCACGACGTGCCCTTCGCCAAGATCGGCACCGCAACGGTCGCGCGGCTCAGCGAGCGCCTCGAGTTTGGGCTCGAGCCGGTCAATCCCCTGGACGCCTGGGGCACTGGCAAGGACTTCGTCGACATCTTCGCCGATTGTTTCTCGGCACTCATCGACGATCCCGATGCCGGGCTCGGCATCTTCTTCAACGATCTGCGCGACGGCTTCTATGTGCATGGCGGCTTCGCCGAGGCGGCGCTGCGCGCCCACCGTCGCACCTCGAAGCCAGTCGCCTACGCCACCAACTTCAGTGCGGTGCGCCACGACAAGATCGCGCTGCGCCTGAGCGAGGCGGGCGTGCCCGTGCTCGACGGCACGGTTCCGGCGTTGCAAGCCGCACGCCACCTGTTTGCCCGCCGCGATTTTCGCGCACGCGAGCCCGACGCGATACCCACGCCCAAGCCGAAACGCGACTGGCGCGCGCGCCTCGCGCGGGATGCCCTCGGTGAGCACGATGCGCTAGCCTTGTTGGGCGACTACGGAGTGCCCACCCTCCCGACCCGCATCGTGCTGACGGAAGATGCGGCCGTGACCGCGGCGCGGGAGACCGGCTTTCCCGCCGCGTGCAAGACCGCAATGCCCGACATCCATCACAAGACCGAGCGGCGCGGCGTGAAGCTCGGCCTCGCCGACGAAGCCGCTGTGCGCGCCGCCTATGCCGACCTCGCCGCGCGTCTCGGGCCGCGCGTGCTGGTGACGCGCATGGCCGAGCCCGGCGTCGAGCTGGCCTTGGGCCTGATCAACGACCCGCAATTCGGACCGGTCGTCATGGTGGGCGCCGGCGGCGTGCTGGTGGAACTGCTGCGCGATGCGCGCTATGGCTTGGCGCCCTTCGGACCGAAAACGGCACGTCGGCTCCTCGATGGACTCCGCGTGCGCCCGCTGCTCGACGGCGTTCGCGGCGCGCCATCGGCGGATATCGACGCGGCGGCCGATGCCGTCGCGCGATTTTCGGTCCTTGCGGCGGACCTCGCGGACGCGATCGGCGAATGCGACGTCAATCCGTTGATCGTAGGGCCGCGCGGAGCCGTCGCGGCCGACGCCCTGATCGTCGCTAGAAAGGCTTGAGCCCATGGACCTGACCATTCCCGATACCGACCTCGCGCTGAAGCGCAAGGCGAAGGAGTTCGCGGAGACCTGGCTGTTTCCGCATGAAGAGGAGCTGGAGCTCAACGGCCATTTGCCGGCGGAGATGCTGGCGCGTCTCCGCCGCGCGGTCATCGAGTGCGGCCTCAATGGGATCAACCATTCGGGTGAGAACGGCGGCCAGGGGCTGACCGTCTTCCAACAGATGCTGGTGAGCGAGGAGCTCGGCAAGGCAACGGGTGCGCTCTGGGCGATCGTCTGGCACCCGGCCTATCCACTCCGCTTCGGCACCGACGCCCAGCGGCGCGAGTATTTGATTCCGAGCTGCCAGGGCAAGCGCCGCGGCGCCTTCGCCATCACCGAGGAGGGCGCCGGCTCCGATCCGCGCCTGGCGCGGACCCGCGCCGACCGGCGCAGCGGCAAATACTACCTCTCCGGCGAGAAGTGGTTCGTCACCACCGGTGACTACGCCGACTATCTGATCGTGCACGCCCATGTCGACGGCGATCCCGGCAAGCCCACGTTGTTCCTGGTCGACAAGGACCGGCCGGGCGTGCGCATCAAGCGCATTCCAAAGTTCATGCACACTTACGTCTTCGAGCATCCCGAGTTCGTGTTCGAGAATGTCGAGCTCGGCGAGGACAAGGTGCTGGGAAGGGTCGGCGACGGTTTCGAGCTCACCAAGGACTGGTTCGTGGAGGCGCGCCTCCAGATCGCCGCCAACTGCCTCGGCGCCGCGATCCGCGCGGCGGAGCTCGCGAACAAATACGCGTCCGAGCGCGTCCAGTTCGGCCGGCCGATCCGCGATTTTCAGGCGATCGAGTTCATGCTGGCGGATATGGCGGTCGAGATCATGGCGACCAAGAGTCTGGTCTACCGGGTCGGCTGGGAGATCGATCGCGGCGCAGATCGCAAGCTCATCCACGCGCGCGCGAGCGCCATCAAGCTCCAGGCCTCGGAGATGGCGGGACGCGTCATCGACAAGGCGCTGCAGATCCTCGGCGGCCGCGGCTACATGCGCGAGAATCCGGTCGAGAGGCTCTATCGCGATATCCGCGTCGATCGGATCTGGGAGGGAACCTCGGAGATCCAACGCGCCATCATCGGCGGCCAGATCAAGAAACGCGGCCTCGGAACTTTCGTCGAGTGGGTCTGAGCAGGACACGTTCCTGCTTTTCGCTCGCACCTTGACCGGAATTCCAGTCCGCTTTGCGTTTCCAGGTCGGCGTGCCTAGGCTACCGCTTTCGCGAAACCGTAATATTGACAGCGAGGCTTGTTGGAGTCAGCATGAATGAACGTTCATTTAGAACATGGGCCCATGGCGGTCTCAACCGACACCAAGACGGCGATCGAGCAGGCGGCGTTACGGCTGTTCGTCGAGCGCGGCATCGCGGAGACCTCGATCAGGGAGGTGGCGCGCGCGGCCAGGGTCTCTCAGGGCGCCATGTACAATCACTACGTCAGCAAGGACGAGCTCGCCTGGCAGCTCTTCGCGAAGAACTTCTCCGAGATCGGCCACGCACTCCGGCACCGCGCCCAGGAGCACCGCGATCTGGAGGGGCAATTCCGAGCCATGGTGCACTACGTTTTCAAGCGGTTCGAGGAGGATTGGCTCCTGGTCACCTATGTATTTTCCGCCCGACACCATCATCTGCGGCGCGTCAACCGCAAGATGGGCAATCCATACGTGGCTTTCCGGAACGTGATCTCGCGCGCGATGAAGCGGCGCCAGATTCCCCGGCAGGACCTCGACCTCGCGGCATCCCTTGTGACCGGCGCCATCATCCAAGTCATCGACACGCGCATACTCGGCCGCATTGCCGGCGATCTGCCCGAGCAGGCAGACCGGGTGGCGCGCGCTCTGGTAGGATTGCTCGGAGCCTGACCCGTGTAGCACTTCATTTTCTCTGGATATGAATGAATGTTCATTCAACGAGGCAGGGAGGAAGAAGATGCCGACACCCATCGACAATCTGCGCGAAGTCGCCCGCCGCTGCAGCGCCGGGGAGCCGTTGCCGGCAGGCCTGTCGGCCTGGCTGGGCCAGTCGCTCGGTGAGTTCCTTTCGCGCCGGCAACGCAGCATCGAGGACGCGCTGGGTCTGGTCTGGCCGCGTGGCGGCGTACCGTGGTGGCTCGAGGAGGCGATGCGCAAACGCGACGCTGCCCTCCGGGAGTTGGCGCAGCGATTCTATTGCGGGCAAGCCGTATCGCGCCAAGCCTCCGCGATTTACCGCGCGGCGCTTCGCTACGCCGGGTCGCGCTGGCGCCGCGATCGCGCAGCCAACGAGCTGCCACCGGAGCACAGCGGGACGCCCTACGAATGGCTCTGGCACGCATTCAAATCCGGAGCCGCGATGCCGATCGGCGATCGCCAGCTCCGCCACATCCTGATGCGCTGACGGCGAGTGCGAAACGCCTGCGGCCCGGAGTGCCATGCTCGATTTACCCGATACGAAGCCAGTCTTGGAGCGCCTGCTCCGCCCGGCGGCGCGCGGGCTCCAGCGACGCGGCGTGCGGCCCAATTGGCTCACGCTTGGGAGCCTCGCGGCTTCAACCCTCGCCGGCGGGCTTGCGTTGACATTCCCGACGGCGAACTGGCCACTGCTGGCGATCCTCGCGGCGATGCTGACGCGCCTCGCACTCAATCACCTGGACGGACTCCTTGCCCGCGAGCACGGCATGAAAACGCTCCTGGGCGGATTGCTCAACGAGATCGCGACACCGGCCGAGGACATGGCGCTTTACCTCCCGTTGGCGGCTCGACCCGGCATGCCCGCGGCTCTCATCGTGGGCGCGGTGATGCTGGGTGTCCTCGTCGAGATCACGGGCCTATCACCCCTCACCATCGGCCGCACCCGCCGCTTCGACGGACCCATGACCAAGGTGATACGCGGCCTGTGTTTTGGCGCACTCGTGCTCGCGGCCGCGCTGGGCCTGGCTCCCGGATCCTCGACCCCGGCGGCGCTGGCGATGATCCTGGGTCTGCTCGCGGTCACAGCGTGCAATCGGCTGGGCCGCTCGGTGGCGGAGGCGCGCTCATGACCGCGGGGATGCTCTCGCCTTCTCTGATCTTTGTTTTGACCGGGATCTTCGGCCTGCTCCTGCTTGCGACCTCGACGGTCGGCGTGGCCATCGCCGCCGCGCGCGCCTTCAGCAGCCTGGGCTGGGTCACTGCCTTGCCAATCCTTCCGGAACTGAAGGCTCGGCTGCGCACCTGGTGGATCATGACCGCCGCCTTCAGCACCTGCTTGATCCTCGGACGCGGCATGTCGCTCGCATTCCTGGCGCTGGTGAGCTTCCTGGTGCTCCGCGAGTACCTGAGCGTGACGCCGTTTCGTGCCGGCGACCGCGTGGGTCTCTTCGTGGCCTATGCCATGATCCCCTTGCAGTACGGATGGATCGCTCGTGGCCATGCCGAGGCCGCGGCGATCGTGCCGATCGCAGCCCTGGCGGCGCTCGGTGCCGTCGTGACTCTGCGTGGAACCGCCCAAGATTTTCTGGCGAGCTCCGCCCTCGTCATCTGGGGCGTTCTGGTTGCGATCGTTGCGCTCGGGCATCTGGCGCTCATCGTCTCGATACCAGCATCGTTGGGCTACATCGCGGGCGGACCGGGCTTGCTGTTGTTTCTCGTCTTCGTGTGCCAGATCGGCGACGTCGTGCAGTATATCGCCGGCAAGACTCTTGGCCGGCGCCGGGCCGTCCCTGGACTCAGTCCTAACAAGACTGTTGCAGGCTACGTCGGCGGCCTCAGCGCGACGGCGCTCGCGGCGGCATTGCTCGCGCCCTACCTCACGCCCATCGGCCACGGCGAGGGCTTCCTCGTCGGCGGTGCACTCGGGCTCCTCGGCTGCCTCGGCGGGTTGACGATCTCGGCGCTGAAGCGCGATCTCGGGCTCAAGGATATGGGCCGCCTGCTGCCCGGACACGGCGGCGCCCTTGACCGCGCCGACAGCCTCGTCTTCAGCGCGCCGTTCTTCTACCACTATCTCGTGCTCGCGCACTGAGGCGACGCCATGCGAGATCTCTTGCGCACATGGTGTCATCGGGTCGTGATCCGGCCCCTGATGCGCGGCGCGTGTGGACTGCGGGTGAGCCACGGCGAGCGGTTGCCGAGGACTGGACCGGCGATCCTCGTCGCGAACCACAACAGCCACTTCGACACGCTGGCGCTCTTCGCGCTGTTCTCACCACGCGAGGCAGCAACCCTCCGCGCGGTGGTGGCGCGAGATTATTTCCGCGTTGGGTCGCTCATAGGGTGGATCGCTCGCCGGATCTTCGGCGCCATCACCGCCGATCGCGCCTGGCGGCCGGCGGCGGGTGACCCTCTCGCGGGCTGCTCGAGGGTGCTCGATGCCGGCGAAATCCTGATCCTCTATCCCGAAGGGACGCGCGGAATGCCTGGCGTCATGAGCGAGCTCAAAGCCGGCGTCGCATACCTCGCCCGCCGCTACCCGAAGGTACCCGTCGTTCCCGTCACGTTGAGCGGTGTCGAGCGGATCCTGCCGAAGGGCGCGGTGGTGCCGCTACCGCTCACGGTCGCGGCGCATGTCGGCGTACCGCGGTACTGGAGCGGAGGCGACTGCCGCGATTTCATGGCCGAGCTGCGCGTCGCGTTCGCGGGCGCCTCCGAAGCGTAACGCGGTAGCTAGCCGCCGAGGCTCACGCCCACGAGCTTGCCGATCATGAAGGTGATACCGGCGGCGCCGTAGCCGATGACGAGCTGGCGGAGCGCCGAGAAGGCAGCGCCGCGCCCGGTAAAGACCGATGTAGCGACGCCGATCACCGCGAGCGCCAGGCCCGCGAGGGCGAGGCTCGCCACGACCGCTCCGAGACCGCCTAGGAAGAAGAACGGCAGTACCGGGAAGATCGCGCCCGCCGCGAAGAGGCCGAAGGAGGTACCGGCGGCAACGTAGGGCGAGCCGCCGAGCTCCTCGGGATCGAGGCCCAGCTCCTCGCGCACCAGCGTGTCGAGCGCGGACTTGCGGTCGCCCAAGAGCCGCTTGGCGAGGGCGCGCGCCTCGTCCCGGCCGAGGCCCTTTGCCTGGTAGATGAGCGCCAGCTCCTCCTGCTCCTCGGCGGGGTTCCGCTCGAGCTCCTGCGCCTCGGTCTTCACTTGGCTCTCGAAGAGCTCGCGCGAGTTCGTGACGGAGAGCCACTCGCCCATGGCCATCGAGGCCGCACCCGCGACCAGCCCCGCGAGCCCCGTCAGCAGGACCGTATGCTCGGCGACCGCGGCGCCGACCACGCCCATCACCAGGCTCAGGTTGGAGACCAGCCCATCGTTTGCGCCCAGGACCGCCGCACGGAGCGCATTGCCGCCGACGCTGCGATGTCGGCCCTCGAGCCTCGCCAGCGTCGGGCCGACGGCGCCGCCTCGGGGAGCTTGCTCGATGACGGCCTGGATCACGCGCGAGTGCGAGCGCTCTGCGCTGGGGAGTCCGCTCGAGGCAGCCTCCGGCTGGGTATCGTAGCGCGTAACGTCGGCCCGCTCGAGGCTCGCAACCGTCGGCAGCACGAAGGTCGGGCCGAACCAGTGCGCGAGCCGGATCAGCAGCCGCGTGCGCCAGCCCGCCCGCAACACCGGGAGGCGCGCGCCCACCTGCGCCAGCTCCTTGCGCCAGAACTCCGCGTGTGCCTCTTCCACCGCAGCGAGTCGGCGATAGACCTCTGCGACCTGAGGATTCTCCTCGGCGTCCGCCAGAGCCCTGTAGAGCGCAGCGCTGTCGACCTCGCCCTGCAGGTTGGAGCGGTATCGCTCGCCGGCTTGGGCTTTGGTTTCCGTCATCAGCGGCTCCAGATCGTTCGCGCAAGTATAGCCTCCCCTTGCGGGCACGGCATTTCCCCGCGAGGATCGCCGCATGAAGCTCAAGGAAAAGATCGCCATCGTCACCGGCGGCGCCAGCGGCATCGGCGCCGCCATTGCCCAGCGTTTCGCCACCGAGGGTGCCGAAACCATCGCCGCCGATCTCGCCTGCACCGCAGGGGGCCTGGCACTCACCGCCACGCCGCGGCTTCATCGCCACAAGCTCGATGTCGGCGATATTCGGAGCGTCGGTGGGCTGGTCGAGGTTGTGCTCGCGCGGTTCGAGCGCATCGATGTGCTCGTGAACTGCGCCGGCATCGGCGCCAACAAGCCGTTCCTGGAGACCTCGGTCGAGCTCTTCGACCGCATCCTGGCGGTGAACCTTCGCGGTACCTTCCTGATGAGCCAGGCAGTGGCGCGCACGATGACCAAGGCCGGCGGCAGCATCATCAATATCGGCTCGATCTCCGGGCTGCGCGGCAACCTCGGCCGCGCTGCCTACGGCGCTTCCAAGGGCGGGCTCGTCACCTTGAGCGAAGTGATGGCGGTCGAGCTCGCTCCCCGAGGGATCCGCGTGAACGTGATCGCGCCGGGCCCGATCGAGACGCCGCTCGTGGAGGCGATGCTCTCGCCGGCGGAGCGGGCGATCTGGACGCAGCAGCTTCCGCTGCGCCGCTACGGTACCGTGACGGAGGTCGCAGCTGCGGCGCTTTTCCTCGCCAGCGACGATGCATCCTACGTCACGGGCCATGTCCTCGCGGTCGATGGCGGCTTCCTCGCGGGCGGCGTGATTCAGGCTCCGGCGCAAAATTGACCGGGCCGCGCCCTAGATTCGCCGCAAAACTCACCGAAAGTTCCCACTGAAGGTAAGCCGCGCCCGCGTGCGGCACCACGGATCAGAGGTTGCATGATGCGCAGCTCGGCGAGAGTCGCCGTGTTGGTGGGTTTGCTTTGCCTCGGGGCGGCCGGGACGCAGAGCGCCACACCTCCGTTACGCCAAGTCACGCAGGTCGTGACCGGTGCCCTCGAGCAGACCCGCTACACCCACCTCTACGATCCCGCCTACGTGCAGCTCGCCTATCCCGGCGGGGATCCGCCGCCCGATCGCGGCGTTTGCTCGGACGTGGTAGTGCGTGCCTTCCGCCGCGCGGGCGTCGACCTCCAGAAGGAGGTCCACGAGGACATGGCGCGAAACTTCGCCGCCTATCCCAGGCAATGGCACCTGCGCGCACCCGATCCGAACATCGACCACCGCCGCGTCCCCAATCTCATGACGTATTTCACGCGGAAGGGAAAATCGCTGCCGGTCACCAAGAGGGCCGAGGACTACATGCCCGGGGACGTCGTCGCCTGGGACCTCGGCACCGGCCAGCTGCACATCGGCGTGGTGACCGACAGCCGCGCGCCCGACACCCGCGATTACGAGATCGTGCACAACATCGGCGCCGGCGCTCGGCTCGAGGACGTCCTGTTCTCCTGGACCATCATCGGCCACTACCGTTACTTCTGAGCCTTCACCAGTCCCGGATTCATCAGCGTCGTATCCTGGCCGCGCACGGGGTCCGTGATGGCCTGCTCGAGGCTGTGCGCCCATTTCCACTCGGTCGAGGGCCGCGATTGACCGTCGCTGCCGACCTGGTCCAAGCCCCAATAGATCTCAAGCCGGTGACCGTCGGGATCGCGGAACTCGACCGCGATCTGGCAGCCCGCGCGGCGGCGCCCCTCGAAGTCGATCGGCACTTTCTTGGCCCGCAGGAAGTCGCGGGCGCGCACCACCTCGTCGAGGGTCCCGACCTCGAAGGCCATGTGGTTGAGCTCCATGTTCGGCGAATGGCCGGGCATGATGCCGACCAGAGCAACGCCGTGGTGGTCGGGGTTGCAGCGCATGAACACCATGCCGCCCGGTACCATTCCGTCTGGATAGACGTCCGAGACCTGGAAGCCCAGGATCTCAGAATAGAAACGCACCGAGCGCCGCATGTCGCTCACGTTGAGGACGACATGACCGATCTTGCTGATGCGGAAGGGCAGGCCCTGCGGGCGCTTCAGCTGCTTCATCTCGTCGGGATCGAACGGCATGGCGGCTCCTCGCGCGGTCTCGCGAGGCGACAAGGTAGCGGAGATCGAGGCTCAAAGTCAGCCCCGACTCTGCGACTCGCGCCTGCCGTTAATGGCCCCGGCGGCTGTGCCAGGCCCAGGCGGTCGCTAAAATGCTGTCGATTTCCGAGAGGGCGGGAACCCAACCGAGCGCCTCACGCGCCCGGTTCACCTCGGCGACGAGGGCCGGCGGGTCACCGGGCCGTCGCGGTGCCTCCCGTTGAGGGATCCGCCGCCCGGTGATGCGCTCGGCGGCGGCAATCACCTCGCGCACCGAATGTCCCATACCGGTGCCGAGGTTGAGCTCGAGGCTGCCGCCGCCGCTCAGGAGATGCGTGATCGCTTTGACGTGAGCGTCCGCCAAGTCCTGGACGTGGATGTAGTCGCGGATCGCGGTGCCGTCGGGCGTCGGATAGTCGGTGCCAAGGATGTCGATCCGCGGCTGCCGGCCTACTGCCGCCTCGAGCACGAGCGGAACCAGGTGAGTCTCGGGGTCGTGGTCCTCGCCGATCTCGCCTTCGGGGTCGGCGCCCGCCGCGTTGAAATAGCGGAGCGCCGCATGGGTGAAGCCGTGCGCCTCGCCGTACCAGTGCAGCATCCGCTCCACCATGAGCTTGCTCTCGCCATAGGGATTGACGGGCCGCCTCGGCGCGCTCTCGGGGATCGGCACTTGGTCGGAGACGCCGTAGACCGCGGCGGTCGATGAGAACACGATGTGGCGCACGCCGGCGCCGCGCATCGCCTCAAGGAGCCGCATGCTGTTGCCGACGTTGTTGCGGAAGTAGAGGTCGGGATTGCTCATGGACTCGGCGACATCGGCGAAGGCCGCGAAGTGCATCACCGCGGCCACGTCGAAACGCCGGATCGAGTCGGCGAGGCGCTCGCCATCGGCAAGATCTGCTTCGATCAGCGGCCCCCAGCGGACGGCTTCGCGGTGACCTCGGACGAGACTGTCATAGGCGACGGGGCGGTAACCTGCCCGCGCCAGGCACTTGCAGCCGTGGCTACCGATGTAGCCCGCGCCGCCGGTCACCAACACAGTCTGGCTCACGGGACCCGTCTCTAGGCTGAATGAGACGATCGGGCAAGGCCTTCCTCGGTGCGTCGCCGCCGCCCACCATTTATCTCGGATCGTCTTGACGGAGGGTGGGGGTTGGCGAGAATGCGGCTCGCCGGCCGGCCGATCACTTCATGCCTGAACCACCCTCGTTCTCGATCGTCATCAACACGGACAATCGCGCCGACAGTCTTGCACGGACGCTGGAAAGCCTGCGTCACCTCGATTACGACGACTTCGAGGTCTGTGTCGTCTGCGGCCCCTCGCCCGACGGCACCGCCGAGGTGCTTGAGCCCTGGCGCGACAAGATCAAGGTCGAGCACTGCCCGATGCGCAACCTTGCAGTCTCGCGGAACATCGGCATCGCGCTTGCCGCCGGCGATATCGTGGCCTTCATCGACGACGATGCGGTGCCGGAGGCGGAATGGCTCCGCGATCTCGCCGGGGCCTACGAGGCGCCCGAGATCGATGCCGCCGGCGGCTTCGTCCATGATCACACCGGCGTCGCCTATCAGTGGCGCTACGGCACAACCAATCGACTGGGCGAAACCAAGCTTGATTGGAAGCGCGCCACGCCCGAGCTGAACGTGGCGGGCGCTTCGAGCTTTCCCACTCTCCTTGGAACCAACTGTTCGTTCCGCCGAAGGATCCTGATCGGCCTCGGCGGTTTCGACGAGGAGTACGAGTACTATCTCGAGGAGACCGATCTGTGCTGCCGGTTGATCGACAGCGGCGGTAAGATCGCACAGATCGCGGGCGCCATTGTGCACCACGAGCTTGCGCCCGGTGGTCGCCGCACGGAACGGCGACGGCTGCGATACTGGTATCCCACGGTCAAGAACAAGATCTACTTCGCGCTGGTGAACGGCAGAGCGCATCACAATCTGCCCGAGACCTTGCGCGACGTAACACTCTTCATCGACGACTACCGCGCCGCCCTCGAGCGCGACATCGCAACAGGCGAGCAGACAGAGGCCGATCTCGCACGGTTCCATGCCGAAGTAGCGCGCGCCTGGGGCGAGGGGCTCACGCGCGGCCTCGCAGGTCATCGGCAGCTTCTGCGGCCCGAGACCTTGAGCCGATACGCATCACCCTTTCTCCCGTTCGACGCGCCCGTGCCCGTCGGCGGCCGCAAGACATTCTGCTTCCTGACCCAGCACCATCCACCGGCGCCGATGGGCGGCATCGCCCGCTCGGTCCCGCGTCTTGCCAGGGCGATCGCCGCTCTGGGCCACCATGCGCATGTCCTGACAAGAGCCACCGAGCACGACAGCGTCGACTTCGGGGACGGGGTCTGGGTGCATCGCATCGTGCCACGCCCCGCTGCTCCTCCGGCTCTGTCGAAGGGGCTGACGGTGCCGCAGGGTATCTGGAACCACGCGGCGGCGATGCTGGGCGGGGTCGAGCGGATCGCTGCGCACAGGCCGGTCGAGTGCGTCTACGCGCCGCTTTGGGACTGCGAGGGCGTTGCGATTCTGCTGGACAGCCGTTTCCCGCTGGTGGTTGAGATCCACACCCCGATGCACACGGTGGTGTCGTCGCAAACCCGCTTGCAAACCGACGCGGCATTCATGGCATCCGTCGCAAAGCCGATCATGGCCCTCGAAAAGCGACTGCTGTCGGATGCGGCGGGATTGCGCGGGAACAGCCATGCGATTGCGCGCGAAATCGAGCGGAGCTATGGCGTGATCTTGGGTCCGCGACTGCGTGTCATCCCCCACGCGATCGAGGATTGGCGCGACTCGCCGTTCGTCGCGCCCGCGCCTCTGCCTCCGGGGTCGATCCGGCTGCTCTTCGTCGGCCGGCTCGAGCCGCGCAAAGGCATCGACGTGCTGCTGTCGGCGGCGATCCCGCTCCTCGCCCGCTTTCCTCGAGCGCACCTGGACATCGTCGGCGATGACACGCTCGCGGGGCCCGAAGGCCGCACTTATCGTGCGATGTTCGCAGCCGACTCGGCCTATGCCGGGATTCGCGACCGCGTCCGCTTCCATGGCGAGGTCGGCGAGGACAGGCTGCGCGGGTTCTATCGCGCCTGCGACGTGTTCGTGGCGCCCTCGCGGTTCGAGTCCTTTGGATTGATCCTGCTCGAGGCCATGATGTTCGCGAAGCCGGTGGTGTGTTGCCGCGCGGGCGGCATGCCTGAAGTCGTGGTGGAGGGCGAGACGGGCTTGCTGGCCGAGCCCGGCGACGCCGCTTCGCTGGAGCGGTCCTTGGCCCGACTCATCGAGGACCCCGCGCTGCGCGAGAAGCTGGGCGATGCAGGGCGGTGCCGCTACGAGGCGCGTTTCATGCCCGAGCGCATGGCAAAAGAAGTCGCCGCGTTTCTCATCGACAAGGCCGTCGCGCACCGGCGCGTGGCAGCGGCCCCGCGGCAGGCCGCGGCCGAGTAGGCGCGCGGCGCCGTGAGACTCTTCGTCGAGCGCCGGGCGCGGGTCGCTGTTGTCGCTTCGGTCATTGCGCGCTATGACGCGATCTCCATGGCGGCGCGGGACGTGGTCAAGGCGTTTCGCGATAGCGGCCGCTTCCACGTCAGCGTCTTCACGCCCCGCAGTGATTTCCCAGAATTGCGCGCTTATCAGGTTCAAGACGCGGCGGCGCTCGGGGCCCATCGTGCGTTTCGCGCGGCCGAGGTTCGGATCTTCATTTTCGGGGTATTCAGCCCGCTGTTCGACGTCGTCACGTCGAGCGACGGCCAAGCACGGCAAATCCTGCAGTTTCACAACGTGACGCCACCGGAGCTCGTCGCACCGGATCAACGACCCATCATCGCGCGATCCTTCCGCCAGCTCGAGGCCTTTCGGGGCGTCGACCGGTTCTGGGCGGTCAGTCCGACCAATGCCGACGCGTTGGCGGCCCAAGGCATCGCCCGCGAGCGGATCGAGGTGATCCCGCTCGCTGTCGATCGACCTTCGGCCGAGGCACTCGTTGCGAAGCCGGCGCCGCCGGTTCGGCTGCTGTTCGTCGGACGCCTCACCCATGCGAAGGGTGTCCTCGACCTGGTCGAGGCGGTCGATCTCGTGCGCCATCGCACCGCGATCCCATTCCGGCTCGATATCGCCGGCAACGAGGAATATTCAGACACCTCCTACGTGGCGCAGGTGAAGGCGTCGGTCGCGCAGCGTGAGCTTTCAACCCTCGTGCGACTTCGCGGAGCGATGACGGACGCGGATCTCGACGAGCTCTTTCGCGCCGCGCACCTGCTCGTCGTACCCTCTTTCCATGAGGGATTCTGCCGGCCGGTGATCGAGGGGCTTCGGGCGGGCTGCGTCCCGGTGGGGTATGCGGCCTACAATCTGCCGACGATCGCGCACGGACTGGGTCGGATGGTCCCGACCCGAGACCGGGACGCCCTCGCGACGGCGCTTGCCGAGCTCATTACGGCATTGGCGTCGAATTCCGGCCGCGTCGGCCCGGGCCGGCTGCCCCTAGACTGCGGGCCGCGCGATGCGGCGGAATTCGACAAAGCCGCGCAGGCCTACGTCCAAGACTTCGCTTTCGAGCGCGTGGCGGCTCGGATGGTGGCGAGCGTTCAGGCGCTCCTCGCCTCCTGAGGCATGGCCTGCCACGCCCGAAGGCGAGGCGCGTCGCCTTCGATCGCGACGGCTCCATGATAGCCCGGCGGCATCGCGAGCGTGCGCACGACCCAGCTAGTCGCCGGCTCGCCGGCGCAGAGAATCGCGTCCGACAGGACATCGATCGAGTCCAAGCCGCCGGAGATGCCGATGCCCATGGCCTTGAGCACGGCTTCCTTGCGCGTCCACGCCGCCAGCAACGCGGCGGCGCGGGCGGCTTTCGGCAGCCGCTCGAACCGCTTGCGCTCGCGCGGGCCCAGAATGCGGCGCGCCAGCAGCGCACCGTCGGTGAGCGGACGCTCGGCCTCGATATCGATGCCGATGCGGCGGGCGTGCACCAGCGCGAGGCCGACAAGGTTGCCGGAGTGGGACAGATTGAAGGATACCGCGAGCCGCTCGTGGCCAACCAGGGATAGCTTGCCGTGTTCACCCGCCTGAAGCACGAGCGATCGGGGCTCGACGCCCGCGAGAACCGCAAGCAGCGAGCGCATCAGCCATCGCCCCCCGATGAAGCCAAGTCTGACCGGGGCGGCGACCAGTCGTTGCGCGCGCGCCGCTTCCTCCTCAGTTAAGATAGCCTCCGGGAGTGCCGGTAGATCGCTCAAGCCGAGGAAGACCGTTTGAACCGTGCCGGCCTCGAATCCCGCCCGGATCGCGTCGAGTGGTCGGGTCCGCGAAGGCTTGGGGGGAGCCAGAAACGCTGGCTCCGCCGTCGCGAGCGGGCGCAAGCCGAGGTGGGGTTCAGCGGGCGTCGAGGTGGATCTCCTTCATGGGCACGCCGACGATGCCGCGGCGGATCGGACTCTCGAGCACACGGAGCCAGATCGCGTCCTCGATCCATTGCAGATGGATGTGATCGCTCTGGATGCCTTCGATGATCGAGGGCGCCAGCGAATAATCGCCGACGGCGAGATAGGGCATCTGGAAACGGAAGCTCGCGGTGAAGGCCTGACCGGGCGCGATGCTCGGCGGATCCGACCAATAGCTGAGGTGCGTGTTGTCGCCGGCGAGGTTCTGACCAAGCCGATCACGCAGGATGAAACCGACGATCGGACGCGTCAGCAAGCGCTCGGCGCGGCAACGAATACGGAGCTCGACCTCGGTGCCGCCCACAACCGTGCGCAGGCGGCCACCGTGGGGATCGTGAAATCTGGCATCCTCGATCACGGCGCCGCCATGTCCATACCACGGCGCCTGCGGATCGAAATCATCGAGCTCGATCACGTTTGCGTCGCCCCAGCGGGAATCCCGCACCGGCTCCATTCCGACAGGCACCTCGCGGTCAGCCTCGTCTGCAACCGGAAAGAGATCCTCTGCCAGCGCCGACTGGTATTGGCGGCACACCTCGCGCGCGGCCCCCGTCGCCCGCACCGCGCCGCGGTCCAGCCACAGCACGCGGTCGCAGAGGCTCGTCACCATGCGGCTGTCGTGCGAGACGAAGAGCACGGCGCCGCGCCGCCGAAACTCCGCGAGGAACCGCATGCACTTCTGCTGGAAGGCGCCGTCGCCCACCGACAGCGCCTCGTCCACCACCAATATGTCCGCATCCACATGCGCGCACACCGAGAACGCCAGCCGCGCATACATCCCGCTCGAGTAATGCTTCACCGGCTGGTCCATGTACGCCCCGATCCCCGCAAACGCCGCAATCGCCTCGAACCGCGCCGCGATCTCCCGGTCGCTCAACCCCAGAACCGCCGCGTTCACCCACACGTTCTCCCGCCCCGTGAACTCCGGATTGAACCCCGCACCCAGCTCCAGCAGCGCACCCACCCGGCCCCGAACCTCCACCTCCCCGCCGCTCGGGCGCACCGTCCCGCAGATCAGCTGCAGCAGCGTCGATTTGCCGGACCCGTTCCGGCCGATCACCCCCACCGTCTCCCCCCGCGCCACCGAAAGCTCCACGTCGCGCACCGCCCAGAAGTCCTCGTGATACCGACGCCCCAGCACAAGCTCCTTCACCCGGTCCCCGGGACGGCGATAGATCCGGTACGCCTTCGACAACCCCCGCGCCGCGATCATCTCCTCAGACGACATTTCCCGCTCCTGCCGTCTCTAGAGGCTCTGCTTCTGCGCAGAGGCGATCCAAATGCCCAATAAGCATGCGCAGTCCGCCCAGCTCCGCGGCTGGAATTCCGTGCGAATCCGGACTTCCGGTGGGCCTTTCCAGGTACCGGAAAGATTCCAGGAAATCGGCGACGTCGACCCAGATCGTGGGCCGCTCCGACACTGCCCTTCCGAAAGAACCGTGCATCACGGCTGTCGCGCTATCAGCTTGCCCGGCATCGCCGCCGTCAAACTCGGCACAGGCTCCTCGCCCTCCACCGACAAGCGGATGGAGCTCGCGGGGATGTTGACGAGTCCGCCGCCGGGATGGCGTGATTGCATCGACAGAAAAGCGGTGTCGTGCAGCCGCGCCAGCATACGATTGTGCGTTGGCGCACCTTCGTAGACCGCCGCCTCCATCGCGTATTCGCCACTCAGGAGGTACGGAAACCGAAAACGAAAACTGGCGGAGAAGCCTTGGCCCGCTTGGAGCGCAGCCGGTGCCGTACCTCCGCCTGCATAGGTGTGATCGCCAAACACGCCTTGACCGAGCCGGTCACGCAGCATGAAACCAACGGTCGGCCGCGTGAGCGGTCGCTCGGCGTGGCACTCGATCCGTAGTTCCACGTCCTCGCCGCCGGTCAGAACGCGCCGCGGAGTTCCCGACGAGAAAACGCCGATCCGATCGATCACGGCGCCGCCAGCCGCGTCCAGCGGCGCATCTGCATCGAAATCCGCGGGCACGCGCATGTCCGCTCGCGGCGCCGGCGACTCGCGCGACGGTGTCTCCCGCCAGCCGCGCCCTCCGATGCGAAACCCCTCGTTCTCCTCCGTGGACTCCGAGGAGAGCGCGGCCTCGTAGCGTCGGCACACCTCGCGCGCGGCCCCCGTCGCCCGCACCACGCCGCGGTCCAGCCACAGCACGCGGTCGCAGAGGCTCGTCACCATGCGGCTGTCGTGCGAGACGAAGAGCACGGCGCCGCGCCGCCGAAACTCCGCGAGGAACCGCATGCACTTCTGCTGGAAGGC
>DATFRA010000391.1:0-2559 GCA_035263705.1 Allostellaceae bacterium
GACCGTGATCGGTATTCGCCGGCGGGTTCCGTCGACCATTAACCTCGCTCGCAGGCCAATTTTGCGCAGGTTTACCGCGGATGGGCTTCAACGAAGGCAACCGCTGCATCGACTATCCTCGATGAGGGATGGTCGCGACAGAAGTCGTTTACCCGTGCGTATATCGGACCGAGAACACACGAGGTATCCACATGGTCCAGCAGGTTTTGGATCGTTGCGGTTGGCGGTCCATGTGCCAGGAATTCCGGCCAACCCCAGTACGGCGAGTGCCGTCGCGACGAAGGCGCTCCGAAGACGGGCCCTGCGGACTTGCGGAACAGATCAACGCGTAGCTCGCCGCAGGTCGAGGCTGCGCACAGCAGGGATGCCGGCGTACAGCTCCACTTTGACAGTGCCTGAGCACATAGCGAGGGTGGCGGATGGCCGGATCGTCGTGATTACAGTATGTTATGCGCAGGCGACAGCACGTCCGAGCGAAAAATCCTAGATACATGGATTTGCTCGATAAGGCTTTATCTGTGCGGCGGATGCACGTATATTCGGATACATGTATTTGCGCGAATCGCGGCAGAAGCGCGCTGACGGCTCGGTGCTCACCCACCTGCAGCTGGCCGAGAATCTCTGGGACCCCGAGCGCCAGCGTGCCCAGGTCAAGATCATCTACAACTGCGGCCGCGCCGAGGAGGGCGAGACCACAGAGCGGTTGCGCCGGCTGGCGCACAGCATCCTGCGCCGCTGCGCCCCCGAGGAGATCGTCGCCGAGAACCCTCTCTGGCGGCTCATTGAGGCCTATAGCTACGGCGATCTCTATGTGCTGGAGCAGCTCTGGCGCCGCCTCGGCGTAGACCAGGTGATCGGCGAAGTGCTGGGCCGGAGGCACTTCGGGTTCGACGTCGAGCGGGCGCTGTTCGCCATGGTGGCCAACCGGGCGCTGGCGCCTTCTTCCAAGCTTTACTGTTACGAGCAGTGGCTCAGGGAGGACATTCGTATCAAGGGCACCGAGCCGCTCAAGCTGCAGCACCTCTATCGGGCGATGGATTTCCTCGAGGCCAACAAGGAGACGATCGAGAAGGCGATCTACTTCCGCATGGCCGATCTTCTGAACCTCGATGTGGAGTTGGTGTTCTATGACACCACGTCGCTGCACTTCGAGATCGACGAACCCGATCGCGGTGTCGGACCGCGTGACGAAGTGCATGGCAGCCGGGCGGCCGGTGGCAAGATCTATCGCGCGCCGCGCCAGCGCGGCTACGCGAAGAACGGCCGCTATGATGTACCGCAGATCGTCGTTGGCCTGGCGGTGACGCGCGACGGCTTCCCGCTGCGGCACTGGATCTTCCCCGGCAACACCGTGGATGTGACCACCGTTGCCAGTGTGAAGGACGACCTCAAGGGCTGGCAGTTGAGCCGCTGCGTCTTTGTCGGCGACGCCGGCATGGTGAGCGCAGAGAACCTGGCCGCGCTCTCACGTGCCGGCGGCAAGTACATCGTCTGTATGCCGGTCTACCGCGGCGGTGAGGTCGCCAACGCGGTGCTCACCCGTCCAGGGCGCTACCAGGAGGTTGCCGAGAACCTCCAGGTCAAGGAGGTCATCGTGGGTGACGGCGAGCGCCGTCGCCGCTAGGTGGTCTGCTACAACCCGCAGGAAGCCGAGCGGCAGGCCCGCCATCGCGCGGAGGTGCTCGCCGAGCTCGCAGCCGAGCTCGACTGCTTGCATGAAACCAACGGTGGTTCGCACAGTAAACGCCTGTGCGAGCTGCGCGCCTCGGGGCGCTATGGTCGCTACATCAGGCTGACCCCGAGCGGTCATCCGCGCATCGATCACGCCAACGTCCAGGCGCTCGCCCGACACGATGGCAAGTTCGTCGTGCACAGCAATGACGACACCTTGAGCGCCGCTGATCTCGCGCTCGGCTACAAGCAGTTGCAACGAGTGGAGGTCGCCTGGCGAATGCTCAAGAGTGGCCTGAAGCTACGTCCCGTCTACCACTGGGCGCCGCACCGCATCCACGCACACGTTTCACTCACAGTGCTGTCGTTGCGGCTCGAACGCATCGCCGAGCAGGCCTGTGGCGATACTTGGCGCAACATCCGCGACGATCTGAAGCAGATCAAGTTGGCTCAATTGTCCAGCCCGAATGGCACCGTCTGGCAGGTCACCGAACCCGGGCCCAACGCGCTCAAGCGATTGAAATCCCTCAAGCTTCCCAAGCCCCCACCCATCCTTCAGCTCGCCTGAGTCCCTAGATACACGGCCGTTTCCGGCACCAGCCGGATGTCTTTGTTTTGCTTCGGGAATTCCCGCCCATGCATCCAGGCAGTGTCAAACTGACGTTCTAGGACGGGGAAGAGACGCCGAACACACGTTCTCCGGTTTTGCGACCAAAGATGGACTTTAGGGTAAGCCTCCTTCCGTTCATTGCTACATTGCTGCCCTGATTGGTCGGCTCGCCCCCGCCCCAGTGGAGCGCCTTTGCTCAATGACCTGCGGCGTTGGGCTGCGTGGCTCTGCCTGATGTATCGTCGCGCCGACTGAGGCATCCGTGTGCGACTGACCCC
>DATFRA010000392.1:0-18879 GCA_035263705.1 Allostellaceae bacterium
GGAGATGGCGCCGCGGATCGAGGCGGGCGAGGATATCGCTGGGGTGGCCGCGGACGGACTCGCGGCTCTGCGCCGCGCCGGATTCAGCAGCATCGACTATCTCGATGTCGCCGATGCCGAGACCTTGAGGCCGCTCGAGCGGCTGGAACGTCCGGGCCGAATCCTGAGCGCGGTGTGGCTCGGAAAAACCCGGCTTACCGACAATATTCCGATCGTTCCAAGGCAATAGACGGGATTTCGAAGTAACCCACGCACGAGCTTTGAACCGCCAAGGCGCCAGGCACGCCAAGGAGTTCGATGCCTGTGCGATGTCCGAAAATTGGCTTCGTTTCGCAAAATCGATTTTTTCGAGCCGATTGTCCCGGCAGCTTAGCGCCGCGGCAGTTAGCGTCGCGATCCGGCCTCGCTCGAGCATCGCGAGCGCGCAGTGGAAGGAACGATCTGCCGCCACCTCGTAGCGTTGGATCGCCGCGAGCTCGGCCCATTGCGCGTCCGTGAGGACCAGGGTCCCCGCGCGATTGAAGAGCGCCGCCTCCGCCCGCGCCGCTTGCCGAACGCGCCAGGCCGACTGGACCACCACGGCGACGAGCAGCTCCTCCCGGTCATCTCGTGGTGCCAACGCGCTCCGCAGCGCCGCGCGGAGCCCGTCGAAGCTCTCGGCATCTTCCCCGCGGACGACGTGTCGCCGCGCGGTCAGCCCATGCCGGAGCGCATTGCGGCCGGCCGCCGCATTGCCTTCGACCGTGCGAGGCCCGGTGCTGCGAAGCGCGTTGCGGCGGTTGGCGGCGATCTGGGCGGCGGTGGCCATGACTTCGCGGGGCTTTGGGCTGAACGCCAAGTGCGTACACCAAGCGTATGAGATTGTCAAGGTCATTGATAGAGCGGGCCGATTCTGCCCAAGGGCGCCGCCTTGGGGCGCTTAACCTGGCGCGCTCACCGCCTCCAGCGCGATCACGGCACGTACTGCCTGACGCCCTCGACACCCTTGGCATCCGCGCCGCGGAGCTCGATGACGTTGCGGTCGGGATCGCGGATGAAGAGGGAGACGCCGCCGTCCTCGCCGAACTTTACGGGTCCCTGGGTGATCTCGATGGCGTGGGCGCGGAGCGCAGCGATGGTCTCGGCGATCGAGGCGACGCGGAGCGCGACGTGGGTGTAGCCCGCGTATTTCTCGGATACGTCCATCAGGATGTTGCTCGCGGGATCGCCGGCGTTGGCATTGATGATCAGATTGATCTCGACGCCAGCGCGGTTCCTGATGATGGCGACGGCGTCGAAGGTCACCCGGTGGTGGAGCTCGAAGCCGAGAACGCCATAGAAGGCGAGGGCGCGCTCGAGATCGCGCACGCGGATCCCGATGTGATCGACCCGCTCGACGGTGACGGTTTGATTCACGCGCGTTTCTCCGGCTTGCCCTTGTGGGAGCGCGTGGGCACGTCGCGGAACAGCGACATGTGCGTGTGGCTCGCGACCCACTCGTCACCGGTCCTCTGCCGCGTCAACGCAACGGTGGCGCGGCCGGGGCGGGGATAGGGCGTACCATCGGGCGTGTAGCCCGTCGAATCGAAGATCGCCATGCCGATGGCGGTCAAGCGGTCGACCGAGACAATGGCACGGATGTCCGGCCGCCAGCGGAACGCGTCGATGTGGGGCCACACGTTGCGCCACTGCACCGCTTCCGCCTTGTCTCGGCCGGTCATGAAGTCGGTGAAGGTGCCGAAGGCGATCATGTCCTCGCCGAAGATCGGCCGTGCACCCGCGAAGTCGACGGCGCGCACATGCTCCGCCAGCCGCTCGAACCAGCGGCGCACCGCCGCGACATCTTCAGGCGCCGCCATGCCACCCTCGCGCTCACTATCGAGATCACGCGCGAGAGTGGCACCGCAGTGGTGACGCGGCAACCCTCACCCTCCCACGCCCGAAGGGCGTGGGAGGGTGAAGTCTTACTCCGCCGCGAGCGGGTGCTTGGTGGTTTCCTCGGCCTCGGCCTCGACCCGATGCGCGGCGCGTGCCGCGGGCGTCTTCACCGCCTCGTTCTTCCAGAAGGAGAAGCCCTCGGTTACCGCGCGAGTGCCGAGCTCGGCGAGCTTGCCGGTTTCGGCGATATAGTCTTGCATCATCGTGCGCGCGAAATCCGCCTGCGCCTCCAACGCCTTGTCGAGACTGCCACACTCGCAGACCTTGCGGCTCATCTCCATGTTGCGGGTGAGGCGTGCCTTGCCGAACTCCAAGAGCTCCTCGCTCACCACGCGCCAAGCGTCGAGGGCCTTGGTGCCCGCTTGGAAGAATGGTTCCAGATTGGCCGCGAAGCTCGCGGGATCGAGACCGGGAATCGCATCAAACGAAGTTCCGGGGCGCTGACCCCGGTCTTGGGTCGCCGATTTCGCCATCGCTCTCTCCTATTCCGGCGGTCCTGCACGAGTGGGGGTGCTCGCCGCGGCCGCTCCCTTCCCAAATGGGACATGGTGCGCTCGCTTTGCGCGAGCCAGTCGCTGCGGTGCAAAACGCAACATCGTTGCGCTGTTTTTTGTCGCGGATGGCGCACGAATGATTATTTGCAAGCCGCTCGTCGTGCTCGAGAGCTGGTACCTCGAGGACGCCGTCGGTCCAATGCTCGAGCCTCTGCAAGCGTTGCGCGATCTCGGCTACGGCCTCTACCGCCTGGCGTGGCGCGACGATGCCGAGGGCAACGCGAGTTTTCGCGGAAACCTCGGCGGTGCGGGACCCGCCACGCTCGCGTTGCTACCGCTGCCGCTCGAGGAACGACCGCTGATCCCGATCGCGCTCGACCTTGTGGCGGTACATCCGGATCGGCGGGCCTTGCTGACCGGTTTCTAGACCAGCCCCAGCTTGCGCTCGAGGGCGCCGCAGAGCATCTGGCCCAAGGTAATGTGCATCTCCTGGATGCGCGCGGTGGTCCGCGAGGGCACGATCACCAGCGGATCGGCGAGGCCGGGCAGCAGGCCGCCGTCGTTGCCGGTGAGCGCCGCGGCGCCGAGGCCGATCTCGCGCGCCACCTCGAGGGCGCGGATCACGTTGCGGCTCTTGCCCGAGGTGGTGATGCCGATCGCGAGGTCGCCGGGCCGACCCAGCGCCTGGACTTGGCGGGCGAAGAGCTGGTCGAAGCCGAGGTCGTTGCCGATCGCCGTGAGCGCGGAGGTGTCCGTGGTGAGCGCGATCGCGGGGATCGGCGCGCGGTCGCGGATGTAGCGCACGGTCAGCTCGGTCGCGAGGTGCTGGGCGTCGGCGGCGCTGCCGCCGTTGCCGAAGAACAATAGCTTTCCACGGCTCTCGAGCGACTTCGCCGCCACCTCCACCAGGCGCAGGAACGGCGCCTCGCACTGCGCGAGCGTCGCCTGCAGCACCTTGGCGTGCTCGTCGAGCTCCGCGCGATAGAACGCCTTCAGGTCCATGGTCCCTCCTGCGACCAGGGCTCGCACTCACCCTCCCGCCACTGAGCGACGGGCCCCTCCCTCTCCCGCTCAAGCGCGGGAGAGGGGCTGAGCTTGCCCCTCGCCCACGGAGTGGGAGAGGGAGGGACCCAGCGCGCAAAGCGCTGGGAGGGTGAGGGTCCTGCCACGAAACATCAAGACCCTTGCACAGCGGTTCAACCGCTATTTCACCGACTTGCCTTCGCGCGGCCCCTGCGCTAGGGACCGCGCGCAAAGGAGCGCCATGCCATGGCCGGTACTCGCCGGGGTCTCATTCTCGACCGCGACGGCGTCGTCAACGAGGACACCGGCTATCTGCATCGGATCGAGGACTGCCGATTCGTCGACGGCATCTTCGAGCTGACGGCGGCCTTCGCGCGGCGCGGATTTACCATCGCGATCGCCAGCAACCAGTCCGGCATCGGCCGCGGTTTTTACACCGAGGCGGATTTCGAGCGACTCATGGCGTGGATGAAGGACGAATTCGCCCGGCGCGGCGTCGTCATCGCCGGCGTTTACCATTGCCCCGACCATCCGACCGAGGGCGTCGGGCGCTATCGGCGGGCCAATCCCTGGCGGAAGCCGGAGCCCGGGATGCTCTTGCAGGCGGCGCGGGA
The DNA here is from genome assembly GCA_035263705.1 of Allostellaceae bacterium. Taxonomy (GTDB): domain Bacteria; phylum Pseudomonadota; class Alphaproteobacteria; order ATCC43930; family CGMCC-115725; genus DASZHJ01. The sequence continues at coordinate 4,049 of DATFRA010000392.1, forward strand.
CTTGGACCTCGACCTCGCCCGTTCCTGGACCGTGGGCGACCAGGCGAGCGATATCGAGGCTGGCCGCGCGGCGGGCGTGGGCACGCTCGTGCGCTATGATCCGCTTGCGCCCGAGGTCGCGCGATGCCAGGACTTCTGGGTCGTGCCGCGCCTGCGGGCGGTGACGGAGCTGTTGGCGAGGGAAGCGGGTTGACGAAGATCCTGGTCACGGGCGGCGCGGGGTTCATCGGTACCTCGGTCGTGCGGCATTTGTTGCGCGCGGGGCATACGGTGGTGAATCTCGACAAGCTCACCTATGCGGGATCCAACCCGCCACTGGGCGCGCTGGCCGAGGGCGGTCGCTATGCGCTGGAGGTGGCCGACGTCGCCGACCGCGCGGCGATCGAGCGCGTGTTCCGGTCGCACAAGCCCGACGCGGTGATGCACCTCGCCGCCGAGACCCACGTCGACCGCTCGATCGACCGACCCGATGATTTCATCCGCACGAACCTTTCGGGCACCTTCACGCTGCTCGAGGTGACGCGCGTTTATTGGGACGGACTCAAGGGCGACGCCCGGAAGAAATTCCGCCTGCACCACATCTCGACCGACGAGGTATTCGGCTCGCTGGGGCCCGAGGGCCGCTTCACCGAGGAGACCGCCTACAGTCCCAACAGCCCCTATGCCGCCAGCAAAGCGGGCGCGGACCACCTCGTGCGCGCCTGGCACAAGACGTTTGGACTGCCGGTGGTGACCACGAACTGCTCCAACAATTACGGGCCTTGGCAGTTCCCGGAGAAGCTGATCCCCCTGATGATCCTGAGCGCGCTCGAGGGCAAGCCGCTGCCGGTCTATGGCGCCGGCGCCAACGTGCGCGACTGGCTCTACGTCGGCGACCATGCGGCGGCGCTCGCGTTGGTGCTCGAGCGCGGCCGGATCGGCGAGACCTACAACATCGGCGGCGGCGAGGAGCGCACGAACCTCGACCTGGTGAAGCTGCTTTGCGCGCTGCTCGACGAGGCGCTGCCGCAATCGCCGCACCGGCCGCACGAGAACCTGATCGCCTTCGTGCCAGACCGTCCCGGCCACGATCTCCGCTACGCCATCGACGACAGCAAACTCCGCCGGGAGCTCGGCTGGCGCCCGACCGAGACGCTGGCGACCGGCCTCAAGAAGACCGTGCGCTGGTATCTCGACAACCGTGCCTGGTGGGAACCGATCCGGAGCGGCGTCTATCGCGGCGAGCGGCTGGGGCGGCCCCTCGAGGCCGCGCGTTCATGAAAGGCATCATCCTCGCGGGCGGCTCCGGCACGCGGCTCTATCCGCTGACCCGCGCGCTCTCCAAGCAGCTGCTGCCGATCTACGACAAGCCGATGGTCTATTACCCGCTGTCGACGCTGATGCTGGCGGGGCTGCGCGAGATCCTCGTCATCACCACGCCGGGCGACGCGCCGCTGTTCGAAACGCTGCTCGGCGACGGCGCACAGTGGGGCATCCGTCTCAGCTATGCCGCGCAGGCGAAGCCGGAGGGGCTCGCGCAGGCGTTCCTGATCGGCAAAAAGTTCCTGGCAGGCGAGGGCGCCGCGCTGATCCTCGGCGACAATCTCTTCTACGGCGATAGCCTCACGCAGATGCTCGCCAACGCCACGCACCGCAAGGCCGGCGCCACGGTATTCGCCTATCGCGTGAGCGAGCCCGAGCGCTACGGCATCGCCGAGTTCGACGCGGAGAACCATGTGCTCTCGATCGAGGAGAAGCCGAAGTCGCCGCGCTCGGACTGGGCGGTCACAGGTCTCTATTTCTACGACCAGGACATCGTGAAGGTCGCGAGCGCGATCAAACCCTCGGCGCGCGGCGAGCTGGAGATCACCGATGTCAACAAGGCCTATCTCAAGGCGGGCAAGCTCGCGATCGAGCGGCTCGGCCGCGGCTATGCCTGGTTCGACACGGGCACTCACGACAGCCTGATCGAAGCGTCGGAATTCGTGCGCACCCTCGAGAAGCGCACAGGCCAGAAGATCGGCTGCGTCGAGGAGGTGGCGTTCCGCCAGGGCTTCATCGATACCGCGCAGCTGCTGCGGCTCGCCGACAATTACCGCAAGTCCGAGTACGGCGCCTATCTCGACCGGCTTGCGAAGGAAGGGCCGAACGCGTGAGCGAGCGCGGTTTCGCGATCCTCGGCCTGGGTTATGTCGGCTTGCCGGTGGCGCTCGCCTTCGCGCGCCATTTCTCGCCGGCGATCGGCTTCGACGTCTCCAGGGAGCGGATCGCCGAGCTCAGGGGCGGCGTCGACCGCACCGGCGAGGTGGCGCCGGACGCGCTCGCGCAGAGCACGCTGCGCCTGACCGACGATCCCGCCGACCTCGCGCAGGCGAGCTTCTTCATCGTGGCGGTGCCGACGCCGATCGACGAGCGGCGCCGCCCGGACCTGCGCGCGCTCGAGAGCGCCTGCCGCGTCATCGGGCCGGTGCTGAAGCCCGGCTCGGTGGTGGTCGTCGAGTCGACGGTCTATCCGGGTCTCACGCGCGAGGTCTGCGGGCCCGCGCTCGCGGCCGCCTCGGGGCTCCGGCAGGGGACCGATTTCAAGCTCGGCTACTCACCCGAGCGGATCAATCCGGGCGACCGCTCGCACCGGCTCGAAAACATCGTCAAGGTGGTGGCGGGCGAGGACGCCGCGACTCTGGAGCGCGTCGCCGACGCCTACGGCAAGGTGGTGCCCGCCGGCATCCACCGCGCGCCCTCGATCGAAGTCGCGGAAGCCGCCAAGGTGCTCGAGAACACCCAGCGCGACATCAACATCGCGCTCATGAACGAGCTAGCGTTGATCCTCGACCGGCTGGGCCTGCGGAGCGCAGACGTGCTCGCGGCCGCGGCGACCAAGTGGAACTTCATGCGATTCGCGCCGGGTCTGGTGGGTGGCCACTGCATCGGCGTCGATCCCTTCTACCTGACCGCCAAGGCCGAGGCGGTGGGCTATCTCCCGCAGGTGATCCTGGCGGGACGCCGCATCAACGACAGCATGGGCGGCTTCATCGCGCAGCGCCTGGTGAAGCTGCTGATCGCGGCCGGGCGACCCGTGCGCCGCGCACGCGTCGGCATCCTCGGCCTCGCCTTCAAGGAGAACGTGCCCGACCTCCGCAACAGCCGGGTGCCCGACATCGCCGCGGAGCTCAAGGGGTTCGGCATCGCCGCGCTGGTGCACGACCCCCTGATCGACGCTGCCGAGGCGCGGCGCGAGTACGGCATCGAGCTCGCCGCCGAAGGCGCGCTCGCGGAGCTCGACGCCCTCGTGATCGCGGTCCCCCACCGCCGCTTCCTCGACCGCCCGCTCGCCCGCTACCTCGAGGCGGTGGTCCCACGCGGCGTGGTGGTCGACGTCAAATCCGCCCTCGACCCCCGCGCCGCGCCGGAGGGGATGACGTATTGGAGCCTGTGACGGTGCAGGATCGCCGATCTTAACTCAGGGGGTGGGTAGGACGATATGGACGACGTGAAGGATCGGCCACGCCTTTCGCGATGGTCCCGCTCGGTGCGGAAAGGCTTGAGCGCGCGCAGGATATGGGGCGCCGCGTTCGGGCAGACCGTCGGCCGTGTGCGAGCGCTGCGCTCTGTCCTGCACGTCTATCCCCAGCGCATCGACCCCGCGAGTGTCGCCCGCGCGCGACTCGATGACGGCATTCCCGCAACGGCCACCATCGCCCTCGACCCGCATGTGGACGGGTTCCTCAACGGATTCCGCGAGAGCCTGGGGCCGTGCTACGCGCCCGGACGCCTCATGCTGCGGAGCGACATCCGCATCTTCGAGTTGACCGACTGCGACGTACTGCCCTGGCTCAACTTGACGGTGCACCGTCCCTCGGCCGCAGTCGTCTGCGGCCGGCCGCGCACCCATCGCTTGACATGGTCGGTGCCGATACGGCCGGTCGCAGGAACCGCCCTCAACGTGGCGGACATGGCCTCGGGCGTCACGAACTATTACCACTTCTTCGAGGATCTGGCGTTGACGTTGCGCGCGCTGCGCGACGTCCGAGGACCCGAGCGCGTGGCGCTGCTGTTCAGCGAGCGAGTCGCCGGCTATCAGCGGCCGATTCTCGAGGCCCTGGTCGGGCGATATCCCCATCTCTCTCTGGAATTCGTGAAACGGCGCGAGATGGTCCGTGCCGATCGTCTGATTCAAGTGATTTCGGCCCGCGCCACGCACCCGATCTGCAGATTCGCGCACAAGGAGCAGTGGCGCGAAGTCGGCGCGCTGGTGCGCGCATGCCACGGGATCGGCCCGTCGAGATCGCCCGCGAGCCGCCGCATCTATTTCAGCCGCAATACCCAAAAGACGCGCCGGTTAGCGAATGAAGCCGCATTGCGCGACGTGTTAACCAGGCATGGATACGAGTTCGTCGTTCCGGAATCTCTCCCACACGCGGAGCAGGTCCGCTTGATGACCGAAGCCCGCACGGTCGTGGGTGTCGAAGGCGCTGCCCTGACCAACATTCTCTTCACAGACAAGCCGATCGCAGTGTTGGAGATTTTCCCGCGGGGCGCGGCTTATCCGTTTTGGGTAGCGCTAGCGCTGCAGCTCGGACACCAATACCGGCACGTCATGAGCGATCCGGCCGGAATCAACGATCACATCACGCTCGATCCCACCGCGTTGGACGCCGCACTGCGGGAGACTGGGGCCATCCTTCCGGCGATGCAATCTCTCGGGGCGCCGCCTGCGTCGCGCGAGACAGCAGGTCCGCGGTGATATTTCAGGTAGACTTCGCTAGCTTCCGCGCGCGCATCGCAGGGTCGCATTGATGAGCATTCTCGTCACGGGTGTCGCCGGCTTCATCGGATTCCATGTAGCAAACGCTCTGTTGCGCCAGGGTGCCGCCGTCATCGGGGTCGATAAGCTCGACCACTATTATGACGTGACCCTCAAGGAGGCTCGGCTGGCGGCGCTTCGAACGCTGGGCGGCTTGGCGTTCCATCGCCTCGACGTGGCGGAGCCCGGCGCCCTGTCCGAGTTGGTCCGCCGATATCCCGAGATCGATCACGTGATCCATCTCGCCGCAGCGGCCGGCGTGCGCCACTCGCAGGATGATCCTCGCTCTTACGTGACCGCGAACATCATGGGACACGTGGAGGTGCTGGAAGCGTGCCGGCGCATGCCGGCTCTCAAGCACCTGGTGTTCGCGAGCACGTCCTCGGTCTATGGGGAGGGCGCCAAGCTCCCCTTCGCCGTGGGCGATCCCGTCGACACGCCGTGCTCGATGTACGGTGCCACCAAGAAAGCGGACGAGGAGATCTCGCATGTCTATGCGCATCTCTATCGCCTGCCGACGACCGCGCTCAGGTTCTTCACGGTTTATGGGCCCTGGGGGCGGCCGGACATGGCCTATTGGGTCTTCACAAAGGCGATTCTCGAAGGCAAGCCGATCCCGCTCTTCAACAACGGGAACATGCGGCGCGACTTCGCCTATATCGACGACATCGTATCAGGAGTGCTCGCGTGCCTCGCGAAGCCGCCGGCCCAGGATGGCGCGATCGCGCCCTTGCGGATCTACAACCTCGGGCACAACGAGAGCGTGGAGCTCGAGCGCTTCGTTGCTGTCCTCGAGCGCGCGATCGGCGCACGGGTACCGCGCCAGATGCTGCCGATGCAATCCGGCGATGTGATCGCGACCTACGCCGATGTCGAGCCGGCGCGTCGCGACTTCGGCTTCAACCCCTCCATCTCGATCGAGGAAGGGCTGCCGCGCTTCGTCGCGTGGTATCGCGAGTATCACAAGGTCTGAGCGCCGGCCGCGGCGCCTGGACTCAACAAATCTCCGGCTCGGCTTTAGCATGTATTCTCGGCGCCTGAGGGGAACCATGTCGCTGGTATTCGATTTGCTGGGCTATCGCCGCCGCTGGCGATTACTTGAGCAGCTGCGAACGCCTTATGTCTCCGAGACCGCTCCGATCGTCGTCGGCGGATGCGGGAGCAGCGGGACCACGCTGCTGCGCCGCATGCTCGACCGACATCCCGCGGTCTGCTGCGGGCCGGAGAGCACCGTCTTCCTGGAGCGGGTGAGCGGTCCCGAAGAGCTCGCTTCCCGCCTGGGATTCCGAGCCGACCAGATCGAGGGCTGGCAGTGCGCGAGCCGCTCGCAGGCTGAGTTCATCGACCGCTTCCAATCCGCCTCACTCGCTCGCTCCGGCAAGCGCGTCTGGGCCGACAAGACGCCGGAGAATGTCCGGCGGTTCGCCTTCGTGCGTCGCCATTTCCCGAAGGCGCGCCTCATCCACATGATTCGCGATGGGCGGGACGTCGCTTGCTCGCTACGCAGCCAAGGCTGGATGAAAGTGCGGCACCGGACGCCGAGCGATGCCGCCGCTCGATGCGCGGCCTACTGGGTCGAGCGGGTCTCGGCCGGGCGCGCGAGCCGGAGCGATCCAGGCTATATCGAGATTCGATACGAGCAACTGGTCCGCGATCCCGAGCCGACGCTTCGGCGGCTGCTCGGCTTTCTCGGCCTCGAGTGGAGCGACCGTGTCCTGGTACACGACAGCAATGTCACACACCCGGCAGCGGGTCCCGCATTCACGACGTCGATCGGGCGGTGGCGCCGCGAGTTCACGGCGCGAGACTGCGAGATGGTCGAAGCCGTTGCGGGGGACCTGCTCACCGAACTCGGCTACGACCAGGACGTCAGCTTTCCCCAGCCGCGCGTCGAGCCGTTGCGCGCCTGAAGCGGCGGCGGAAACGAGGATCGAAGGCGAGACAGTATCCCGGCGGCCTCCGCCATGACCTTCCTCGTCAGCAAGATCTTCTGGTCGATCGCGGCTCCTGGCAACGTCCTGGCGCTCCTGCTGGCGGCTGGCACGCTATCCCTCCTGTTGAGCCGGCGCCGGCGCGGCATGGGCCTGGTCGCCGCCGCGACGCTTGGCTTTCTCGTCGTCTCGGTTCTGCCCGTCGGCGAATGGCTGATGGTGCCGCTCGAGAACCGGTTTTCGATGCCTGCGGCTCTGCCTGCTCACGTGAACGGTATCATCGTGCTTGGCGGTGCGGTCAACGAGACCGTGAGCGAGGCACGTGGGCGGGTCAGCCTAAATGCCGCGGGTCAGCGTCTTCTCGAGGCCGCGGAACTGGCCCGCCGGTATCCCGACGCGCGCGTGGCGGTGGTCGGCGGCACGGGGCGTCTCTTCGGGGCCGAGCTCCCGGAAGCGGCGGTGATGACGCAATTCCTGATCGATCGCGGCGTCGACCCGAGCCGGATCACGTCGGAATCCCGCTCGCGCAGTACCTACGAGAATGCCGTCTTCGCCCGCGATCTGGTGAAGCCACAGCTAGGTGAATCCTGGATCCTCGTCACCTCGGCCTTCCATATGCCGCGGGCGGTCGGATGCTTCCGGGGGGTCCGCTGGACAATCACGCCCGATCCGGTCGATTACCGAACGACGGGCCGATTGTCCGGCTTCTCCAATTGGTCGACCGCCGATCAGCTCTTGTTGCTGAACGCTGCCGCCAAGGAGTGGGTCGGCCTCGCGGCCTATCATCTTATGGGCCGGACGGACGCCTGGTTTCCGTCGCCCGAGCCCGCGGACTCCAACTAAGCTCGGCGCGGCGATTTCCTTGGGAATCGGCCCGGGGCCGGGCTTGGCGATTCCCGTGCTTTTTGGGATAGTCGGGCGCATTTCGACTGTCTCCTGTCGGCGCGGCGGACGATGCGACTTTCGACCACACGATTTCTGCGCCTTGCTTCGCTGTGTGTGCTCGCCATCCTGTCGGCGGTGGCCCTGGTGATGCTCGCGCTGCCCGCGCCCGTGCGCGCCGATCGCTACAAGGTCTATGACGGCGACACGCTGGAGGTCGTGCCGGGGACGTGCCTGCTTGCGCATTTCCGCCTGCGCTGCCCGACGCAGCGGCTTCGCCTCCAGGGGGTCGATGCCTTCGAGCGCACGCAAACCTGCCGCGACCCCACCGGCGGCCTCCTCTATTGCGGGGCGATCGCGACCGGGCGGCTCAATCAATTGGTGGCGATGCCGGGGTTCGGCTGTCAGGTCGACGAGGAGTTCGTCGACCGGCATGCGCGCGAGTTCGCGGTCTGCTTCGTCGGCGGCAAGGACGTGGGCGCGATCCTGGTATCGGAAGGCTTGGCCTTCGCCTACGGCCGGCGTACCCGCTACCTCGCCATCGAGGAGGAGGCCAGGCGCGAGAAGCGCGGCGCCTGGGGCTACGGCAGGTTCGTGCGGCCGCAATTCTGGCGGAGCGGCGCCAGGGACTGAGCGGCGCGCTATCGGGCTGCCGAGACCGGTGCCCGGCGACCCCGCCAACCCGCGGCGAAGACCAGCACGGCCGTGAGCAGCAGGGTCGTCATCGCGGTCGAGGCAAGCGGGACATAGCCGAGCGCTTCCAACACCGCCTGTCGCTAGGTCACTCGCGCGACGACCCGTTTTTCGGGTGCCGTGCGCAGCCTCGGCTGACATTCCGGCGAACGCCATTCATTGTTTTTCAATAATATATGCCTAGAAATATGAGCTTGCTAATCAAAAGCCTGCTCATCATTATTGAGAGCCATGAACCCGCCTCCGGAATACGGCTTCGGTTTTCTGCTGCACGACATCGCGAGACTCCTCAGGAAGCGCTTCGATCAGGGCGCGGCGGCGCTGGGGCTGAGTCGCGCGCAGTGGCAGGTGCTCGCGCACCTCCATCGCCACGACGGGATCAATCAGAGTGGGCTGGCAGAGATACTCGAGATCAAGGGCGTGACGCTGGGCCGGCTGGTCGATCGGCTGGAGGCCGCCGGCTGGGTCGAGCGGCGCGCCGATGCGAGCGACCGGCGCGCCCGCCGCCTCTACACCACCGACAAGGTGGCGCCCGTGCTCGTGCGCATGTGGGCGCTCGGCGAGAGGAAGCGGGAGGAGGCGCTCGCCGGGCTGAGCGATGGCGACCGCCGCGCGCTCATCGACTCCCTGCTCAAGATCCGCGCCAATCTTTCGGAGCGCGGCGGCACCGTCGCCGCTTTCTTCGCCCCTCGCGCGCCGCGCCGGAGGGTGCGCCATGGCTAGGTCCGGCGGCAGATACGCGAGGGGTCTGCTGGAGCGCCGCAGCGTGCGCTTTGTGTTGCTCGGACTGGGGCCGCTCGTGGTGCTGGCGGGCGCGGCCTATTACTACGTAACGGGCGGCCGCTACGTCTCGACCGACGACGCCTACGTCGAGGCCGACAAGGTGCAGATCAGCAGCGACGTTCCGGGCCGCGTCGTCGAGGTCGAGGTCCGCGACCACCAGACCGTGGTCAAGGGCGCGCTGCTGTTCCGCATCGACGACGAGCCCTTCAAGATCGCACTGGCGCGCGCCGAGGCGCTGCTCGTCAACGCCCGCAACAACATCCAGGCGATGAAGGCGACATATCGCCAAAAGCAGGCGCAGCTCCAGCAGGCCAAAGACTCGCTCGACTTCTACAAGCGCGAGCTCGACCGCCAGCAGAAGCTGGTCTCCAACAGCTTCGTCTCCGTCTCGCAATACGACCAGGCCCGGCACAACTACGACGGCGCCCGCGGCCAGCTGAGCGCGGTGGAGCAGGACCTCGCGCAGACGCTCGCCAGCCTCGGCGGCAACCCCGATGTCAACGTCGACGACCACCCGATGGTGCGCCAGGCCATGGCGCAGCGCGACCAGTCGGCCCTCGACCTCTCGCACACGCGCATCGTGGCGCCCGAGGATGGCGTCACCGCCAAGGTCGACCTGCGGCCGGGCCAGTACATGCAGGCGGGCCAGGCGGCCTTCGCGCTGATGGAGATGCACCGGCTCTATGTCCAGGCGAACGTGAAGGAGACCGACCTCACGCACTTGAAGCCGGGACAAGAGGCCACCATCGAGGTCGACAGCTACCCCGGCCGCCAGTGGCGCGCGGTGGTGACCAGCCTGAGCCCCGGCACCGGGTCCGAGTTTTCCATCCTGCCGCCGCAGAACGCGACCGGGAACTGGGTCAAGGTCGTGCAGCGCGTGCCCGTGCGGCTGGTGCTGGTGCCCGGCGAGGCGACCAACGGGCTCCGCGCGGGCATGAGCGTCTCGGTCGAGATCGATACGCGCCACCAGAACCCGCTCCCCGAGCCGGTCGCCAAGGCGCTCGGCCGCGAGCACGCCAGCGACACGCAGTGAGCGCGGTCGGGAGCACCCGCGCGGCGTCGGCGCCGGCGCGCGTCAACGTCGCCATGATCACCATCTCGGTCATGCTGGCGACAGTGATGCAGGTGATCGACACCACGATCGCGAACGTGGCGCTGCCGCACATGCAGGGCGGCCTCTCGACGACCCAGGACCAGATCGCCTGGGTGCTGACCTCCTACATCATCGCGGCGGCGATCATGACGCCGATGACCGGCTGGCTCGCCAGCCGCGTGGGCCGCAAACGACTGTTCCTGCTCTCCGTGGTCGGTTTCACGGTCGCCTCGCTGCTCTGCGGCGCCGCCCAGACGCTGGCGCAGATCGTGGTGTTCCGGCTCTTTCAGGGCCTGTTCGGCGCGGCGCTCGTGCCGCTCTCCCAGGCGGTGCTGCTCGACGTCTATCCGCGCGAGCGCCACGGCTATGCCATGGCGCTCTGGGGTGTCGGCGTGATGATCGGCCCGATCTTCGGGCCGATGCTCGGCGGCTGGCTGACCGAGACCTACAGCTGGCGCTGGGTGTTCTACATAAACCTCCCAGTTGGCATCCTGGCCTACCTGGGCATCCTCGCCTTCGTGGAGGAGCACCGGCTGGACAATCCGCGGCCCTTCGACTTCTTCGGCTTCGCGATGCTGAGCTTGGCTGTCGGCGCCTGCCAGCTCCTGCTCGACCGTGGCGAGCACCAGGACTGGTTCAACTCCAGCGAGATCATGATCGAGACGGCGCTTGCGGGCCTCGGTCTCTATGTGTTCATCGTGCATTCGGCCACGGCCGAGCATCCGTTCGTCGATCCGCGGCTGCTGCGCGACCGGAACTTTATCTCGGGCATCGTCTGCATCGCCGTAATCGGCGTGGTGCTGTTCGCCAACCTGGCGCTGCTGCCGCCGCTGATGCAGGACCTGCTCAACTACCCCGTGGTGACGACGGGCTTGATCCTGGCGCCGCGCGGCATCGGCAGCATGATTGGGATGATGGTGGTGGGGCGCCTACTGACCCGCATGGATCCGCGGCTGCCGGTCCTCGCCGGCCTGCTGCTGACGGCGCTCTCGCTCTACCAGATGACGGGCTTTTCGCTTGGCATGGACGAGTGGATGGTGATCCGGACCGGCATCGTACAGGGGCTCGGGATCGGCTTCGTGTTCCCGCCGCTGAGCACCCTCACCTTCGCGACCTTGCCACCCCAGCTGCGCACGGAGGCGGCGGGTCTCTTCAGCCTGATGCGCAACATCGGCGCGAGCGTCGGTATTTCCGTGGTCGAGACCCTGCTCGCCCGCAGCATCCAGATCAATCATCAGGAGATCGCGGAGCACGTGAGCCCCTATAACGCCATGCTCCGCATCATGCCCGCCGACAGCCCGTGGAACATGCACACGCTTACGGGCCAGGCGCTGCTCGACGGCGAGATCAACCGGCAGGCCTCGATGATCGCCTATATCGGCGACTTCAAGTTCATGATGCTGGTGACGCTGTCGGTGATGCCGCTGCTGCTCCTGCTGCGCAACCCGCATCGCCACCCCACGCGAGAGGCGCGGCTCGAGAGCGCCGTGGAAGCGGCACTCGACTGACGCCCCTACATGATTGCGACGCTGCTGCACTGACTCGGCGGGCGCGGGTTGTTTGATAGCCCCCACGGGAATACGGTTCAGAGGGGAACCGTTCCAAAACCCCACGTTCGCGTTCAGGAGGGATACTCATGAAACATAGAGTTGCGACCATCGGCCTTGCGTTGCTCATCCCGCTGGCCTCGCTGGGCGCGGTCGCCGCGCCGAAAAACGATAAGGCGGTGACCGCGAGCAACAAAAAACCCGGGAAGAGCTGCGACAACCTCACGCGCGGTAGCGACTTCTATAAGCAGTGCATCCAGCAGCAGGCGCATACCGGTCAGAAGCCCAAGAAGCCCTAGCGCCTGAGCAACCGGGCCTGAGTTGCCAGCCCTCAGGCTACCGATGCAACGCGACATTGCGGTAAGCGCGCCCGTTCCTCTCAAGCCCGATAATGCTCACTCGCCGGCCGGAGTGCGCATGCTTAGGTGGCGTGCATTCAATGGAGGCGATCATGCGCGCGATCTACCGCGGAACGACGGTCATGCTGCTGGCCGCAACGATGGTTGGGAGTACGGCTTTATTGCCCATGACGCAGGTCGCTAACTCTGCCTTCGCCGCTGGTGGCGGCGGCGGCGGGGGTGGTGGTGGCGGGGGCGGCAACGGGAACGGCAATGGCGGTGGCCAGGGCCGTGGGAGCTCGGCCGATGCGGGCGATCCCGGCCATCAGGGCCAAGGCGCCACGGCCTCCTCGCTCGGCGCACTCAACGCGGCTCACGCCTCGTCGACCGCGATGACGAACGCCGCGCCCAATTCGCGCGTCGGCGAGATCGCGGCCTATAAGGCCGCCGCCAGCCAATTGGCGCTCGACATCGCCAACAAAGCGCCGGCAGCCACCATCACACTAGATCAGACCGCAGCGGCTCAGGCGCTCGCGGCAGCCGCGAACAAGGGCATCACGGCAGGCGTGGTATCGGCTCTCGATGCCAAGCTCGGTGTAACCCTGGATGCGGCGACGACCGCTGCATTGGCTGCACAGGCGGCGGCGCTCCAAACCAAGCATTGAGCGCTTCGCGGGCGCTTCTCCGGGCTCCGCGCGCCCTCTGACGGCGCGGGGCTACCGCGGCATAGGTTGAGGTCGCTGGTGCCGGGTGAGGGGATCGAACCCCCGACCTTCGGTTTACAAAACCGCTGCTCTACCGCTGAGCTAACCCGGCCGCGATGTCACCGGAGGCGCGCCGGTGATACTGCGGATGACGGGCTCCGGCAAGACGACGGTGGGTATCACCGCGGGAACAGCGCGCGCCGCCGGGCGTGCATCAGGACAGCCGCCAGGTCCCAGGGCGCGACGCGCGACTCCGCGGCGAGCGCCTCGGGCGTGAAAAGCGCTTTGCCTTGGCCTTCGTGGAGCACCATCCGGTCGATGTCGGAAGCGAGGATTGGCACGGCGAAGAAGTGCATGTGGTCCCAGCGCGGGGGATCGACTGGAAACCGCACCTGCATCTCCGTGAAGGCCGCGAGCTCGCGCGCCCGGAACTCGATCTCCTCCGCGAGCTCTCGGCGCATCGCGGCCTCGGGGGTCTCGCCGGGCTCGATCGCGCCGCCGAAGCAGGCCCAGTGGCCCGGCAGCAGGATGCGGGGCACGTCGTCGCGGAGTTGCATGAGGTAGCGCCCGTCGGGCGTCACCAGCAGGGCCGCCGCGACGGTGCGTCCCTTCTCCGCGGTCTTCGCGCTCATGACGGACGGCGCCGGGCCACCTCGTAGAGTGCCACGGCAGCGGCGCTTGAAACGTTGAGGGAGGCGAGGGGATCCCGGGTCGGCAGACGCGCCATGAAGTCGCAGCGCTCGCGGGTGAGCCGCCGAAGCCCTTCGCCTTCGGCGCCGAGCACGAGCGCGACGCGGCCCGAGAGGTCGAGCTCGCCGAGCAATCTCTCGCCCGTCTCCTCCAGGCCGACGCACCAGAAGCCGGCATCCTTCAGCTTGTCGAGCGCGCGGGCGAGGTTGGTGACGCGCACCAGGGGGACCTGCTCGAGGGCGCCGGAGGCCGCCTTGGCGAGGGCGGCGGTGCTGGGCGGCGTGCCATGCTCCGGCAGCACCAGCGCGCGGGCGCCGAAGGCAGCGGCGGAGCGGAGGACCGCGCCGACGTTCTGGGGATCGCTCACCTGGTCGAGCACCACAACGACGGCGGCTCCGGCGGCCTCAGCCGGCGGAATCTCGGCGAGCACATCCTCGAGGAATACGGGCGGCAGCGGCTCCACCTGGAGTGCGAGCCCCTGATGCACCGCGCCCTCCGGCAGCAGCGCCGCGATGCGGCCGCGGTCGAGGGTTTCGATGTCGAGCTCCCCGATCGGACGCGCCTCGGCCGCCGCAAGCCAGGTCTGGGCGTCGGCGGCGAGCTCCGCGGTCGCGATCAGCCGGTGGAAGCGGCGCGCCGGATTCTGCAAGGCCGCGTGCACGGCGTGCCGGCCGTAGATCCAGCTGCCGCTGTCGCGGCGTGTCTCTCTCTGCACCTGAACCGCCGGCTCGTGGCGCGGCTCGCGCAGTGGGGGCGGCGCTCTTTCCGCGCGGCGCGATGTCGAGCGCTGGTCGGGGCGGTGTCGTCGGGCCATGCCCCGCTATAAGCCTCGATCCCGCGGGCGGCGGCAATGCCAGAATCGCCGCGTTCAGCGGGGCCCAAGTGCCCGATGCTGTTGACAATCTCCGGGTGAGACCGTAAGACCCGCACTCCGCTGCGCCGGGCGGCAAGCGCCCCAACGGAGGGGTAGCCAAGTGGTCAACGGCAGCAGACTGTAAATCTGCCCTCTACGGAGTTCGAAGGTTCGAATCCTTCCCCCTCCACCAGCCGCGGCGGAACGAGTGAGGTCGGGACGAGAACCGGGGTTGGGGCGGGAGACACGAGGCGATCGGCGGGTGTAGCTCAATGGTAGAGCTCCAGCCTTCCAAGCTGGCTACGCGGGTTCGATTCCCGTCACCCGCTCCAGCGCTCGGGCTCCCGGACTAGGCCAACGGAATCACCCTCGACGGACAACAAGGAAACAAAGCCATGGCGAAGGCGAAATTTGAGCGGACGAAGCCGCATTGCAATGTCGGAACGATTGGTCACGTGGACCATGGGAAGACGTCGCTGACGGCGGCGATCACGAAGGTGTTGGCGGAGACTGGGGGTGCGACCTACACGGCCT
>DATFRA010000393.1:0-20516 GCA_035263705.1 Allostellaceae bacterium
TACCATCCGCGCGGAAGCGCGGGACCGGGCCGGAAAGGGGGCTGCCCGGGCCACCCGTCGCGACGGTCGTGTGCCCGGAGTCCTCTACGGCGACAAGAAGCCGCCGGTGCTGATCTCGATCGATCCGAGCGAGCTCGACCGCGAGGTCAACAAGCCCGGCTTCTTCGCGCGCCTCCTCCACGTCGAGGTGAGCGGCGGCAAGGAGCGCGTGCTGCCGCGCGACGTGCAGTTCCACCCCGTGAGCGACCGTCCCCTTCACGTCGATTTCATGCGCGTGGGCGCGGGCGCGCGGATCGCGGTGGCGATCCCCGTCAACATCGTCGACTCCGAGAAGTCGCCGGGCATCAAGCGCGGCGGCATCGTCAACCTGGTGCGGCACGAGATCGACCTCTACTGCAACGCCGACGCGATCCCCGAGAAGATCGACGTGAGCCTCGACGGGCTCGAGATCGGCGGCAGCGTGCACATCAGAAGCGTGAAGCTGCCGCCGGGGACCAAGCCCACCATCGCCCGCGATTTCACCGTGGCGACCGTGGCGGCCCCGACCGTGGTCCGCGAGGAGCTGGCCGCCGCGCAAGCCGCGGCCCAAGCCGCGGCTTTGGCAGCCGAAGCCGCGGCCGCAGCGGGCGAAGTACCGGTGGAGGGTGCGCCCGCGGAGGGCGCGGCAGCGGCACCGGCCACGCCTGGCGCCGCGCCCGGCGCGCCGGCGGCGGCGCCGGGTGCTGCCGCGGCAGCCAAGGGCGCTGCAGCGGCGCCCGCGAAGGGCGCCCCCGCAGCGCCCGCCAAGGCGCCCGCTCCCGCCAAGGGTCCCGCGCCCGCCAAGGGCTGATCGCCGGACGATAGCGCGCCCTCACCCATGCGGCTTCTCGTCGGGCTCGGCAATCCCGAGCCCCGCCACGCGAAGAACCGTCACAACATCGGATTCATGGCGGTGGACCGGCTCGTCCGCCGCCATGAGTTCGCGCCGTTCCGCGCGAAATTCTCCGGGGCTTACGCCGAGGGGATCGTGGCGGGCGAGCGGGTGATCGCGCTCAAGCCGATGACCTTCATGAATCTCTCCGGCGACAGCGTCGGCGCCTGCGCGCGCTTCCTCAAGATCGGGCCCGACGAGATCGCGGTGATCCACGACGAACTCGACCTGGCGCCCGGCAAGCTACGCGTCAAGCGCGGCGGCGGCACCGCGGGCCATAACGGATTGCGCTCGATCGACGGCGCGATGGGGCCCGACTTCTGGCGTGTGCGCATCGGCATCGGTCATCCCGGCGTCAAGGAGCTGGTGCTGCCCTACGTGCTGCAGAACTTCGACGCCGAGGAGATGACCTGGGTGACGCCGCTCGTCGAGGCGATCGCAGAGGCGATGCCGCTCCTGGTCAAGGACGACGCGCCGGGTTTCATGACCAAGGTGTCCTTGATCCTCAAGCCGCCGCCGCCGAAGCCGCCGCGGCCGCAAGCAAAACCGGACACCGAGACCAATGGGATTTAACTGCGGCATCGTCGGCTTGCCCAATGTGGGGAAGTCGACGCTCTTCAACGCGCTCACGGCGACCGCCGCGGCCGAGGCCGCGAACTATCCCTTTTGCACGATCGAGCCCAACGTGGGCCGTGTCGCCGTGCCGGACCCGCGGCTCGAGGCGCTGGCGCGCCTGGCCAAGTCCGCGAAGATCGTCGCGACCCAGCTCGAGTTCGTGGATATCGCGGGCCTCGTGCGCGGCGCCTCCAAGGGCGAAGGGCTCGGCAACCAGTTCCTGGGCCACATCCGCGAGGTCGACGCCATCGCCCACGTGCTGCGCTGCTTCGAGAGCGGCGACATCACCCACGTCGAAAGCTCGATCGACCCGATCCGCGACGCCGAGACGGTCGAGACTGAGCTCCTGCTCGCGGATTTGGAGAGCCTGGAAAAGCGCGTGCTGGCCGCGCAGAAGAAGGCGCGGGGCAACGACAAGGAGGCGAGGGACGAGCTCGCGGTGATGGAGCCGGTGCTGGCGGCGCTGCGCGAGGGCACGCCGGCGCGGGCGGTACCGCTCGATAGCGACAAGCGCGCGATCCTGAAGCGGCTGCAGCTCCTGAGCGCCAAGCCCGTGCTCTACATCTGCAATGTCGAGGAGGCGGCGGCCGCGACCGGAAATGCGCAGAGCGCGCGGGTCGCCGAGTATGCGCAGGCGCAGAGCGCCGAGATCGTGGTGATCTCGGCCGCTATCGAGGCCGAGGTGGCGCTGCTCGCCGACGATGCGGACAAGCGCGAGTTCCTCGAGCATCTCGGCCTCGAGGAACCCGGCCTCACGCGCGTCATCCGCGCCGGCTATCACCTGCTCGACCTCGTGACGTTCTTCACGGTGGGTCCGAAGGAGGCGCATGCCTGGACCGTCCGCCGCGGCGCCACCGCGCCCGAGGCTGCCGGCGTCATCCATACGGACTTCGAGAAGGGCTTCATCCGCGCCGAGACGATCTCTTGGGACGACTTCGTCGCCTGCGGTGGCGAGCAGGGCGCCAAGGACGCCGGCAAGATGCACCTCGAGGGCGCCGACTACGTCGTGCAGGACGGCGACGTCTTCTATTTCCGGTTCAATGTGTAGTGACCGTGAGCTCCGTGCGTCCTTCGACGCGCTCGCTCCGCTCGCTTGCTCAGGATAAGGACCATTGGCGGCTGCAAAACACCAACTCACCTCATCCTGAGCCAGCGAAGCGCGTCGAAGGACGCACGGCAGTTCTGCAGCCCTAGCCCAGCTTGTTGATCGCGCGCGGCACCGGCTCGCCCGCCATGAAGGCGCGGATGGCCTCGACCACCTGAGGGTAGAGCAGTCGATAGTTCTCCTCCAGCACGTAGCCGAGGTGCGGCGTCAGCACGACGTTGTCGAGCGTGCGGAGCGGATGATCCGCGGGGAGCGGCTCCTGGTCGTAGACGTCGAGGGCGGCGCCGGCGATGCGGCGGGCGCGCAGGGTCTCGAGCAGCGCCTTGCCGTCGACGATCGGGCCGCGCGAGGTGTTGACGAGATAGGCCGTGGGCTTCATGCGCGCGAGGTCGGCCGCGCCCACCAGGCCACGCGTGCGATCCGACAGGACAAGATGGAGGGTGACCACATCGGCCTCGGAGAACAGCGCCTCCTTCGAGACCAGCCTGGCGCCCGCGAACTCCGCGCGCTCGGGCGTCAGGTTCTGGCTCCAAGCGATCACGCTCATGCCAAAGGCCTTGCCGATCGCTGCCACTTGGGCGCCGAGCTTGCCGAGGCCGAGGATGCCGAGGGTTTTCCCATGCAAGCCTGAGCCGAGTGTCGTCTGCCAGGCGCCCTTGCGCATGGCGCCGCTCTCGAAGGGGATGTGGCGCAGCAGCCCGATGATCAAGCCCCAAGTGAGCTCGGCGGTCGGATAGCCCAGCATCTCGGTACCGGTCACCAGCACGCCCTTCTCGGTCGCGGCTGCCACGTCGATGGCGGCGTTGCGCATGCCGGATGTCACGATGAGGCGCAGGTTCGGCAGGCGCTCGAGGAGCGCGCGCGGGAACGGCGTGCGCTCGCGCATCAGCACCACGGCGTCGAAGGTATGCAGGCGCTCGGCGAGGCGCGGCACGTCCACGAGATTGTCAGCGAAGGCCTGCACCTCGCCCTCGGGCTCGAGGCTTTTCCAATCCGCCATCGAGAGCGCGACCTGCTGGTAGTCGTCGAGCACCGCTACGCGGAACATGCGCGCCTCCTTTTTGGATGACCGAGGGCTTACTCCGGTATCGCACCCATGTGCAAGGCAGCGCGGCTTGACGCTCGGTGGCGCCGTTACTACGGTCCGGCCGAATGCAGGGGACATGACATGAGCGTGAACGCGATCGATCTCGGCAGCGACACCGTGACGCGCCCGACCGAGAGGATGCTGGAGCGGATGCGCCACGCGGAGCTCGGCGACGACGGCCGGGAGGGCGACCCCACCGTGCGCCGGCTCGAGGCGCTCGCGGCGGAGAAGCTCGGCAAGGAAGCCGGCATGTTCGTGCCCAGCGGCACCATGGCGAACCTGGTGGCGCTGCTGGCGCACACCGGACGCGGCGGCGAGGTGCTGAGCGATCCCGGCACCCACATCTGCCGCTCGGAGATGGGCGGCATCGCTGGGCTCGCGAGCCTGTTCCACCGCACCATTCCGAGTCAGCGCGGCCAGATGAACCTGGAGGCGCTCCGCGAGGCGATTAAGCCCGCGCTCACGCCGCGCAGCCTCGGCACCGCGCTCATCGTGATGGAGACCACGCACAACGACGCCGGCGGCGCGGTGCTGCCGCTCGCCTACATGGCGGCGGTGCATGGCTTGGCGCAGGACGCGGGCGTGCCCGTCCACGTCGACGGCGCGCGCGTCTTCAACGCCGCGGTGAAGCTCGGCGTGCCGGCCTCGGAGATCGCGGTGCATGGCGAGAGCTGCGGCTTCTGCATCTCCAAGGGGCTGAGCGCGCCCGTGGGCTCCGTGCTCTGTGGCAGCGGCGCGTTCATCACCCGCGCCCGCGCCTTCCGCCGCATGGTCGGCGGCAATCTCCGCCAGGGCGGCGTGATCGCAGCCGCGGGGATCGTCGCGCTCGAGGAGATGATCGACCGCCTCGCCGAGGACCATACGCGCGCCAAGCGCCTCGCCGAGGGCCTCGCCGCGGTGCATCCGAGCCTGGTCGATCCCGCGGTGGTCGAGACCAACATCGTCCGCCTCGACGTGGTCCAGAGCGGCCGCCGCGCCGACGCCTGGGTGGAGGCGCTCAAGAGCAAGGGCGTGCTCGCCGGCGTCTGGTCGCCCTGGCAGATCCGCATGGTGACCCACCGCCACATCACCGACGCCGACATCGACCGCGTGATCGCGGCGGTGAAGCAGATTTGGGGGCGCTGACCTCACCCGAACGGGTCGAATTGGGTTCGTTACACTAGGGCATGAGTTCATAAGCACGAGTTGCGGTATTTTGCCGGAGTCCGCTTTGGGAACCGTAACCGGCCCTCACTCGACGCAGGTGGCACTTCCGGGAAGTGCGAATAGCGGACATCGGCCAACTGGGCCAAAAAGTAAGACCGCCTCACGGCGGCCTCTCCGAAATCCGACCAGGTGTACGGATTGAGCGGCTGCGTTTGCTTCCTCCGCCGAGGCAACGGGCGGTTTTCTGACGTTCACTTTTCAAACAGGTCGCTGATATCGTCCATGGCCAATGCTGAGATTGAGGAATAGCGGGGATTCATGACAATAGCCTGACCCAGATAAGCCCAATACATGAAGGCTGCCCGAGGTAGCGCCCGATGGCTTTCCACTCCTGCCGCGATGAGTAGTTTCGCGATGTAAGCGACCCTGCTGGCATCGACGGACGCAACGATCGTGGCAACTTCTTCATCTTCTGCGGCCCAGGATCTTATGGCTCGGTCCAAGCTGCGCTTCACAAGAAATGCTCGCCTCATAAGATGCTTCAGACGGTCTGGTTCAGCTTTCCCGGCGATTTCCTGAATGACCTGATCGGTCATACGCTCTTGCCAGCTTCGCAATATTTGCGACCGGAAGTCGGCAATGTCTCGGAAGTGCCAGTAAAAACTGCCACGAGACACCTTTAGCTTCGCCGACATTGGGCCAACCTTCAAGGCGCTGGCTCCGTCGTTCGCCAGCGTCCGCAGGCCGTGTTGTATCCAGTCGGATTTTGTCAGCCGATCATTCATGGCTTCACCATACACAAGTGTCTTGACACCAGCCAATCAATCCCCACATGTCCATACAGATGTGTATGGTCATGAAAGGTGTGCGGTCATGAATTGGCAAGACGCTGCTTTGGGGATGGCGGGGATCATCGGGAGCTGCGTAGCGGTGGTTCACGGCATCCTGATCCAACGGCTTATGGTCAGACCGTTTGAGGAGTTTTTTCTCGCGGACCCGCGGATAACCGCTCCGATCAGACGTCTCGCGCCACTGCTCTTGCATTTCAGCACGATCAGCTGGTTCTTCGGCGGACTGGCCTTGATGGCCGCGGCACGCTGGTTCGGGCAGGACGCCAGGCTCGTGACCGGCCTGCTCGTTGGCGGTCTCTACCTGTATGGCGCTGTCAGTAACCTTTGGGTAACGCGCGGCCCTCATCCTGGCTGGATGCTCATGGCCGCCGCGCTCGTTCTGATCGCCCTCGGTGTCAACAAATCCGTTGGCTGAGGCGACCTTCGCCAGGTCCGAAATGGTGTCAAAGGCGGTAATCAGATCGAGATCTGCTCACGTCTGCTTTTCCCTAACGAGCAAACCTCATCAAGCGGTATCGAGAGCTTGAGGAATGGGCGCCCGACATATTGCGCGAGCGGCGGGCGAGGTCGAGGAGGCGGCCTATTAATTCCGCGAGCACGGCTTCTTGACCGCTCGGCAGCGGTGGTGGCTAGGCGCCGGTTTTATCGCTTGTCATATCCGCTTCGATAAGAGCCATAGACCGTAATTCGATCGAGATCTGCTCACGCGTGCTTTTCCCTAACGAGCAAACCTCCTCGCGCCGAGCTCACACGTCGGGAACGTGCTGGAAGGGACCTCCGCCTTTAGCCTGCGCTCGAGGTTTAGGCGAGGGGCAATTTATGGCAACGCAGTGTAACGCGGCGGTTTCTGGGCTCGCGGACGCCGTCGGGGGTGGGGTCAGGCCAACGCAGGCGCTGATGCCGGTGTCGCGGCTTTTTCACGGCTGGCTCGGCGATAAAGCTGTCGCAACGACAGCGTGTGCAGCAGGATCGAGCTTGGCACTGCAAAGGTTGGGATCATGACGTTTGGATAGAGGCCGAGTGCCGTGTTGGGGATGCTCGGCACGATCAGTTGCAGCGCGATCGCCTGCGCGATGCCGACGGCGACGACAAAGTCGAGCAGCCCGAAGATGTTCCACGCGATCGCAGCCTTGCGGCTTCCGATAGTCCCTGCCGCCAAGGAGATTGCCACCGGCACCGCAAGAAGCCCGGTCATCACGTCGCCGATGCCCGCGGGCAGCGCGAAGACCCCCGGAGCGACGCCCAGCACCCAACCGATCAAGAACCCGCTGCCGAAAACGCGGTAGACCTGCAACGCGACCAGCCATGTCGCGGGCATCGAGTCGAGCACTTGGCCCATCCGCTGAGAGCGCAGCAGAATGGGCACTCCGATGATGACCGGCAGGAAAAGCGCGAGTGGGATCAGCGATGTTGGGCTGAGGTCGGCGCGGAAGACGCCGTTGAGCGCCGCGCTCCAGATCACCGCCAGCCAGAGTGTGACCGGTATCATCACACCAAGCCAGGTATCGCGCCGCTGGACCTGGTTCAGTTCAGTCCGTTCAAGCCCGAGCCAAAAGCCGAGTCCAATCAACATATGGATGAAGACGCGGACGGCCACGTTGGTCATGCCGCTCGCCGCTATGACAGGAACGGCGTAATTGAAGGCGATCCACAGCACCAGCAGCGGCACTAGCCAGAGCAAGCTTGGCCATGCCCGGCGGGCGGAACCAATCTGGGCATCAAGGGCTGTCGTGGTCATGATCCTCGCTCCCCGGTTATGACTCTCCAGCAGCGCCTGTGCCAGCAAGGCTGTTGCTTGCGTCATGATCAACAAACGAAAACCAGGGCCGGGCTCATGACACCCATGACTACCGCTGCTCGTATCCCGCCCGTGTTCAAGACATAGACGCGCCACGGCCTATTTGCAGCTTCCATTTGTTCACATATGCTGTCCATAAATGAACAGGACATCGGGACCTTGGCAGTGGGACGACGTGCGCTTCTTTCTTGCCGTGGCGCGCACGGGCAGCCTGTCGGGGGCCGCTCGCGCGCTCGGGATTGGTCATGTGACCGTCGGGCGGCGAATCGCGCTGCTCGAGAAGCGCCTGGGCGTGACATTGCTGAACCGAACGCCGGACGGCTTTGCCACCACGTCAGCCGGAGCGACCATCCTCCGCCAATGCGTGGCGATGGAAAATGCCGCGCTCGATCTCGAGCGCGTCGCCGCAGGACGCGACTCGCTCGTAACGGGCTCGGTTCGAGTGACGACGACCGAGGCGCTCGCTTATCAGCTGATTGGCCCCGCGATATCCGCACTCCGGCAGGCTCACCCCGAGCTGCGGGTCGACTTGACGGTGGGCGTTCGCTCGCTTGATATCGCGCGTCGTGACGCCGATCTCGCAGTCAGATTCGCGCGGCCAGCTGCTTCCGACCTCGTCTGTCGCAAGCTGGGCGAGGTCGGCTTCTCGCTCTATGCATCGCGACGTTATCTGATGAAATCAGGAATCCCGCAGCGAGGTCGGGGATTGGCCGGCTACGACATTATAACTTTCACGGGCGCGCCAGCCGCCGCGAGCCCATTTTTCATGGGCGAATCGTTGGAAGGCGCGCGCGTCGCACTCCGTTGCGACAATCCTTTCATCCAGCTTAAAGCCGCAGCAAATGACGTCGGCATCGCCGAACTCGCGTGCCTCCTCGGGGATACCTCCTCCGATCTGGTTCGCGTTTGGCCCAATGAGGCACCGGCACATCGCACTGCATGGCTGATCATACATCAAGATATGCGGCGCTCTGCTCGTATCCGAGCCGTTTCGACAGCGATCGGCGATGTATTTCGCCGCCAGCGCAAAATTTTGGAGCAGGGCAGTCGCAGCCAAGCGGCGCCAGCCTGAAAGCCGGCGTCATGCCTCGTTCGGTCTTGTCGGAAGCGAGATTCGATAAGCTGACGAACTTCAGTTCCAGGTGACTAGGGCGCGAGCATCTCAACCGCAGACGAGGCGCTGGCCCCGGGCTGGGGCCCGCCGCCAATGACGTAGAGGCGGTCGCCGACCGCGGCGGCGCCGAGGCCGTGGCGCGGCGTCGGCATGGGCGGTAGCGTGCGCCAGCGGTCGGTCTTGGGGTCGTAGGCCTCGACCTCCGGGAAGGTGCCGGCGGGCGCCTCGCCGCCCACGACGACGATGCGGCCGCCGAGCACCGCGGCGGCGATGCCGCTGCGCGCGGTCGGCATGGGAGCGCGGGTTTCCCAACGGTCGCCGGCGGGATCATAGGTCTCCACCACCGCGAGGTTGCGGGCGTAGCCGCCGTCGATCCGGCCGCCAAGCGCGTAGACGCGGCCTCCCCATGCAGCGACGGCGAGGTGATCGCGCGCGGTCGGCACCGGCGCCGCCGCGGTCCAGCGATCGGTGGCGGGATCGTAGACCTCGTGGGCGGGCGTGTTGTGGCCGCTCGCGCCGACGCCGCCGACGGCGTGGATCTTTCCGTCGAGCACGGCCGCGGCGAGCGCGCCGCGCGCGGTCGGCAGCGGCGCCACCGCGCGCCAGCGGTCCGCCGCCGGGTCGTACTCGAAGACGTCGGGTGTCGGCGTCCAGCCGCTCACGTAGCCGCCGATCGCGTAGACCTTGCCACCAAGTGCCACGGCCGCGGGATGATGCATCGGGTGCGGCAAGGGCGCGCCGCGGCTCCAGCGGTTGGCGCGCGCGTCGTAGATCTCGAGCTCGCGCTCCCCCGAGAAGGAACCCACGACGTAAATTCGGCCGTCGAGCTCAGCGACCGCAATCTCCGAGCGGGCGGAGGGCATCGGCGCACCGGCGCGCCATGTCATCCGATCCTGCGCGGCAGCCGCGCCACTCAAGAGAAGCAGGAGCACCGCCATGACAGAGGCACGCATTTCCCGCATGAGCCGTCTCCTGTGCCGGGCTCCCTCGCCATCCCCGGATTGAGATAGGGTGCGACGGCGGTTCCGGAGGGGTCCCATGAAATCGCTCTTCGAGATGCTCGCGGCCTATAACGCCTGGGTCAACGAGCGACTTTACGACGTGGTCGCGCGCATTCCCGACACCGAGTATCGCCGGGACCGCGGCGCATTCTTCGGTTCGCTGCACGGCACCCTGAACCATTTGCTGGTGGGCGACCGCATCTGGATGCATCGATTCACCGGCGAGGGCGAGGAGCCCAGGGAGCTCAACGGCATTCTCTACGAGGATTTCTCGGAGCTGCGCGCCCAGCGCCGTGCCGAGGATGCGCGGATCAGCCGGTACATCTCGGGGCTCTCGGAGAGGGACCTCGGCGGCACCCTCCGCTATCGCAGCACGCGCAACCCCGCCGAGCTCGAGCAGCACCTGGCGCCGCTGCTGCTGCACTTCTTCAATCACCAGACCCATCACCGCGGACAGGCGCATTGCTTGCTCACCGAGATCACCGGCGAGGCGCCGTCCTTCGACCTGCTGATCTACCAGCGCCAGACCGGCGCCGGCATGGTGAAGGGCCAGGGTGGCGATTTCTCCGCGCCGGAGCGCCGGCCGCGCTGACCCGTTCTGCCGTCGGTAGACCTCGCCGACCGCGTCGTTCCACCGACGCTGTCGATCCGACGCCGCCGTCACATCGATGTCACACGCCCCTCACGGCGGGCGCGCCCGACGGAGCCTAGCTGACGAATGACGGCGCGGGCCCCTCATGCCCGCGCGAGGAGGCCAGCCATGACCAGGATCCTGCTTGCGGCCGCAACCGCGGTTTCCCTCGGCGTCGCGTCGCCTGCGATGGCACAGGCGCTCGCTCATCCTCCGGCATGGGCGGCGCCGGGCTTGATCGCGGCGCAAGACGAAGTGCTGACCGAGCCGGAGATGCGGGAGGCGCTGGCGATGCAAGGCTATTCCGACATCCGCGTCCTGCAGGCGGACGGCGACATGTACGAGATGAGCGCGCAGAAGAACGGCAAAGCCGTGCTGCTGCGGGCCAATGCGCGCAGCCGGCGATACAGCGAGCGACCGGCCGACTGAGCGCGGCGGACCGCGAGCGCGCGCCCCCGACTTCCCTCGAGAGGAGACGAGCATGAAGCTGAGCGAACGAGGCGTCGACCGGACGCTGGATCAATTCGACGCGGAGCCGCTGCCCGAGACCCATCCCGCGATCACGCAGCTGAACGAGGTGTTCGGCGAGCACACGTTCTTCCTCGACGACACCGGCCTCGTCATCGTGGAACCCGCCGATGGCGCTGAGGAGGCCGGGCAAGTGGTGAAGCTCGCGAGCTGGAACCCCGATCACACCAGCCTCAAGCCGCACGAGCCCGAGCGCACCGACGTCATGATCGACCTGAGCGAGGACCGGGGCTAGACCGCGCGCCGGACTGCCCGGCGCGAGACCCGCGTCAGTAGAGGCCATCCCAGATGTAGGACCAGGGCGGTCTTGCCGGCAGCTTGATCGGGCATTTGAGCTGGCACTTCTGGAACTGCGGCGGCGTGGTCAGGAAGCCCGACTGGACCTCGTCCGCGGCATTCGCGGCATAGCCGATGTTGGTCAAGGCAAGCTGGCGCTCTTTCATCTCATCGTCGCTGAAGAGGCCGCGGAGCCGGACGGCTGCGCGCGCCTTGCTCAAGGGAAAGGAGCAGAGCTTGTTGACCCGGCCCCACATCGCGTAATTGACCACCTGCGCGTGCTGGCAGGTGCCCATGAATTGTACGGTCGCCGCGCACGCGTCGTCCGGGCGCGGGATCGCGCAGTATTTGCTGGCACTGGTGAGCCAGGCACTGAAGCCGCCGCCATTGGCCGTGCGCACCCAGGTCCCCGTCGCGGGATTCCACTTGGCCTGGGCCGGACCATCGCGATCGCCGTTCGCGGCGGCACCCGGAGACGTGCTGGGATCGAGACCGTTGATGTCCCAAGCGGTGTTGTAGCTCGTCGGCCCATAGAGGTTGTGGCAGGCGGCCGCTTTCTCGCCGGGCGTCGCGTGGAAGTCGCGCGTTATCTGGGCGAGGGTCGCGAATAACTTCTCCGTGACGACCGGGCCGCAGATCGCCTCGCCGGGTGCCGGCGGCGGCGTCACCGTGGTCGGCGGCTGCTCCGGCGGCGGCGGGTTGACTGCGGTCTGCGTCGGCGGGTTTGCCGGCGGCGTGGGTGGGCTGACCGTGTGACCGCCAGAGGGTTGCAGCGGCGGCGGCGGGTTGGACGTAGTCGGGCCGGGCGTGACCGGGATGATGATCGGTATGGTCACGCCTCCGCCGCGGTCGTCGGCGCCGCGCTTGTCGTCGTTGCCCAGCTTTGTGTCGTTGCCGAAGTTACCGCCTCTATCGCGGTCGGAGTTGTTGCCCCCGCCGGCGGCGAGGCCGGCCCCAAGACCCAGGATCACCGGCACGCCGCCCGCGCCCGCGGGCGCGCCGACGCCAGGCGCGAAGGCGCCCTGGAAGCCGACGTTCTTCTGGCTCCGCGTGTCGATCCACCCGCTTTGCGCGCGATCCCAAACCAGGGTTTGGCCCGTGACCGCGTTGTAGGCGCGCTCGGGATTGTTGGGATCCTGCGTCGCCTGGCTCTTGGCGCCGCTCTTCGCGATCGAGGGCGCGGGCGCGGGGATCACCGTGCCGTCCTTCGCGACGGCACCCTGGAACCCGACCGCCTGGCCCGACTGCATGTCGATCCAGCTCTTCTTACCGCCATCCCAGACGAGGTGGTGGCCGGTTGCCGCGTCGAAGGCGTGGTCGGTCTGCTCCAGGTCCTGCTGCGCATTGCCGGGCGGTGCTGGGATCACCGGCGATACGGCGGTGTTTTGAGCCTGCGCCGCGATGCCCCAGGAGATGCACGCGGCGATCACGATGCCGCTCGCACGAGCGACGCACCCGCGTAGCGAGATGATCATGGCAAATGCCCCCCGCGCCGCTGACCCCAACGAACCGCGACGGCGCTTAACGCGTCAGCCGAAGCCTGCCGAGATGCTAGAGGACCAGTGTGCAACCCGCAACGCAGGCCCGAGATCAGCTCACTGCGCCGCGCCGAGCAGAGCGGAGCGCGCCGGCAAGATCCGTGAAACGTCCGCGAGTTCGTCGAGGTGCCAGAGCATCTCAGTGAGCTCCGCCGTGGCGCCGCCGCCCAGCACCGGCGCGATCAGCTCGCGGGCTTTTTCCCTGAGCTCGGCATCGCTCAGCGGCGAGTCGGGGTCGCCCTTGCGGGTGGGCGCGTAGTGCGAGAGGCGCTCGCCCTCGACGGTCTCGATCTCGACGATGGCCGCGCGCCGCCTCGGGAACGCGGCGTCGAGCTTGGGCTCGATCTCCATGGTCACGCGCTCCACAATGCGTCGGATCGCGGGATCGCGCAGCCGCGCCTCGGCGAAGGCGTCGACTCGCACGCTTCCCACCACGAGCGCGGCGGCCAGACAATAGGGCAGGCTGAACTTCGCCTCGAACACCGTGTGCGGGTCTCGGTTGCCCGCGACCTCCAAAGCCGCGCGATAGGTCTTGGCGGTGATGCGCGCGATCCGCTCGGACTTGAGCCGGTGCTTCTCCTTGAGTGCCAGAACGGCATCGATGGCGGCATGGGCGTGGCCGCAGGCGGCGTGGTTCTTCTGCGACATCGAGACGATGTTGAACCGCTCGCCCAGGGTCGCGAGCGCCGCTTCCCAATCGACGGCGCGACTCATGGCGGCGCCGAAGCCGCGCTCGCCCTCGAGGAGATCGAGGGCGCCCGTGAGGCCCCGCTCGGCGCCGAGCGCGGTTGTGACGCCGACCTCGGCGGCGTGGCCCGCATGCATGGGCTTGCTCATGCAATCCGCGCGGAAGGCCTGCTGCAGACCCGCCGCGAGGGTGCCGGCGTTGGCGAGCGCATGGGCGGTGCGCCCGGCGTCGAGTCGGAGGATCGCCGAGGACGCCGCGGCGGCGCCGAAGCAGCCGACCGTCCCGGTGGTGTGCCAGAACTCGTAATGCGCCGGCACCACCGCGGCGCCGATCCGCGTGCCGACCTCGTAGCCCGCGATCACCGCGCGCAGCAGCGCCGCGCCCGAGGTGCCGCGGCTCTGCGCGAGTGCCAGCGCCGCCGGCACCGTCACCACGCCGGGGTGATAGATCGCATCGCGGAAGATGTCGTCGAACTCGATGGTGTGCGAGGCGGCGCCGTTGATGAGGGCCGCCGCCCGCGCGGTGGCGCGCCGGCCCGAGGGTATGAGCGCGGCACGTCCATGGTCGAGCTCCTCGGCGAACGCTTCGGCGAGCAAGGTCGCGGGTGGCTCGACGCCGCCGGGGATCGCCGCCGCGAACCAGTCGAGGACTGAGCGCCGCGCGTGGTGGAGCGCCTCGGCCAGGAGCGGCGCTTCGGTGACCGAAGCCGCGTAGTCGGCAAACCGCTCGAGGACCGTGGCCATCTCCCGCACTCCCGAATCAACTGGTTTTCCCGGCGCCCGAGACCGTATACAAACGCCTCTCCGAGCGTCAACGAGAGGCGTTTTCACAATGGCGGAACTCGAGTGCGACGTGGCGGTGGTGGGCGGCGGCAACGCCGCGTTGACGGCGGCGCTCGCCGCCGAGGAGGAGGGCGCCAACGTGGTCGTGCTGGAGCGCGCGCCCTTCGACGAGCGCGGCGGCAACAGCCGCTTCACCG
Source organism: Allostellaceae bacterium (assembly GCA_035263705.1). Taxonomy (GTDB): domain Bacteria; phylum Pseudomonadota; class Alphaproteobacteria; order ATCC43930; family CGMCC-115725; genus DASZHJ01. The sequence goes on from DATFRA010000393.1 coordinate 14,268, forward strand.
CCGGCGCGATCCGCGTCGTCTACAACGGGCTCGACGACCTCGTGAAGCTGATGCCGGACTTGACCGACGAGGAGAAGCGCAACAGCGACTTCGGCGTTTACACGTCCGACCAGTATTTCGACGACCTCGCGCGGGTGACCCAGGACCGAGCCAACCCCGACATGGCGGAGCTGCTGATCACGCGGAGCTTCGACACGCTGCTGTGGCTCCGCGGCAAGGGCATCCGGTTCATGCCCATGTACGGCCGGCAGGCCTTCAAGGTCGAGGGCAAGATGAGGTTCTGGGGCGGTCTCACGGTCGAGGCCTATGGCGGCGGCCCCGGCCTCATCGAGATGCTGCACAAGGCGGTCGAGAAGAACGGCGTCCAGGTGCTCTACGGCACGCGCGCGCAGACCCTGCTGCACGACGAGCGCGGTGTCTGGGGCGTCTCGGTGCGGCAAGGCCGCCGCAAGTTCGACATCGAGGCGAAATCCGTGGTGCTCGCCTGCGGCGGCTTCGAATCGAACGCGGAGTGGCGGACGCGCTACCTGGGCCCCGGCTGGGACCTCGCGAAGGTGCGCGGCACGCGTTTCAACACCGGCGACGGCATCCGGATGGCGCTGGAGATCGGCGCCATGCCCTACGGCAACTGGTCGGGCTGTCACGCGGTCGCCTGGGACCGCAACGCGCCGGAATTCGGCGATCTCGCGGTCGGCGACAATTTCCAGAAGCACTCCTATCCGTTCGGGCTGATGATCAACGCGCGCGGCGAGCGCTTCGTCGACGAGGGCGCGGATTTCCGCAACTACACCTACGCCAAGTACGGCCGCGCCATCCTGGAGCAGCCGAGCCAGTTCTGCTGGCAGGTATTCGACAGCAAGGTCACGCACCTCCTGCGTGACGAGTACCGCATCCGGCAGGTGACCAAGGCGAAGGCAGACACGCTCGAGAAGCTCGCGCAAAAGCTCGAGGGCGTTGACGGTGCGGCGTTCCTGAAGACGGTCGGCGCCTACAACCGCGCGGTCCGGCAGGACATCCCCTTCAATCCCGCGATCAAGGATGGCCGCCGCGCCGACGGGCTGCCGGTGCCGCGCGCCAACTGGGCGAACACCCTCGACAAGCCGCCCTACGAGGCCTACGCCGTCACCTGCGGCGTCACCTTCACCTTCGGCGGGCTCAAGATCGACAACGACGGCCGCGTGATCGACACCGAGGGCGAGCCGATCCGCGGCCTCTACGCCGCGGGCGAGCTCGTGGGCGGTCTGTTCTATTTCAACTACCCCGGCGGCACCGGCCTCATGTCCGGCTCGGTCTTCGGCAAGATCGCGGGGACGGCGGCGGGGAAGGCCGCGGCGGCGAACGTTTAAGAGGCCACTGTAGATCGATCGTGCGCCGTTCCCTTCGACACGCGTCCCTTCGGGACGCGCGCTCAGGGTGAGGACTGTTTCGGGGATGGCATCAAGAAAGGAGCCTCATCCTGAGCGCACTCGTTCCTTCATCGAAGGAGCGAGTGTGTCGAAGGACGCACGGTGCCGATTCAACTCACGCCCGCTCCACCTTCGCCGCGTAGCAGCCGGGCGAGGCGAAGTGGATGTGCAGGTATTTGGCGCTGGGATTTGTGAACAGGCGCTCGATCGCAGACTCGAGCTCGCGGCCGTCGACGAGCTCGTGGCCGACCATCATGGCGTCCCTATCCCAGGCGCGCACCGCGAGCTTGCGGAGGCGCAGCTGCTCCGGCACCTCGCCGACCACATCGTAGGTCTCCTCGCCCTTGCGGACGTAGATCGCAAACCGCATGCGGTAGGGCGAATCGACGGGATGATGCTCGTAGTTGACCAGGATCAGCTCGTCGCCGGGCTTGGCGTCCGTGAGGCTGACGCGGCAGGGAGCGCCGGGTTTACGACCGTCGGCGATGCGGCGGACCGCGCCGCGGGCCGCAAGCTCCTCGTCGGAGAGCGCGAACAACGGAGCGAACTGCTCGGCGGGAAGGCCTTGGACTCGGAAACTCATGAGGTTCTCCATCAGTGGATGCCCCAGAGTTAAGCGACCGTGCCCCGCGCCGCTATCCGGTTCGTGCGCTCAAATCGGCCATGCGCAATCCGGCCTTGTCGGCCGGTGGCCCGGCCCTATGATCCCGCCAGCCCGCAAACGAGGAGGAAACCCCCATGGGAAAGATGATCGAGCTCACGGCGTCCGACGGATTCAAACTCGGCGCCTATCGCGCCGATCCCGCCGGCAAGCCGAAGGGCGCCGTCGTGGTGATCCAGGAGATCTTCGGCGTCAACAACCACATCAAGCGCACCACGGACGGCTTCGCCGCGCGCGGCTACACCGCGATCGCGCCGGCGCTCTTCGATCGCCACAAGCCCGGCATCGAGCTCGGCTATGACCAGAACGCGATCGCGCAAGGCCGCGACATCCGCACCGCAGTCGACGGGCCGGGCCCGCTCAAGGACGTGCAGGCCGCGATCGATGCGGTGAAGGGCGCCGGCAAGATCGCCGTGGTCGGCTATTGCTGGGGCGGCACCCTCGCCTTCCACTCGGCGACGCGCCTCTCGGGCATTGCCTGCGCGGTCGGCTACTACGGCGGCGGCATCGCGGGGACCGCAAGCGAGACGCCGAAGGTGCCGACCATGCTGCACTTCGGCGACAAGGACCAGAGCATCCCCATGGCGGACGTCGAGAAGGTGAAGCAGGCGCGCAAGGACTGCACCATCTACGTCTACGCCGCGGGCCACGGCTTCAACTGCGACGAACGCGGCAGCTACGACGCGGCATCCGCCAAGACGGCGCTCGACCGCACCATGAGTTTTGTCGCCGAATACGTCGGCAAATAGCGCGAGAGAATGACGCTCGCTCTCACCCCGGCGGAGCGCAGCCTCGTCGAGGGCGCGGAAGGACCCGCCGGGGCGATGGCGGTGCGCATCGTCGCCGAGGCGGCGCGGCTCATGGGCGCGGCCGAGCTGGTTCCGGTCGAGAGCGCGCACATCGACGGCTGCCTCTATCACGGCGACAGCGGCGTGCATTTCGCGGAGCGCCTGGTGGAGCTCGGCGGCAAGGTCGCGGTGCCCACGACGCTCAACGTCGGCGCCCTCGACCTCCTGCACCCCGGCCGGGTCAAGTTCGATGCCGCGACCGCGGCAATGGCGCGCCGGCTCATGGTGGCGTCCGAGGCGCTGGGCTGCGCACCCACCTGGACCTGCGCGCCCTATCAGGCGGGACACCGGCCGCGGCTCGGCGCGCACGTCGCCTGGGGCGAATCAAACGCGGTCGCATTCGTGAATTCCGTCCTCGGCGCACGCACGAACCGCCTGGGCGATTTCCTCGACCTCTGCTGCGCCATCGCGGCCCGCGCGCCTCTCTATGGCCTGCATCTCGACGAGAACCGGCGGGCGCGCCTCGTCATCGACGTGAGCGGACTCTCGCCCGACCTCAAGCGCACCGACGCGTTCTATCCCGTGCTGGGCGCGATCGTGGGCACCGAGGCGGGCGCCGACGTGGCCGCGATCACCGGCGTGCCTGAGGGCACCAACGAGGATCGGCTCAAGGCACTGGGTGCCGCGGCCGCCTCCACCGGCGCGGTCGGGCTCTTTCACATCGTCGGCGTCACGCCGGAAGCGCACGATCTCGAAGCCGTGCTCGGCGGCACGCCACCCGAGCGCACGATCGCGGTGACGCCGGCGATAGTGCGCGAGGCGCGCGACCGGCTCTCGACAGCGGCGGCTGGCAGCGACCGCATCGACGCCGTCGCGGTGGGCAGTCCGCATTTCTCGGCGGACGAGTTCCGTGCGCTCGCCGATTTGTGCCGAGGCCGGCGCTTCCGGGTGCCGTTCTACGCCTGCACCGGCCGCGGCGTCCTCGCCGAACTCGAGCGCGCCGACCTGCTGGCGCCGCTCAAAGCGAGCGGCGTCGAGATCATCGCCGATACCTGCGTGGTGGTGGCGCCGATCCTGCCGCCCGAGGCCGGCGTGCTCATGACGAATTCAGGGAAATTCGCGTTCTACGCGCCCGCCAACACGGGCTTCGCGACGGTCTACGGCAGCCTCGCGGACTGCGTGGCCTCCGCCGTTGCGGGCCGCGTCAGAAGGGACGAGCGGCTGTGGTCGTGAGGGGCCGCGTCCTCATCGAGGGCACGGGCGCGGGACCGCTGCTGCGCCTCACGGCGCCGCTGAGCTTTTGGGGCGGCGTCGATCCCAAAACGGGAACGATCAGCGACCCCCGCCATCCCCAGCATGGGCTGAGCGTCGCGAGCGCGGTGCTGGCGCTGGCGGAGCCTTGCGGTTCCAGCTCCTCCAGCGCGATCATGCTGGAGCTGATCGCGCGCGGGCTCGCGCCCGCGGCGCTGCTGCTCGGCCAAGTCGATGCGATCCTCACCCTCGGCATCGTGGTCGCCGGCGAGATGGGGCACGCGACATTGCCCGCCCTCGAAGTGGCGCCCGCCGATCTCGCGCGGCTGCCGAAGGGGCGGATCGTAGTCGCGGCGGATGGAACGATCTCGGCCAGCTCATAGGAGGGCCTCATGTGCAGAACCAATCGAGCGCGGCCGACCGATGAAGCCGCGGGCGACGACGCGTTCGCAGCCAAGCTGACGGCGCTCGCGACGATGCCCGCGCGCCTCGCCGAGATCATCGCGGGAATCGCGTCCGCTCATTGGAAGACCCGCGCCAAGGACGGCAACTTCTCGCTCCAGGAGCACGCCTGCCATCTCCGCGATATCGAGATCGAGGCCTATCGCGCGCGGCTCGAGCGCATGCTTGCCGAGACGAGGCCAGGGCTCGCCGACGTGAATGGCGCCGAGCTCGCTCGCGTGCGGGACTATCACCGGCAGGACCTCGTGACTGCGCAGGCGGTCTTCACAGCGGTGCGCACCGACATGGTGCATCGCTTGGCAAACCTATCGCCTGAGCAGCGCCGGCGCACCGGCGTGCTGGACGGCATCGGCGAGATCGCGGTCGAGAGCCTCGTCGCCAAGATGCTCGAGCATGATGCCGAGCATCTCACGGATCTGGCTCAGCTTCAGCAGGAGTTGGCCGTCTAACCCTCACCCTCCCATCCTTCGCGAGGCGAAGGATGGGTCCCTCCCTCTCCCGCTTCGCGGGCGAGGGGTTTTCTAGCCTCGGCGCCTACTTGCCCCTCTCCCGCGTGCGGGAGAGGGAGGGACCCGTCGCGCAGCGACGGGAGGGTGAGGGTCGAGCGTCGCGCTCGACGTCTGCTGCCCGTAGGTCCTGAACTTCTCGATCACCCGCGCCATCTCGGCGGCATCGAGAATGTTGGGCTCGCCCACCTGGAGCGCGCGCCAGTACATGGCGGCGAGGGTCTCGACTTCAACGGCGAGCGCGAGCGCGGATTTGAGCGAGTCCCCGAGGGCGATCATGCCGTGGTTGGCGAGGAGGCACGCCATGCGCCCCTCGAGCGCGCGCACGGCGTGGCGCGACAGCGCCTCGGTGCCGAAGGTCGCGTAAGGCGCGCAGCGGATGCTGTCGGCGCCGGCAACCGCGACCATGTAGTGGAAGGCCGGAATCTCGCGGCCGAGGCAGGCGAGCGTGGTCGCGAACATCGAGTGAGTGTGGATGACGGCGTTCGCCTCTGGCCGCGCCTTGAGAATGTCGCGGTGGAAGCGCCATTCCGAGGATGGCAACCGTGCCCCTCTGTGCGCCCCGTCGAAGCCCATAGGCACGATGTCCGCGGGATCGAGCGCGTCGTAATCCATGCCGGTGGGCGTTACCAGAAATCCCTCGGGGATGCGGTGGCTGAGATTGCCGGATTTGCCCTGGTTGATGCCGAGCGCGTTCATCTTGCAGGCGGTCGCGATGATCTCCTGCCGGAGCGAGCGATGCGCCAGTTGTCTCGCGCTCATCGATTGGGACGCCGCTCCGGGAAGAGCGCGAGCAATCCCTCGCGCGAGGCTTTCGCGACACCGCGCTCGGTGATGAGCCCGGTCACCAGCCTCGCCGGCGTCACGTCGAAGGCGGGGTTGGCGGCGGGACTACCTTCCGGCGTGAGCCGCACCCGCGTGACCGCCCCATCTTCACCGAGGCCCGCGATCTCCGTCACCTCGCTCGCCGCGCGCTCCTCGATCGGGATGCCGCGGCCGTCGTCGATCGACCAGTCGATGCTGGGGCTGGGTGCCGCGACGTAAAAGGGCACGCCGGTGTCGTGCGCGGCGAGCGCCTTGAGGTAGGTGCCGATTTTGTTCGCGACGTCGCCGATGGCGGTGGTGCGGTCGGTGCCGACGATGCAGAGATCGACCTCGCCCCGCTGCATCAGGTG
>DATFRA010000394.1:0-5092 GCA_035263705.1 Allostellaceae bacterium
CTGCGGATGCACGCTTCCCGATCGAGCTGCCTGCCATCGGTGGCAGAGACCCGCTCGATGGGCAAGTCCGGATTGTTGGCCTGGAAAGTGGCCAGTCGGTCCGTGCTGCGATCCAGATTGATGACGCGCACGATCAATCCCATGCGCGGTGACCCCCGTTTTGGGCGATTCGTGGATCGACTCTAACGCTTCCTTTGCCTTTTTAACATCGGCGAGGAGGGCGACAGCACAGTGCGTGCGCTCGGCCGAAGTGCCAACAAGCGCCCGGATGTCCGCGTGCGCACTGCGCTGGTCCGGACCCACAAGCCGTCAAAGCCGCCCCGCTGGGTGAGCCCGCGCAAACCGGCTCAGGGAACGCTCTATTCCGCGGCGAGTGCGGGTAGGCGAAGGGCGCCCGTTGGGTTGGCGGAGTTGCGGAGCTCGGCGGCGTAAGCCTCGCGCCAGGTCAGGCGCGCGGGCGCCACGAAGTTGCCGCTGTGCGCGCCGAGGCAGGTCTCGGGATCATCGACGATCGGTGGCGCGGCTCCGGACTGCTCGAGCGCGCGCGCCGCGAGCACGAGGCGCCGGCGCGTCCGCGTCACCATGAGGTCGCTCACCGCGAGGTTCTCTAAACCGCGGTCAACGATCCCGCCCATGCTCTCTGTGATGGCCTGGTCCTGCAGGTGGATCCCCTCGATGCCGGTGTAGCTTCGCTCGCGCTGCGCCTCGCGGTCGATGCGATAGTCGTTGGTCGCGTTCGCCGCAAGCCGCCAGCGGCCGAGCCAATCCGTCGTGTTCGGGAGGTACTCGAACTGCGCGGGCGCCGCGGCGTCCGCGCCCGGGAGATTTTGGTTCCGCGTCACGATCGGCGTTGAGCCGGCCTTCCAGGCAACCGCGAGGAACATGGTGTGCGTGTCGTCCATCGGGACCCACGCGCGCGTCACCACCTGCCGCTGGAACGGGCCGTTCGGGATTAAGGTCCAGAACGGGAAGACGAAATGCGCGAGGCGATAGTACGCATTGCCGGGGCCAGCGGGCCAGTGCCCGGCATACATCGTGCCCCACTCGGTGTCGGCCACGTGGATCTCTGGGCTCCGGTTGTTGACCACCCAGCGCTGGATTGCGTCCGGCGGATAGTCGTCGGGCTTGACCATTCCCTCGTGCAGGAACGCGACGTGCGAGGTGTCGATGTCGCCCTCGAGCGCTTGCAGCCAATGGCACTCGCGCTGCGCCCATGTGGTGCGAGCCTCCGTCTCCGGCAGGAGCAGCGCCTCGATCACCGGCAGCGGCGGCGCCTCGCGGCGGACGCCCATGTAGCAATAGACAATGCCGTTCCGCTCGGCGGTCTTGTAGGCGCGCGCCTTCACCTGGTCGGCGAAGGCGTGCTGCAGCGGCACGTTCGGCATCTCCAGGCATTGGCCGGTCACGTCGTACTTCCAGCCATGGTAGACGCAGCGCAGGCCGCCCGCCTCGTTCCGCCCAAAGAAGAGCGAGGCGCACCGATGCGGACACCGATGATCCATGATGCCGACCCGGCCGGCGCTGTCGCGGAAGGCGACTAGCTTCTCGCCCAGCAGCATGAGCCGCATCGGCGGACCGTCGGCCACCAGCTCCGTGGAGCCACAGGCGGGGATCCAGTACTCCCGCAGGAGCCGACCCATTATCGTCCCAGGGCCGACGCCCGCCAGTAGCTCGAAATCCTGTTCGGATGCCATCTCCCGCTCCTTGCCGCAGCGCCGCGATCCAGTTGCCGGGTGTTGGTCGGCCGAGAATGGGTGGCGGCGGCTTCTGCGTCAACCCTGCGCGAGGCGCCGAGGAATCGGCGGCGGCTCAGCGCGGCGGGAATTTCTTGGTGACGGTCGCGCTGGCCAGCGTTTTGCCAGCCTCGTCCAACGCGTCGACGGCCCATTGATACGCATGCTGCCCGGAGGGCGGGCAGGGACCCTGATACGTGAAGGCGCCGCGGCTCACCTCGGCCTGTCCGGTGTAAGCGACGGTGCCGCCGCCGTGGGGAAAACCCGGCGCGTCCAGGTCCTTCATGGCGAAGCGCAGCCGCTTGGTGCCGGCGGGCACGCCGCTCAGCGAGAAGGGCGGCGACTTCGGATCAAAGCAGGCCGCGGTGCCCTGCCAGGTGAAATCGATACTGAAGGCCGGTGCTTGCGCATGGACCAGGCTCGATCCCGCGAGCGCGACGACCGCGAGTATCGGCCAGAGCCGGAGCAGCTCGACGCGTCGCCTAGGGTACATGGGCCACCACGCGAACGCCGCCGAGGCCGCCATTCTCGAAGAGACGCGCGACCGCCGCATAAAACATCTCCTGTGCCGTGTAGGCGGTGTCGCCATGGTCCCGCGCGTAGGCCGCGCGATCCTCGCGCCAGGCCCTGAGCCGGGCGGAGACGAAGGGTGCCCAGTGATCCGTCATGTCGGTTGCCTCGATGCGGGCGAAACCGGCGCCGCGGAGATCGGCGACATACTGGTCGATGCTCGTGACGGTGACCCCGAAAACGACTTCGCGTAGGTCCCGCAGATCCGACTCGGTCAAGGTCGCGCGCAAGGAGAAGTCCTCAATGTAGCATGCGCCGCCGGAGCGCAGCGCGAACGCGATCCGTGACAGCAGGCGCGGTCGGTCGGGAATATGCAGAAGCGCGAGCCAGCTCACCACGGCGTCGAAGCCTTCGGGCGGCAGCGGATAGCGCAGCGCATCGCCGCAGAGATGCGTGACGCGCCCGTCGAGCCCGCAGCGCCGCGTCAGGTTGGCGGCGATCGCGTGCACCTTCGGCTGCAGCTCGAGCGCCGTGACCTGGCAGCCGACGGCGTGCGCAAGATAGCGTGCGGGCCCGCCAAGGCCGGAGCCCACCTCGAGCACGCGCATCCCCGGCCCAAGGGCAAGCGATCGGGCAGCCGCGTCGATCGCGGCCGTGCCGTGGTAGTGCCACTGGTCCAGGTGAAACAGCTGCTCGGGTGCGATCGGATCGGCGGGGCCGATGCCAAGCCCGGCCAACCCTCTGGCGATGCGATCGAGGTTCGTGTAGAGCCCGATCGATTCGATGTCGGTATCGCCGCTCATCGGGCCCATCCCTGCTCAGACGACCAGCGCGTCCTCGAACGGCGTCCTGGAGAGCACCTCGGCGCCTCGCGTCGTAATCAGCACCTGCTGCTCGAGCTTGACGCCTTCGCTGCCGCCGACCTCGCCGATATAGCTCTCGACCGAGACGGTCATGTTCTCCCGGAACATGCCGTCATAGCCCCAATCCGCGAAGTCGCGGGCATAGGCGACGCTCGGATACTCGTCGACCAGGCCCGCACCGTGCACCATCATCATGTATCGGTTGGGGATGAACTCCTCGGGGACCGGCCAGCATTTCTCCGCGAGCTCGCGGAAGCTCACGCCGGGCTTGATGAGCGCCGTGTTCGTGAGCACCTGTTCCTGGGCGATGGCGTAGAGCCGCTGCTGCTCATTGGTGGGTGGCTTCCCAGGGCAGACCCAGCTCCGCGATATGTCCGCAAGATAGCCGAGCGGTCCCACCATATCGGTATCGAAGGCGACGAGGTCGCCTGCCTCGATCACGCGGTTGCCGCACTCCTGGAACCACGGATTGGTGCGCTCGCCGGAGGTGAGGAGGCGCGATTCGATCCACTCACCGTCATGCGCGATGTTGACCTCGTGCAAGATCGCCCAGAGCTGGTTCTCGGTGATGCCCGGCTGGAGCGCTTCCCGCATCGCGATGATCGCGGCGTCGCAGACGTCCATGGAAAGCCGCATGGCGGCGATCTCCTCGGGTGATTTGATGAGGCGCGCCTGCTCGATCGCCTCCTGGCCGTCGTGGAGCTCGAGCCCGTGCTGGGCGAGCTTGAAAGCGCCAATGGGCTCGCAGCGATCGACCGCGAGACGCCGGTTCTTGCCGCAGCGCGCCGCCACGAGGTCGGCGATCTCGCGCGCCCAGAGTCCCGCCTTCTCCTCGCAGCGCGGGCCTGCGAGGAAATAGATCCAGGGCGTGCAGAGCCGGATCTCGGAGATCGTCTCCAGCCCCTCGTTCACATGCTTGGAGCTGTTGTACTCGAAGAGGACCACGGACCCCTCCGCCGGCACGAAGGCCCAGCGGCTCGGCGAGTGCATGGTCCACAGCATCATATTGCGGCTGCCGGTGGCGTAGCGAATGTTGATGGGGTCGGCGAGCAGCGCGGCGCCGTAATCGCGCTTTTGCAGCTCGCGGCGCAGCCGCTCGAGCCGATAGCCCCGGAGTTTCTGCTGGTCGATGGCGGCGAGCCGCGCCTTGAGATCGAAGGCGAGCAAGGGAGTGCTGGCGCGGTCCGTGGGGCTCCTCATGGACCCTCTCTCGTGTTGTGGGATTACTCTAGGCCAAACTGCCGCTAGGATGAAATCTGCAACTCGCCCATCTTGCGAGGCCCGATGAGCTCCGGCGACCCGCTGTTGCAGCCCTACCAGCTGAAGCACCTGCGGCTGCGCAACCGGCTCATGTCGACGGCGCACGAGCCCGCCTACACCGAGGACGGGTTGCCGAAGGAGCGCTACCGGCTCTATCACGCGGAGAAAGCGAAGGGCGGCATCGCGCTCACGATGTTCGGGGGCTCCTCGGTGGTGGCGCCGGACAGCCCTCAGGTCTTCGGCAACATCACGCTCTACAAGGACGAAGTGGTGCCGTGGCTCCGCCAGCTCGCGGACGCCGTCCATGAGCACGGTGCCGCTCTGATGATCCAGATCACGCATCTGGGCCGCCGCACGCAATGGAACCGGGGAGACTGGTTGCCTGTGGTGGCTCCGAGCCCGATCCGCGAGCCCGCGCACCGCGCCTTCCCGAAATCCGCGGAGGATTGGGATATTGTGCGCATCGTCGCCCAATACGCGGTGGCCGCCGAGCGCTGCAAGGCGGCTGGCCTCGACGGACTCGAGATCGAGTGCTACGGGCACCTCGCCGACCAATTCTGGTCGCCCGCCACCAACAAGCGCGAGGACGAGTACGGCGGCTCGCTGGAAAATCGCCTGCGCTTCACCATGGCGGTGCTGAACGCTATCCGGCAAAGCGTGGGTGCCGAGTTCATCGTCGGCGTGCGCATGGTCTGCGACGAGGATTGGGAGAAGGGTCTTTCGCGC
>DATFRA010000395.1:0-29876 GCA_035263705.1 Allostellaceae bacterium
CGATGATCGCCGGCACGCCGCAGGCGCCGAGGAAGGTCCAGAAGCTCAAATTGCCGATCTGTCCGATCGCGATGTTCTGGGGGTTGCCGATCAGCGTGGCCGCCGAGCCGGCATTGGCGGCGGCGGCAAGCGCGAGCGCGAAGGGGCGCGGATCGAGCCCGCGCCGGCGCGCGCCTGCGATCAACAGCGGCGTCATGCCGAAGAGCAGGATGTCGTTGGCGAGCACCGCCGAGAGTGCGCCGGTGACCGCGACCGTGAGTGCCAGCAGCGTGGTCGGTCCGCCGCGGACCGCCATCAGCCGCTGCACGCAGAGGTCGACGAAGCCGGACGCGCCGAACTGCGCGGAGATGATCATCAGCGCGAACAGCAGGAGCAGTGTGTCGGGATCGATGCTGCCGATCAGGCTGTCCATGTTGCTGGCTTCGGTGACCAGCAGCAGGATCACGCCGATGAGCGCGATGCCCGTGCGGTCGACCTGCAGCCAAGGCAACCGGCCGGCGGCCATGCCGAGGTAGGTCAGCACGAAGAACAGGACGACGATGGCGTTCTGCATCGGGTGAGGGACGGGCGTGCGGCTTTGGGGTTGGGCGCGCGCCTTGCTATATCGCGAAGCTTGCGCCGGTGTCCACAAACCGCCCGCTGACTGCGCTCTGGCTCAGCCTGGTGTGGCGCTGTAGGTGCCCCGCCCGACCGCCACGAGCTTGCCGTTGTCGTCGTGGACGTCGATGTCGACGACCCCCACGGTGCGGCCCGCGCGGCGCACGCGCGCCGTCGCCGTGAGATTGGTCTGCGTCGCCGGCCTGAGATAGTCGACGCGCAAGTTGATGGTCGGCACCGGTCCGCCGACCACCAGCGCCACCGCGAAATCGCCGGCGACGTCGATGAAGGTGGCGATGACGCCGCCGTGGTACTGACCGGTGCCCTTGCCGCGCTCGAACTCCGGCCGCATGGGCATCTCCAAGATCACTGTCTCTTTCTCTGGCTCGACCGCCTTCGCGCGCATGCGCATGAAGGCGATGAACGGCGAATTGTCGAGGTACCGCTGCAGGCGCTCGAGGGTCAGGGGCTCGGCCATGTCGGCTCAGCGCCTTCCCGGCGCGAACTCGACGATCGCTCCCTCCGCGACCTCGGGTTCTACCCAGATCCGTCCGTCGAGTTCCTGGAAACGGACCGCTTGACTTCGAAGGCAGCGCGCGGTTGCTGCAACGTCGCTCACGGTGAATCGTACCGTGGCCACCATGGGAAGCGCAGCCGGCTCGATACCGTAGCGCGTCGAGATCGCCGCCCGATCGACGACCTCAAGCGTGCCGCGAGCGAGGCCGATGTCTTCCCGCCCGGTGATGCGAGCCAATCGTTGTCGCGTCTCTGCGGGCGAAGCCACGCAGAGCACCGCGCCCGCCAGGCCCACGACTCCATTCGGCTGGTCGAGCAGCGCCGGCTGCCAGAGCACGTCGGGCGTCACCTGCTCGATCAGGAAGAGCTTCGCTTCCGTGAATGTTCCGGCCGGCAATCCCACGATGCGGAACAGCGCCGACTTGGTACCGCCGCCGGCTTGAGGCACGTCGCGGCCGAGCTCGCGCAAACTGAGCTCGGCCCCGAGCCGGCTGCCGAGATCGCGCGCCGCCCGCCGCGCATCTTGGCAGCCCAGCGCGATGAGATGCAGCCCGGCGTATCTCTGGAGCAGCGGCGTGACCTCGCCGGTATAGCGGCTAGGATCTGTGATCCCGAGGATCTCCAGATATCCCTTTGAAAACATCGCGCAGTGATTGCCGCTGCCGTAAGGCTCGAGCAGGCCGCCCGGTTTGACCGGACCCTTGTGTGAGCTCTGCGGCGTCAACCGAAAACCCAGCCGCTCGTAGGTCTTCGCAGCGCGTGCAAGATCGGGCACGACCACGGCGACGTGATCGAGGAAAAGCCCGTCGTCGGAGTTCATGCGGCGCTCCCGATCTCGGCGCCGAACTCCGCCACCAGCCGCCGCTTCACCTCGATCCGATCGGTCTTGGCAGCACCGTTGAGCGGCAGCTCCGGCACCAGGAGGATGCGCCGCGGATGCGCATAGGCGGGGCCGTTCTTGAGGCAGAAAGTCTTGAGTTCCTCGACGGTCGCGGCCGCACGCCTCGCGAGCACTACCATCGCCACGGGCACCTCGCCCTTGGTAGGGTGCGTCAGCGGCACGACGGAGACGTCGGCCACGTCCGGGTGCGTCAGTAGCAGATTCTCGACTTCCTTTGGATAGACGCTCTCGCCGCCGCTCTTGAACATGTCGTCGGTGCGGCCGCGGAAGAAATAGAAGCCGTCCTTGTCGCGGCTGAAGAGGTCGCCGGTGCGGAGCCAACCGTCCACCAGCCGCTGCCGGTTCACCTCCGGTAGCTGGTAATAGCCGGGCGTCACGCCGGGGTTCTTGACCCAGAGCTCGCCGCAGTCGCTGTCCTTGCCCTTGCTGTCGACGATCTTGACCTCGCCTTCGGGCCAGGCGACGCCGCAGCTGCCGAACGGCGCCTTGCGGCCGTCGAGCGGCGGGCCGATCATCACCGGGCCGCCCTCGGTCAGCCCATAGCTCTCGCCCACCGGCACCTTGAAGGTCTTCTGTACCGCGGCCATCAGCTCTTCCTGGACCGGCGCCGACCCGATCTTCAGCCCCTTCAAGGCGGAGAAGTCGAGGCTCTCGATCAGGTCCTTCTGCTGCAAGAGGAGCGTGAAGACAGCGGGCACGCCGCCGGCGACGGTGCAGCGGTACTGCGACAGCACCTGCAGGAACCGCCGTGGCTCGAAATTGGGCAGGATCACCACGGAGCCGCCTACCGGCAGCATCGGCTTCACAGCGCCCGCCATCGCATTCTTGTGATAGAGCGGGACCGCTGCGAGCGCCCGGTCCTCGGAGGTCGAGGGCCAATATTTGTTGACGCAGCGGATCCACCAGAGCTGGCCGCAATGCGTGAGCACCACACCCTTTGGCCGCCCGGTCGAGCCGGAGGTGTAGGGTAGGAAGGACATATGATCGGGCGATAGTGCCGGCGGATCGAAGCGCGGTGTCATCGATTGCAGTGCGGACTCGTAGCGCTCCCAGCCCGCCGGCGCGGGATCGAGCGCGATCTTGGTGGGCAAGCCGATCTTGTCGACCACGCTGAGCATCGCGGCGCTCGCCGCAGGCTCGACCACGGCGGCGACGCAACCGGCGTTGCGGATGATGTAGTCGAGCGTGTCGGCACCGAGGCGGGTATTGAGCGGTACCGGCACGATGCCGGCGCGCATGGCGCCATACATGATCTCGACGAACTCGAAGCGGTTGCCGACCGCCATAGCGAAACGGTGGCCGGGTTTGAGGCCTCGCGCCGTCAACAGTGCCGCCATGCGGTCGTGCCGCGCATCGAGCTCGCGGTAGGTGACCTCGCGCGGCGACGTGCCCGAAAGGTCGATGATCGCCGTCTTGCCGGGGAAGCGCGGGACGGCGTCGCTGAAGAAATACCCGAGATTGTCGCGCCGCCGGTCCGTCATGTCTCACCTCTCGAGAGGCCCTCAGTCTTGCAAGTTGCCGTCGATTTGTCCAAGCGCGACGCTCAGGGGATCAGCACGATCTTCCCGAAGGCGCGGCGGTCGATCAGGTCCTGATAGCCCTCGCGAATCCGCGACAACGGCAGCTCCGAGTGGATCACCGGCTTGAGGCGCCCGCCGGCGATCATGTCGAGGAGTGTCGCGTGGTCCTCGCGGGTCCAGCCGTTCGAGCCGATGATGGTGAACTCGAACGACCAGATGTAGCGAATGTCGGTCTTGGGGTCGTAGCCCCCGGTGGCGCCGCAGGTCAGGAGCCGCCCGCGCAAGCGCAAGGTGCGGAAGCATTCGGCCCACGATGCGCCGCCGCTGTAGTTCACGACCACGTCGACCCCGCCGCCGCCCTCGTAGGTCCGCGGCTTGCCGTAGGTCTTGATCACCGCCTCGACGTAACTCTCCCGCGAGGTGTCGATCACTTGGTCGGCGCCGAGCGCCTTCAGTTTCTCGGCCTTGTCGCCCGAACTGGTGACCGCCACCACGTGGCAGCCCGCAAGCTTGGCGAGCTGCACGCAGCAGGTGCCGACGCCGCCGCTGGCGCCGAGAATCAGCACCTTCTCGCCGGCTTGCACCTGGCCGCGCGTGTACATCATGCGGATCGCCGCGCCGTAGGCGGTGGGCAGGCATGCCGCCTGCACGTGGGTCACCTTGTCCGGGACCGGCAGTAGCCACTCGGGTGCCACCGTGATGAACTCACAGGCGCCGCCGCGCAGCGTCTCACCCATCATGCCGGGCTTGCGGTTCGGAATGACGGCGACGCGGTCGCCGACTTTCCAGCGCGCGCGATCGACCTCGGAACCGAGCTCCACGATCTCGCCAGACACGTCAGCGCCGGGAATCATCGGCATCGGCGTGCGCAGACCGGGAATGCCCCTGAGGATCATGGGGTCGAAGCCATTGAGGCTGACGGCCTTGACGCGGATCAGGCATTCGCCGGCCCCAGGCTCCGGCGTCGGATAGTCTTCGACATGGACGTTCTCGAGTGGACCGTGCGCGTGGAAGACCACGGCTTTCATGCGAATTCTCCGACAATCATTGCGGGTCTTCCGCAGCGGCTGCGCGTCCGGCGATGCGCCCGCCGATGAAGCATTCCGCGAGGTTGCCGCCCGACATATAGAGGTGCCCGAAGGCGCTGCCGAGCTCGCCGGCGGCGTAGAGGCGCGGGATCGGCGCGCCGAAGGCGTCGATGACGCGCTGGTGCTCGTCGTGGCGCGGGCCGCCCTGGGTGTTCGACACAATGGGCCAGAGCTGCGCCACGTAAAAGGGCGGCTCGGCGATCGCCATCATGCTGCTGGGCGGGCGGCCGAACGCCGCGTCGTGCCTGTCGGCGCAAGTCCGGTTCCAGCGCGTAATGGTATCGGCGAGGATGCTCGCGTCCACGTCGATCGACCGCGCGAGTTCCGCGATATCAGCGGCGCGACGGACGAGGCCGAGCTCGATCTCCGCGGAATTGTCGGCGCTCCAATCGAAGCTCATGGCGGAATCGTTGTAGGTCGGCCGCCCCAGCGAATAACGCTTGCGTCCGGCCTCGTCGGTGATCAACCAGCAGGGAATCCGTCCGTATCGTTGGCGGTCGGCATCGTAGGGCTCGAGCGGCCGCGCGCCGGTGTCTTGCAGGTAGGGCGGATACTCGTTCATGAAGCGCCGCCCCTCGCGATCCACCACGATCCACGTCATCACGACGTCGCCGCGCGGTCCCTCGCCTGGCAGCCAATCGGGCAAGCGCTTGGTGCGGATGCCGTAGGGGTAGGCGGGATCGGGATGCCGAAACCCGTAGGAGCCGTGGTAATGCCACATATGCCAGAGATCGGCGCCGAGTTCCTGTGCCATCCGGATGCCGTCGCCGGTATTTCCCTGTACTGCGGCCGAGAGCACGGGCTTGCCCTGCCAGAACTGAGCCTGCATATCGTGGCCGGCCTCGAAGCCCCCGCAGGCGAGGATCACGCCGCGCCGCGCGCGGATCGTGCGCAAGTGCCCGCCCGTCTCGATTTGCACGCCACGAACGATACCTGCGGCGTCCGCGAAGAGCCGGCGGGCCGGGGTCTCACTGCGAATATCGATCCGACGCAGGCGAAGGTTGTCGTGCAGCACGTGGAACAGCAATGCGCCCGCGCGCGATCCGCGCACGTGCGGATAGATGCGGGCTGGATCGACGCCAGGGATGTCGTCGACATAGACGAACCCGAAAGTGCGATGGCCCGCGAAGGGGTAGTTGCCGGCCGCCGTGCGGCGAGAAATCACGGCGCGGCTTTCCCGGCCAAGGGCTCGCACCAGCGTTTCGACCTCGGTCATCCCGCCCGCGAGCGTGCGCAGAACAGCCTCGGGGGCCGTCGCACCGTTGGTCGCGCTCAGATAGGAGACCGCCACTTCCGCATCGTCGGCGACGCGCACGCCACCCGCGGAGCAGACGGAGATGCCGCCGGGCTCCCGCATCTTCTCGATCAAGGTCACCCGCGTGCCGGAGTCGTGTGCGCTGATCGCGGCGACTGCGCCCGCATATCCGCATCCGACCACGACGACGTCGGTCTCTTCGTCCCAACTCTGCGGCAAGGCGAGGCGCGGCATGCGGTCAGGCCCCGAGGTCGGGGTAGAGCACGACTAGACCCTCGATCAGCTCACGCGCCATCTCCGCGAGGAGAGCGCGGCCCTTCTCGGCGGTGGCCAGCGTGGGGTCGCCGCGCACGCCGGTGCGGCTGTAGTCGCGGCCATCAGCGGGGTCGCCGCTGAAGCGGGTCGGGCGCCGGAACACGGTCTTGGGCTCGCCAAGCAAATGCCCATAGTCCTCGACGGCGCGGTCCATGCGCACTAGGCCAGGCTCGATCGCGAGGATCGTCGAGGTCTCCCACTCATCGCCGTGGCCGCCGAGCTTCTGACTGCCGCTGGCATGCACTGCTCTGCCGAGCTGGCGGATGTCCGCCACGGCGATGCGCACGCCAGTCGACGCCAAGAGGTCGCGCACGACGATCTGCAGCGGCTCTTCCGTCGAGACGCCGGCGTTGATCACGGCGACGCGTTGCGCGCCGTCGGCGATCAGCTTTGCGAGCAGCTCTCGCATCACCGCGGCGAATGTCTCGGCGGAGAGGTGCTGGCTGCCGGGATAGCGGGTAAAGGCGGGGTAGTACCCCTGTGACACGATCGGCGCCACCAGCACTGGTAGGGCCGCCGCGACGCGGATCGCGAGCTCCCGCGCCACCAGCCAATCGGTCTTCATGGGAAGGTGGTGGCCGTGCTCCTTGGCGATGGCGCCGATGGGTACCAGGACAAGCGCGCCCGCCTTGAGGCGCGCGTCGACCTCGGGCCAAGTCAGATCCTCGATCCAGGCGCCACTCATAGCCAGCGCTCCAGGAAGCGACGCACGTCCGCGCCCCAGATCATCTGGCCCCGACTCTCGAACAGGTGACCCTCCTCGCGCGTGAGCCCCCATTGCGGATAGATCTTCGACTCCACCACCTTGCCGCTACCTTCGAGTGACTCCGCGAGCGCCAGCGTCGGCCCGATGCTGTAGTCGTTCGCGGCTTGGATGAAGAAGATCGGATGGCTCAGGGCTTTCGCCGCCGCCAACATGGTCGCACGTAGCGTGGGTGTGCGCTCCCAGTTCATCGCCGCGCCCGCGAATTCGACGGCGCACCGGAAGCGGTCGGATTTCGCCACGGAGAGCAGCGTCGTAACCCCGCCGAAGGAGCTCCCCATGACGCCGATGTGCTCGGGCACGATGTCGGGATGCGTCAGCAACATGTGCAGCGCCGCCACGACATCGTCGGCCTCGCGGTCGAGCCGGCGCACCAGCTGCGCATCGTACTCGGGCGTGCCGAACTCGGCGCTCGCCTCCGTGCGCCAGGGCGTGCCCGGCGAATTGCCATAGCCCCGGCGGTGCGGCAGGAAGGACGCGATGCCCCAACTCATAAGCAGCGCCGCAGTGCCCGGCCGGCAAACGTCTTGGGTATCCTGCGTGATGCCGCTGCCGTGGTTGGTGATCATGCAGGGGAATGGGCCGGGCCCTGGCGGCCGATAGAGATAGCCCACGAGCTCCAGCTCGCCGCTACGGAATCGGATTTCCTCCGGCACGATCGCGAGATCGACCAGGTCGTGGTCGCCACTCCAATGCGTCTCGCCCATGCCGGCGCCGCGCTCGACGCAGCGCTCGAAGCGTGCGACGGCGGCGCGCATATCGGCGCGCACGGCCTCGAAGTCGGCGCTGGCAGCCCGCGCGGCTAGATCTGCCGCCTGCTCGGCTTCGCTTGCAAAGTCGCATTCCCAGGTCACGTCCGGCCCGTCTCCACTCGCCTTCGCCCGGATTCTGCCGGCCGGCAGGCCAGCTGCGATGCGCACAAGACAAGCGCGCCGACGCGTCGCCAGGACCTGCTCGGCGAGACCCGGTTTCGCGTAGTAGTGCGTTCGCTCGACGATCATGGCGTGGCCTCAACCAGGGAAATGACAGCGCACCCAGCGGCCCGGCTCGGCTTCGCGGAACTCGGGCACGGTCGCCCGGCATTCCGCGGCCGCGCGCGGGCATCGCGGGTGGAAATGGCAGCCCGCGGGAGGATTAATAGGGCTCGGGACCTCGCCCGGCGCTGCCACGCGCCGGGAGCGTCGCCCCGGGTCGGGCTGAGGCACGGCGGCGAGCAGGGCCTGGGTATAAGGATGCAGGGGCCGCGCGAAGATTGCGGCTTCGTCCGCGAGTTCGATCAACCGCCCCAGGTACATGACCGCGACGCGGTGGCTCACATGGCGCACCACCGCGAGGTTGTGCGAGATGAACAGCAGCGCGAGGCCGAGCCGACGCTGAAGGTCCGCCAGCAGATTCAGGATCTGTGCCTGGACGGATACATCGAGCGCCGACACCGCCTCGTCGCAGACCACGAGCTTGGGTTTGAGCGCCAGCGCGCGGGCGATGCCGATGCGCTGGCGCTGGCCGCCGCTGAAGGCGTGGGGATAGCGGCGGGCGGCGTCGGCGGGCAGGCCGACGATCTCCAGGAGCGCCGCGGCTTGGCGGCGCCGCTCCGACGCGCCGGTGCCGAAGTTCCGCAGCGGCTCCGCCACGATCTCGCCCACGCGCATGCGCGGATTGAGCGAGGAGAACGGGTCCTGGAAAACCGCTTGGAACTCTCGCCGGAGCGGCCGCAGGTCACGTTCCCGGAGGTGGCCGATATCGCGACCCTCGAACCGAATGTGCCCATCGCTGGGCTCGAGCAGTCTCAGCGCGAGGCGCGCGAGCGTGGTCTTGCCGCAGCCGCTCTCGCCCACGAGGCCCAGGGTCTCTGCGGGCCGCAAGGAGAGCGTCACGGCGTCGACGGCACGCAAACGAGCGCGGCCACCCATCAGCGTCGATCCGCCCGCGATGAAATCGCGGGTGACCCGATCGAGCTCCAGGAGTGCCGGGCTCATGACACGCGCGCCTCGACCTCGATCTGCCGGACATCGGCCGTTCGCCAGCAGCGCACCATACCACCCCCCGAGGCCGGCTCACGCAGCGGCGACTTCTCCGCGCAGGTGGCGGTTCTGAGCGGACAGCGTGGGTGGAACCGGCACCCGCTCGGAAATCGTGTGGGCGAGGGCGGTGTCCCGGCGATGGCGTCGAGGCTGGGGCGCTTGGTCTCGACCGAGGGGATCGAGCGCAACAGCAGCCGCGTATAGGGGTGCGCGGGCGCCGCGAACAGCCGGTCGACCGGCGCCTCCTCGACGATCTCGCCGGCGTACATCACCAGCGCGCGGTCGACGGTCTCCGCGATCACGCCGAGGTCGTGCGTGATCAGAAGGATGGCGGCACCCGTCCGATCGCGCAGCGCGCGCAGCAGCGCCAGGATTTGCGCCTGAATGGTGACGTCGAGCGCAGTGGTCGGCTCGTCGGCGATCAGCAGCTTCGGTTCGCACGCGAGCGCCATGGCGATCATCACGCGCTGCCGCATGCCACCGGAGAGCTGATGCGGATAGGCCTCGGCGCGCCGCTCCGGGTCCGCGATGCCGACCTGGTCGAGCAGATCGATGGCCCGACGCATCGCCCGGGGACGATCGAGGCCGAGATGCTCCATCAGGACCTCCGCCACCTGGAAGCCCACCTTCAGCAGCGGGTTGAGCGAGGTCATGGGCTCCTGGAAGATCATGGCGAGGTCCTGGCCACGCACCTTCGTCATCTCGTCCACCGAGAGCGCCGTCAGGTCACGGCCGCCGAGCGTGATCCGCCCGCGGTCGATCGCACCCTGCTCGCCGAGGAGCCGCGCGACACTGAGCGCGGTGACGGTCTTGCCCGATCCGCTTTCGCCGACCACGCCCAGGATCTCGCCGGGCTCGATCGTGAAGGAGACTCCGTCCAGCACCTGCACGCGCCGGCCCGAGCGCGCGAAGGAGACCGCGAGGTCCTCGACCACGAGCAGACTCACCGGTCCCTCGCCCGGGGATCCAACAGGTCGCGGAGCCCGTCGCCCAACAGATTGAAGCCGAGAATGGTGGCGCCGAGCACGGCGCTGGTGGCGATCGCGAGATAGGGATCGGTGCGCAGGACCGTGAGCCCGTCCCGGATCATGCCGCCCCAGCTCGGCGTCGGCTCCTGCACGCCGAGGCCGAGGAAGCTCAGCGTCGCCTCGGCCGTGATGATGAACCCGACCCCGATCGAGGCGCGCACGATCAAGGGGGCCACGATATTCGGCAGGAGGTGCCGCAGCATGATCGCCACGGGCCGGGTGCCGCTGGCGACCGCCGCCTCGACGAAGGCCTCGTGCCGCAAGCCCAGGACCAGCGAGCGCGCGAGACGCGCGACGCCCGGCCACCACGTGATCGAGAGCGCCAGCACGACGGTGATGATTCCCGGACCCAATACGGCCGCCAGCAGGATCGCAAAGATGAGCTCGGGGAAGGCCAGGATGATGTCGACGGCGCGCATGGCGATGGTGTCGACCCAGCCGCCGAAATAGGCGGCGGCCATGCCCACCGCGGTTCCGAACGCAAGCGTGAGGGTCAGCACGGACGCGGCGACTCCGAGCGAGACGCGTGCGCCCACGAGGATTCGGCTCAGGATGTCCCGGCCCAGGGAATCGAGGCCCAGCCAGTGCTCCGCGTCGGGCTCGTCCCAGACCAGGAGCATGTTGGTCTCGGTGTAGGAATGCGGGGCCAGCGTGGTCGCGAACAGCGCTACGAACACCGCGATGGCCACGAGGACGCCACCGATCACCGCGTTGCGGTTGTGCGCGAACCGGCGACGGAACTCGCCGTGCTCCTGCTCGGGGACGGTATCGATCATGCTCATCGGCGGCTTTCCAGCCGGATGCGCGGATCGATCACGCCATAGAGCAGGTCGACCACGAGATTGATGCCGGCATAGAAAAAGGTGAACAGCAGCAGCACCGCGATGGTGACGGGGTAGTCGCGGGCGAAGATTGCCTGGATCGCCTGCCGGCCGAGGCCGGGAATGTTGAAGATGGTCTCGACCACGAAGGTGGCGGTGAGCAGCGAGCCGAAGATGATACCGATGGTGGTGAGCAGAGGCACCAGGATGTTCGGCAGCGCGTGCCGCATGATCACGATCCGTTCGCGCATGCCCTTGGCGCGCGCGGTACGGATGTAATCCTGCGCCAGCACCTCCAGCATGAAGGTGCGAGCGAGCCGCGCGATGTAGGCCGTCGGCTGCAGCGCCAGCACGATGACCGGCAACACCGCCTGCCGCGCCGTGCCCCAGCCCGCCACCGGCAAGGCGTTGAGGCGCACGGCGAGCAGATAGACGAGGAACGCCGCGCTCGCGAAGTTAGGCACCGAGATGCCCGCGATCATCACGCTCATGATCGACGTATCCGCCCAGCGGTTGTGGCGGAGCGCCGCGAATGCGCCGGCCGCCACGCCGAGCGGTACCGCGATCGTCAGCGCCGCGAGCGCCAGCAGCGGGCTGATCCGGAGGCTGTCGCCCAGCACGTCCACCACGGGCACGCCAACGAACCGATAGGAGAGACCGAACTCGCCGCGCGCCACCTCGCGCACATAGGTTGCAAACTGCTGGAGGACTGGCGCATCGAGGCCATACTCCGCTCGTAATCGCTGCTCCAGCGCCGCATCTCCCGAGCGGTCGCTCAGCATCGCCCCGATCGGATCCCCGGGCATGAGCCGGCTCGCCGCGAAGGCGAGGACCAGGACCGCCGCAAGGACGAAGACGAGCTCGGCAAATCGCCGTGCGATATACGCGAACAAGGGTGCTAGGGCACCATGCCCGTCATTCCATCTCCACCTTCGCGTAGGGGAGCATGCGGAACGGCGTCAGGTAGATGTTCTTGACGGCGGGCTGCTTGAGCCAGATCTGCGTGCGGACGTAGAGCGGCGCCATGCCGACTTCGTCGAGGATGATCTTCTCGGCCTGCGCGTAGATCTTATAGCGCGCCTCGGCGTTGGGCTCGCCTTGCGCCTGGTCGATCAGCTTGTCGTAGTCGGCGTTCTTCCACTTGACGCGATTGTAGGGACTTCGCGAATCCCAGAGCTGCGACAGGAAATAGAGCGCGTCTGGAAAGTCGGCGGTCCAGCCCCAGGGGAAGAACGCAACCTCGCCGGCATTCATCTGCTTGATGTGGGTCGCGCGCTCCACGACCTTCACATTGACCTCCATGCCCAGCACCCTCTTGAACTGGTCGGCAAAGTAGGCGAGGTCGTCCTTCTGCACAGGGGTTGCCTGGATGTCGATCGGCGGCAGTCCCTTGCCGTCGGGAAAACCGGCCTCGGCGAGGAGCTTCTTGGCGCGGTCGGGATCGTAGGCGATCTTGGCCACCGGCGCGTAGCCGGCGACGCCGGGCGTGATCGAGCCATAGAGCGGCAGGCCCGCGCCGCCCAGGACCCCCTTGACGAAGCCGTCGCGGTCGACCGCCAAACTGATCGCCTCCCGCACCCGTTTGTCCTTGAAGGGCGCATAGAGGTTCTGGTTCATGCCGAGGTAAGTGACCTGCGCCGCCGGCACCTGAATCGTCTGGCCCTGGTAGCGCTGGTCCTTGAGCACGGCGCGGGTCCCGCTCGGCGGCACCTCGACGAGATCGAGCCCCTTGGTCTCGTAGAGCGAGAGCGAGGTCTCGATATTCGGCACCACCATGAAAACGACCTCGTCGATCTTCGGCGCGCCGTCCCAGTAGCCCGGGAATGCTTTCACGCGCACCTCCGAGCCGCGCTTCCACTCCACGAACTGGAACGGACCGGTGCCCGCGGATTCCTTGAGGAACCAGTCGGCGCCGTGCGCCAGCACATCCGTGTCGAAGATGCGCACGGGATAGATCGGAAAGAGCACGTCGGACTTGTTGAAAGTGATTTCGACGGTGGCGTCGTCCACCACCTTCACGCCCGCGAGCGCCGTCGCCTTGCCGTCGAGCATGTCCTGCGCGCCGGTGACGTCCCTGAGATAGACCTGACTCGCACCGGGCTTGAGGGCCGGCGTCAGCAGCGCCTCGAAGGAGCGCTTGACGTCCGACGCCTTCATCTCGCGCCCGGAATGGAACTTGACGCCCGTGCGCAGCTTGAAGCGCCAGGTCTTGCCGCCGTCGATGGCCTGCCATTCCGTTGCAAGGACCGGGATCACCTTCCCGTCTTTGTCGATGCCGGCGAGGTCCTCATACATGTTCCGGATGATGTCGCCGGCAATCAGCTCGGACTCCGTGATCGGGTCCATCTGCGAGGGATCGGCGGTGATGTTGAGGCGCAGGCTCTTCGCCTCCGCCGAGACGCTTGCCGTCAGCAGCACGAGCGCCACCGCCAGCACGCGCCTTGCAGGAATCCGCCCCATGATCTGCCTCCGCCCCAGTGCCCTCCCGTCGATATCAGCATCGAATCCGGCGTGGCACAAGCAGGCGCGGAATCACATCCCCGCGCGGTTGCGGCAGGCGCAGTCTTGGTATTTGCTGTGGCGCACAAGCTTCAACGGCGGAAGGGGAACAGACGATGAAGGCGGGCGGTCGCTCGATCGGGAAATCGGCGTCGAAGCCGGAGCTGCTGCGGCGGCTCGACAGGGGCGCGGTGATTTGCGCCGAGGGCTATCTGTTCGAGTTCGAGCGCCGCGGCTATCTGCAGGCCGGCGCCTTCGTGCCCGAGGTGGTGCTGGAGCATCCCGAGCTCGTCGAGCAGCTCCACACGGAGTTCGTGCGCGCTGGTTCCGACGTGGTCGAGGCCTTCACCTACTACGGCCACCGCGCGAAGCTGAGGCTGATCGGGCGCGAAAAGGACCTTGCGCCCATGAACCGCGCCGCGCTCAAGATCGCCAAGAAGGTCGCGAAGGCCACCGGCACGCTGCTCGCCGGCAATATTTGCAACACGACCACCTACTTGCCCGATGACACGGCGACCCACAGGGCGTCGCGAAAGATGTTCGACGAGCAGATCGGCTGGGCGGTGGACGCCGGCGCCGATTTCATTATCGGCGAGACCTATTCCCATGGCGGCGAGGCGCTGATCGCGCTGGAGGCGATCAAGGCCGCGCAGCGGCCGGCGGTGATCACCATGGCGATCCTGACTGACGGAAAGACGCGCGAGGGCTCGGACCCTGTCGACGCCATGAAGCGTCTTGAGGATGGCGGCGCCGACGTGGTCGGCCTCAACTGCTCGCGCGGGCCGCGCACCATGATGCCGCTGTTGAAGCGCATCCGCCGCGCGGTCCGCTGCCACGTGGCGGGGCTGCCGGTGCCCTATCGGACCACGCCGAAGGAGCCGACCTTCCAGTCGCTCCACGACAAGGCCTGCGATTGCATCCCGGAGGATCGTCCATTCCCCGTGGCCCTCGATCCGTTCACCTGCAACCGCTACGAGATCGCGGAGTTCGGCAAGGCTGCCCAAGCAATGGGCGTAAACTACCTCGGCGTCTGCTGCGGCGCCGGGCCCCATCACATCCGCGCGCTCGCGGAGGCCCTCGGCCGGCATCCCCCCGCGAGCAAATATTCTCCCGACATGTCGAAGCACTACGTGTTTGGCTCAGTGAAGGGGCTGCATGCGCGCAACAGGCAATTCGCGAAACAGCTCAGGGGTTGAGGGGGATCATCCGATGAACGACATGCAGGAACGACGGCTCGCACCCGCCTGGGCGAGCGCGGGGCTCAAGGACAACGAGCGGCAGATCGACATGGTGCGGCTGCGCGCCTATCGCCTCGGCCGACTCCAGGCCGAACTCAAGCGGCTGGACTGTCCTGGGGCGATGCTCACGGACCCCATGAACATCCGCTATGCCACCGGCAGCCGGAACATGTCGGTGTGGACGTCGCACTCCTCGCCGGCGCGCTACTGCTTCGTGCCCGCCGAGGGCAAGGCGATCCTCTGGGACTTCCACAACTGCGAGTTCATGTCGGCCGGGCTCGAGACGGTCGCGGAAGCGCGGGCGGCGCGCGGGATCTTTTTCTTCAGCGCGGGCAGTCGCCTCGAAGAGAAGGCTAAGGCCTGGGCCGCGGAGATCAACGACGTGCTCGCCGTGCACGGCAAGGGCAACAAGCGCCTCGCGGTCGACAAGCTCGACCCGCCGGGGACCCACGCCCTCGAGGCCCACGGCATCCAAATCCTCGACGGGCAGGAGCCGTGCGAGCTGGCGCGCGCCATCAAATCAGAGGACGAGATCGCCTGCATGGTGCAGTCGCTGGCGGTCTGCGAGGCCGGTATGGCGCGCATGCACGAGGCGCTCCGGCCCGGCATGACCGAGAACGAGCTCTGGGCGATCCTGCACGAGACCAATATCCGCTTGGGCGGCGAGTGGATCGAGACGCGGATCCTGTCGTCCGGCGAGCGGACGAATCCATGGTTCCAGGAATGCGGCGATCGGCTGATCCGGCCCGGCGACCTCGTGAGCTTCGATACGGACCTGATCGGACCCTTCGGCTATTGCGCCGACATCTCCCGCACCTATTTCTGCGGGCCCGGCAAGCCCACGGACGAGCAGCGCCGCCTCTACGGCCTCGCCCTCGACCAGATCCACCACAACATCGACAAGCTGATGCGGCCGGGCATGAACCTTCGAGAGGCGAGCGACCTCGCCTGGCGCATCCCGAACGCTTTCGTTAAGAACCGCTACTCCTGCGTCGCCCACGGCGTCGGTCTCTGCGACGAGTGGCCCAAGATCACGCACATCCAGGACCGCGAGCGCAGCGCCTACGACGGCGAGCTCATGCCGGGCATGACCATCTGCGTCGAGAGCTACATCGGCGAGGAAGCCGCCCGCGAGGGCGTCAAGCTCGAGCAGCAGGTGCTGATCACCGACAAGGGATCGAAGCTGCTCTCGACGTTCCCGTTCGAGGAGGTGCTGTCGGCCTGAAATCGTGCATCCTTCGACGCGCTCGCTGCGAAGCGCGTCAAGGGACGCACGGCGACGGTGTCACGATGAGTTCTGCAGCGCGCCGGCTTCGACTTGCGTCGTGCGCCCTGGGCTCGCGGCCTCTTCCATCGTGATCACCGGCTTCATCGCCTTGAGCGTCGCTTCGTCGAGGTGACAGGCGATGACGTGGCGATGCGCAAACTGGCGCTGCGGCGGCGCCGTGGTGTCGCAGAGCCCCTTGATCACGTAGAGGCAGCGGGTCGAGAAGGGGCAACCCGTCGGCGGATTTGAAGGTGAGGGGAGCTCGCCCTGCAGCACGATCTTGCGCTTCTTAACCCTGGTATCGGCGATCGGCACCGCCGACAGCAGCGCCTCGGTATAGGGATGATAGGGCGGCGAGAAGATCTCCTCGGTGGCGCCCTTCTCCATGATCTGGCCGAGATACATCACGACCACACGGTCCGCGAGATAGCGGACCACCGAGAGGTCATGGCTGATGAAGAGCAGCGTCGTCCGGTTGTCGCGCTGGATGTCCATCAGCAAGCCCGTCACCGCCGCCTGCACCGAGACGTCGAGCGCGGAGACCGGCTCGTCGGCGACGACGATCTTGGGCTCGCCGGCGAAGGCGCGGGCAATGCCGACGCGCTGCTTCTGGCCGCCCGATAGCTGGCGCGGCCGGCGCTTGGCGAAGTCGCGCGGCAGCTTGACGATGTCCAAGAGCTCGTAAACCCGCTCCTCGATCTTCTTGCGGTCGCGCTCCCTGCCGAACTTCCGGATCACCCGCGCGATCTGCGATCCCACGGTGTGGCTGGGGTTCAGGGTGTCGAACGGGTTCTGGAAGATCATCTGCAGGCGCGCAATCGTGCCCTGGTCGCGCTGCTGCACCGGCAAGTTCGCGAGGTTGAGGTCACCCAGCTGGACCTTGCCGCCGGTGGCGTCCTCGAGGCCCATCAGGACCTTCGCGAAGGTTGACTTGCCGCAGCCGGATTCGCCGACGATCGCGATGGTCTCGGCCTCGTGGGCGCGGAACGTGATCCGCTCGTTCGCCTTCACGGTCTTCTTCGAGCCCACGAGGAAAGCCGCGCGACTCTCGACTGTATAGTGTTTCGTGAGGTCGTCGACGTGCAGCACCATGTGGCCGGGCGCCACGGGCTGGCGCTCGATGTGGCGAGGCTTGGCGGCTTCCCAATCGATCTCGCGGAACCGCTCGCATCGGACCGCGTGGCTCGAGCCGTCCTCGACCACATGCATTTGCAACGGCCGCTTGTCGCAAATCCCCGTGGCGAAGTGATCGCAACGCGGACCGAAGTAGCAGCCCTGGGGTCGCGCGTGGGGCAGCGGGAGCTGGCCGCGAATCGCGACCAGCGGCCGCGCGTTCTTGTCGGCGCCCGGCAGCGGGATCGAGTTGAAGAGCCCGCGCGTATAGGGATGCCGCATATCGTTGAAGACGCTGCGGACGTCCCCGCTTTCCACCGCCTCGCCGGAGTACATGACCGTGACCCGGCTGCAGGTCTCCACGATCAGTCCGAGATTGTGGGAGATGTAGATGAGCGATGTCCCGAAGGTCGCGGAAATCTCTTTGATGAGCTCGACGATGCCGGCCTCTACCGTGACGTCGAGCGCGGTCGTGGGCTCGTCGAGCAGCAGCAGCTTGGGCTTCGACAGCAGCGCCATGGCGATCACCACGCGCTGCTGCTGGCCGCCGGATATCTGATGCGGATAGGAATTCATGATCCGCTTGGGATCGGGGATCCGCACCTGCTCGAGCATCCTCTCGGAGCGCGCGAGGGCCTCGGCGCGCGAGACGCCCTCGTGATAGAGCGGCACCTCCGCGAG
Source organism: Allostellaceae bacterium (assembly GCA_035263705.1). Taxonomy (GTDB): domain Bacteria; phylum Pseudomonadota; class Alphaproteobacteria; order ATCC43930; family CGMCC-115725; genus DASZHJ01. The sequence goes on from DATFRA010000395.1 coordinate 17,624, forward strand.
CTGCTCGGCGATACGCATCGACGGGTTCAGCGACGCCATGGGCTCCTGGTAGACCATGGCGATCTGGGAGCCGCGGATTTGACGGAGCTGCTCCTCGGTCATGGTCCGCATATCCGCGCCCTCGAACAGAATCTCGCCGCCGACGATGGCGCCGTTCTTGCCGAGGTAGTTCATGATCGCGAGCGCGACGGTGGACTTGCCGCAGCCGGACTCGCCGACGATGCCGTGCGCCTCGCCGGGCATCAGCGTCAGGTCGAAGTCCACCACCGCGGGCACCTCGCCCGCGCGCGTGTAATAAGAGATCGAGAGGTTACGGCACTCGAGGACGGGCGTTTGCTCGGCCACCGCTCAGTCCCTGAGGCTCATCTCGCGCAGCCCGTCGGCCATCAGGTTGAACCCGAGGATCAGGCTCGAGACCGAGAGCGCGGGAATCAGCAGCATATAGGAGAACTTCCAGAGCATTGCGACCTTCGCCGCCTCCTTGATCATCAGGCCCCAGTCGGGGTCGGGCGGCTGCAAGCCGAGGCCGAGGAAGGTGAGGGTGGTGATCGCCACCGTGGTGTAGCCGAGCCGCAGGCAGGCGTCGACGATGATCGGTCCGCGCGCGTTTGGCAGCAGCTCGACGATCATGATCCGGAGCGGGTGCTCGCCGCGCGTCTGCGCGGCGAAGATGTAGTCGCGGGTCTTGGTGTCGAGGGTCAGGCCGCGCACGATCCGCATGATCGCCGGAGCCGAGGCGAAGGTCACGGCGATCACGATGTTGAAGCCGCTCGCGCCCAGATAATTGAGGATCAGGATGAACAGCACCATCACCGGAAACGACAGCAGGACGTTCGCGATGAACGAGATCACCTGGTCCCACCACTTCGCGAGATAGCCCGCCATCAGTCCCAGCATCGAGCCGACGACGTAGGCGACCAGCGTCGCCGTGACTCCCCACACCAGCACGCGCTGGCAGCCCCAGAGCACGCGGGCCAGCATGTCGCGGCCCTTGAAATCCGCGCCGAGCAGGAAGAGGTGGCCGTTCCTCTCGATGCCGATGCCGGTCCAGGGCGCGATCGGCTTGTTGGGGTCGACGAGCGGCAGGAATGGCACGGTCACGGCCACGATCAGCCAGAAGAACACCAGGCTGGCGCCGATGACGGCAATCGTCGATTCACGCCACGACATGACCGCAACGAAATAAAGCAGGATCGTCGCGGGAACCGCGGGAAGCAACACCCAGGTCCTGAAGGCGTCGCCGAGATAGCCCCCGAACATGACGGACGCCGTGAGCGGCAGCCACATCAGGAGCAGTAGGGCGATGCACACACGCGGCCGCTGCAGCCACCGCAACAGCGGGAGCGGAGCTGGAGCGACGGCTGGCGGAGCCGAGGGCGGGGTGGCAACGACTTCAACGCTCGCCAACGGGTTCTCCTCAGCTGAAGCGGATGCGCGGGTTCAGGAAGGTGTAGCCGACGTCCGAGATGATCTGCGACACCACGGCGACGAAGACCGCCACCAGCGTCGCCGCCTGGATCACATAGACGTCGCCGAACAATGCGGCGTCGAGCAGCAGCTTGCCGAAGCCGGCGTATTGGAAGAACACCTCGACCACGACCACGCCGGAGAGGATCCAGTTGAGCTGCAGCGCGATGATGGTGAAGGGAGCGATGAGCGCATTGCGCAGCGCGTGACGCAGGATGACCCGGCGATGCGGCAGGCCCTTCAGCACCGCGGTGCGGATGTACTGGGAGGTCATCACCTCGGCCATGGACGCCCGAGTCATTCGCGTCACGTAACCACAATCGTAGAGCACCAGCGTCAGCACGGGGAGCGCGAGCTGGCGCCAATCCCAGCCGTTGACCATGGCGGAGTTGGCCGGGACCCATTGCAGGCCCAGCGCGAAGATCACGGTGAGCACGATCGCGGTCGCGATCTCCGGCAATGACGTCGTGAGCACGGCGACGAAGGATACGGCGCGATCCTGCAGCGCTCCCTCTCTCATGCCAGCGACGATCCCGAGCGTCAGGGAGATCGGAACCATCAGGGCGAACACCCAGAAAGCCAATACCCCCGTGTTGATCAGGCGTTCGCCCAGTAGGCGGCTTACCGGCTCGGCCTTCTCGAACGATCTGCCGAAATCGCCGGTCACGACGCCGCCGACCCATTTGAGGTAGCGGTCGTAGAACGGCACGTTCAGGCCCTTGCGGTCGAGCCAGGCCTCATAGTCCTGGTCCGACAGCGCCGAGACGGCGAAGCCGCCGAGTTCGGCGACTGCAATCTGCTTCTTGAACTTGTCGCTATCGAAAATGGCGAAGATCACCAGCGAAACCACCGCCATGATGAGCAGCATCTGGAGCAGGCGGTTGCCGATGAGCTTGAGCATAGGTGGGCTTCGGGGACTGTTTCGATGACGAACGTCAGGCCCGGGAGCGGTCCTCCCGGGCCCGACGTCAGGGCATGGTCAGGCCTTCCAGACCTTGTTGAACTGATGGTACTGGGTCGGGTGACCGTCGTAGCCCTGGACGCTCTTGCCGACGATCGTATAGATCGGCCGGAAGTACGGCATGATCATCACTGCGTCGTCCTGCAAGATCTTCGCGGCCTTCATCAGCTTCGGCTTGCGCTCGTTGACTTCGAGCGTCGCCTCGGCGGCGTCGAGCGCCTTGTCGAACTCGGGGTTCGCATAATGGCTCTCGTTCCAGGGCACGCCGGTCCGGTAGGCGAGCGACATCGCCATGGTGCCGAGCGGACGGTGCGTCCAGGCCGTGCAGCCGAATAGCGTCTTGTCCCAGATCTCCCAGAACTTTGCGGATGGCAGGATGTTGATCTTGAGCGTGATCCCGGCCTCCTTCATCTGGTCGCGCATGGCCTCGCAGGCGGTCTGCTGCTCTGTGCCATCGGTGTTGCCGACGTCGATGGTAAGCTCGATGCCGTTCTCGTAGCCGGCCTCCTTGAGCAGCTGCTTCGCCGCCGCAACATCCCGCTTGATCGGCGGCAGCGACGCGAAGTCGGGGTGGACAGGCGCCACGTGGTGGTCCTCGCCGACGTCGCCGCCCTCCGGGTAGACGAGCTTCTTCACCGCCTCGTTGTCGACGGATTTGAGGACGGCCTGTCGCACCCTCTTGTCCGTGAACGGCTTCTGATCGACCTGCATGCGGCAGGCGATGGTCTGCGCCGTCCGCGCTATGTGGATGGCGCCGGGGAGCGACTTCGCCAAGTCGAGCTGCTCGACGGAGAATTGATACACGCCGTCGACGTCGCCCGACGCGAAGGCGGGAAGCTGGTTGGAAGTCTCGAAGTTGTAGTAGTGGATCTCGTCGAGATAGACCTTTCCGCCCCAGTAGTTGAAATCCTTCCCGTCCTTGGTCTTGGCGACGCGCTTCAAGATGCAGCGGTCTCCGACCTTGAGCATCGCGAGCTCGAACGGCCCGGTGCCGATGATATTGTCGGAGAGCGGCGGTTTGAACGATGGATGGGCGATCGCCGTCGGATAGTTGTAGCAATCCTCGGGCGCCGACAGCACCGGCTTATTGAGGTGGAACCGGATCGTGTGCTTGTCGACGACCTCGATAGCGCCCTTGCTCATCCGTTTGATGGGCTTGCCCTTGGCGTCCTTCTCGTCGGTCACGTCGACCATGGCCGAGAACACAGACAGGCCGACGTTCGACGAGGCGGTCTTCGGGTCGAGCCAGCGCTCGACGTTCCACTTGACGTGATCGGCGGTGAACTCCTCGCCGTTGTGCCACATCACGCCCTTGCGCAGGTTGAAGGTCCAGGTCTTGAGGTCCTCCGCCGCTGTCCAGCTCTCAGCGAGCATCGGGCGGGTCACGTTGTCGGGCCCCGTCATCACCAGGTATTCGAGCGTGTGCCGCGTCTGGTTAGACATCGGGACCCACGAATAGGTCGCCGGGTCCTCCATCTTCTGGACTTCCATCGCGATCTTGAGGATGCCGCCCGCCTTCGCCTTGGGATCGTCGGCGGGGAACGGCATGTTGCCAGCGGCGAAAGCCGGCTCGGGCAGACCCGCGAGCGCATAGGCCGCCGTCGCGGACGTGCCGAGCAGCGCCGCGACACGGATGAACTCGCGCCGGTCCATGCGCCCGCTCTTCATGAGGCGGAACGCCTCGTGGACCTTCGGATGATCGGAATCCCTGGGTTTTCTCGGTATCATGACTGCTCCTCCTCTGTCGGCTTGTTTATCGGGCTGCGGTCGCAGTTTGCGCCATGGACGCGACGCGCCAATTCAAATGAACGCTAACCCCAACTCAGGGGCAGCGCAAGTTTCGGGGCGCCGGATACCCGACCCAAGCGATGCGCACCGCGCGCTTCTGACATATGATCGCCCGGGAAATCGGCGGAGGGACCGGGCAGGCGATGAAATCTCAAGCACAGGTGGCGGTGATCGGCGGCGGCGTGGTCGGCTGCAGCGTGCTCTATCACCTCACCAAGGCCGGCTGGCGCGATGTCGTCCTGGTGGAGCGCGACGAGCTCACCTCGGGCTCCACCTGGCACGCAGCGGGCGGCATGCACACCATCAACAGCGACCCCAACGTCGCCAAGCTCCAGCAATACACGATCAACCTCTACAAGGAGATCGAGGAGATCTCCGGCCAATCCTGCGGCGTCCACCTCACCGAGGGCATCTCGCTCGCCGCCACCAGAGAGCGGATGGATTGGCTCAAGCTGATGTGCGGCCGCGGCCGTTATCTTGGGCTCGGCCAGGAGCTGGTCACCGCGGACGAGGCCGCGAAGCTTTTCCCGTTGATGGACAAGAGGTATTTCGTCGGCGGGCTGTACAATCCGCTCGAGGGCCACCTCGACCCTTCGGGTGTCACGCAAGCCTATGCCAAGGCAGCGCGCCTCCAGGGCGCCGAGATCTACCGCTTCAACCGCGTCGTCGACCTGCAGCACCGGCCTGACGGCACCTGGGACGTCGTCACCGAGCAGGGCACGATCCACGCCGAGCACATCGTCAACGCCGCCGGACTATGGGCTCGCGAGGTCGGCCGCATGATCGGTCTTGAGCTGCCGGTGCTCGCGATGGAGCACCATTACCTCATCACCGAGGAGATTCCCGAGGTCGTCGCCTCGCCCAAGGAAGTGCTGCACATCGTCGATCCTGAGGGCGAGATCTATATGCGCCAGGAAGGGCGCGGCATGCTGATGGGCACTTATGAGAAGGCGGCGACGCCGTGGTCCGAGCGGACGACGCCCTGGGACTTCACCCACGCCCTGTTGCCGACCGACCTCGATCGCATCGCGCCGTCGCTCGAGCTGGGCTTCAAGCATTTTCCGCCGATCGGGCGCGCCGGCATCAAGAAGGTCGTCAACGGTCCCTTCACCTTCGCCCCCGACGGCAATCCGCTGGTGGGACCGGTGCGCGGCCTCAAGAATTACTGGTCGGCCTGCGCCGTCATGGCGGGGTTCAGCCAGGGCGGCGGCGTGGGCTTGGCGCTCTCGAATTGGATGATCCACGGCGATCCCGGCTTCGACGTCTGGGCCATGGACATCTCGCGCTTCGGCGACTGGGCGACGATGGCCTACACCAACGCCAAGGTGCGCGAGAACTATTCGCGGCGCTTCAGCATCCGCTTCCCCAACGAGGAGCTGCCGGCGGCGCGCCCGCTGCGCTCCACGCCGGTCTATGACCGCCTCAAGGCCGAGGGCGCCGTCTTCGGCGTGTCCTTCGGGCTCGAGCATGCGCTCTGGTTCGCGCGGGACGGCATGAAGCCCGAGGAGGACGTGACGTTCCGCCGCTCGAACGCGCACGCGACAGTCGGCGCCGAATGCCATGCGGTGCGCACCGGCGTCGGCCTCATGGAGATCTCGACCTACGCGAAGTACGAGGTGACCGGCGCCGGCGCCGAAGCGTGGCTCTCGCATCTCCTGGTGGGACGCATGCCTGAGCAGGGCCGGCTTGCCCTCACGCCCATGCTCAACCCAGAGGGCAAGCTGATCGGCGACTTCACGGTCGCCAAGGCCGCGCCCGAGCGCTTCTATATCTTCGGCTCCGGTATCGCCGAGGACTACCATATGCGCTGGTTCGAGGTGCAGCTGCCGGATCGCGGCGTCGCCATCCGTCCCTTGCGCTCGGAGCTCACGGGCTTCTCGATCGCGGGCCCGCGCTCCCGCGAGCTGCTGCAGCGCCTGACCCATCACGACGTCTCGACCGCGGCCTTCCCCTTCCTCACTTTCCGCGAGATGGACCTCGGCATGATCCCGGCCAAAGTCGGCCGCATCACCTACACCGGCGATCTCGGCTACGAGATCTGGGTCGGCGTCGACTACCAGCGCGCGCTCTACGACTTGCTCACGGAGAAAGGCCGCGATCTCGGTTTGCGCCTCTTTGGCGCGCGGGCGCTGAACTCGTTGCGCCTGGAAAAAAGCTTCGGCAGCTGGGCGCGCGAGTACCGGCCGATCTACGGGCCCTTCGAGGCCGGTCTCGGCCGCTTCGTGCATCTGCGCAAGAACGATTTCATCGGCCGCGACGCCGCACTTAGGGAGAAGGAGACGGGCGCGAAACGCCGGCTGGTAACTTTTGCGGTGGATGCCGCGGACGCGGATTGCATCGGCGACGAACCGGTCTGGCACAACGGCAAGGTCGTGGGCTGGATCACCTCCGGAGGTTACGCGCACCACGTGGGCAAATCGATGGCCCTTGGCTACATTCCCGCTGAGCTCGCTGGCGCATCCGACGGCTTCGAGGTGGAAATCATCGGCAACCGTTGCCCGGCAACCATCGCACCGAGGCCGCTCTTCGATCCCGACGGCATGCGAATGCGTGGTTAAAGGGGCGCCGATGCCCAAGATCGACATCACCTTTCTCGGCGGCCCGGAGATCGAGAAGCTCGCGCTCACCGATGACGAGCTGCTGACCGCGACCGAGGACGTGGTCCGCGCCCAGGGCCGCGGCCAGACCGTCATCGAGCCGCGCGTCCATCTGGTCCCCGATCCCACGGCCATCCGCGGACACTTCAACGTGCTGCGCGGCTACGTGGCACCGCTCGGCGTCGCCGGGGTGAAGATCGTCAGCGACTACGTGGATAACTACAAGTACGGCCTGCGCTCGGAGATGGCGCTCCTGAACCTGTTCGATCCCAAGACCGGCACGCCCGTCGCCGTGATCGATGCCAGCGACATCACGGACATGCGCACGGGCGCGGTCACGGCGATCGGCGCGAAATATCTCGCGCGCAAGGACAGCGCCGTGCTCGGCCATATCGGTGCCCGCGGCACGGCCTATTGGAACGTGCGCCTGATGGATCGGCTGTTCGGCTTCAAGGAGATTCGCGTGCATTCGCGCCGGCCCGAGAGCCGCAAGGCCTTCGGCGAGCGGCTCTCGCGCGACCTCGGCAAGCCCGTGATCGTGACCGAGGATTGGGAGAGCTGCGTCCGGGGCGCCGACATCGTGGTGGAGGCCTCGCGCCTGGTCGAGCCCGCGCCGCTCCTCAAGACCGAGTGGGTCAAGCCGGGCGCGCTTGTGATGCCCTATGGCACCATGAGCGCCGTCGAGCTCTCGCTCACGGACATCATGGACAAGCTGGTGGTGGACGATTGGGGCCAATGCCGCCAGGGGCCCTTCGGCGCCCTCCGCGCCCACGTCGAGGCCGGCAAGCTCTCGGAGCGGACGCTCCACGGCGAGCTTGGCGAGATCGTCGCCGGCAAGAAGGCCGGCCGCGAGAGCGACCGCGAGACCATCCTGTTTTGGCACCGCGGCCTCAGCATCACCGATGTCGCGGTGGGTCACGCCATGCTGGAGAAGGCGCGGCGCATGGGAATCGGCCAGCAACTGGTCTTCGCGGAGTAGCCATGACCGCACGCATCGCCAATGCCCGCATGTACTCCGTGGCACCCGGTGCCGCTGCGGCTTGGCGCCGTCTCTTCCAATGGGTGGGGGCGGAGAGCGGCGTGCCGCTCGAGATCATCGACCACGCCTTCCCCGCGAAGCTCGAGGAGCTCTGGGCGCGCCCCGACCTCGCCGCCACCTTCATCTGCGGCCTGCCGTTCGCGAAGGACCCGCGACCGCTGGTGCCCGTGGCGGCGCCGATCCCGCTCGCGCCGCGCTACGGCGGCAAGCCCGTCTACTTCACCGACTTCGTCGTGAAGAACGACAGCCCCTACCGCACGCTCGCGGACACCTTCGGCCGCCGCCTCGCCTACACGATCCCGAGCTCGCATTCCGGTTACAACGCCGTGCGCCACCACCTGCTGCGCTACCGCACGGCGGAGCGCCCGACGCTGTACGCCGAGACCGTCGGCCCTGTCTTCACGCCGCGCCGCGCCCTCGAGGCTCTCGTCGCCGGCGCCACCGACGTGGCTCCCCTCGACAGCCTCTGCCACGACCTGCTCCGCCTCTACGAGCCCGAGATGACCCGCCAGACCCGCATCATCGAGAGCACGGACCCGTGGCCGGTCCCGCTCCTGGTGGCGGCACCGGGGAGCGATCGCGATCAGGCAGAGCTATTGACCCGGACGTTCACGCGAGCCCCGGCGGAATTGTGCCGGCCGCTCGCTCTCGCGGGCTTCGTGCCCGCGGAAGCGAAGACTTATGCGGGCATGCCTGGGAGCGAGGAGCGGGCGGTCAAGGCAGGCTATCCGGTGCTCGCCTGACGGTCCTACCCTCCCATTTCGTCATGCCCGGCCTCCGTGCCCGGCATCCACGTGTTCTTTCCAGCAAACGAAACGTGGATCGCCGGGACAAGCCCGGCGATGACGATGAAGAGGAGGCTCGCAACGGAAGAGAAAGCCTATCCCTTCATGAACGCGTTCAGCTCCGGCGTCGCCATGATCGCGTCGATGTAGCCGAAGGTGCCCTTCTCTTTCGCCTCGCGGGCGGCGCCGAGCAATCCGGTCATTGCGGCGCGGTAGAGCGACGTCGCGAGGCTGATGCGGCGCACGCCGGCCGCGGCGAGGTCGGCGACCGGGAAGGATCGGCCCTTGATGCCGATCATGAAATTGAACGGCTTGGAGAGCGACGCGCAGACCTTCCGCACCGCCGCGAGGTCCGGCAGGCCCGGCGCCATCAGCACGTCGGCGCCGGCCTTCTCGTAAGCTTGCAGGCGCTTGATCGTGTCGTCGAGATCGGGATTGCCGCGGATGTGGTTCTCGGCGCGGGCCGTCAGCGTGAACGGGAAGGACAGCTTGTGCGCGGCCGCGACGGCGGTCGCGACCCGCTCGGCGGCATGGCCGATATCGTAGATCGGCCTCTGCGGATTGCCGCTGGCGTCCTCGATCGAGCCGCCGACTAGCCCGACCTCCGCCGCGCGCCTGATCGTCTCGGCGGCGGCCTCGGGCGTGTCGCCGAAGCCTTTCTCGAGATCGGCGGAGACGGGCAAATCCGTCGCCTCGACGATAGCGCGCGCATGGGCCAAGGCCTCCTCGCGCGTTACCGCGCCGTCGCGGCGGCCGAGCACGCCCGCCTCGGCACCGCTCGAGGTCGCCAATGCCTCGAAGCCGAGCCCCGCGAGCAGCCGCGCCGAGCCGGCGTCCCAGGGATTCGGAATGACGAAGGCGCCGGGACCCTCGTGCATCTTGCGGAAGCGGGCGGCCTTGTCGCTCTGGCTCACGGGCATGGGGACGTCCTTCTCTTTGAGATCGGAACCGAAACGATAGCATGAGGCACTCGAGCCGAAGTGCCGGCAAATCCGTGACACCAGATGCGCGTCGGCGGTATTGTTTGGAGACATAGAGGAGACGTCCGATGGAAGGACGAGGACCGGCCGATCGCGACGCGGATATGCTGGCGCGGGCGAAGCGGCATCTGCTGCGCTACGGCGGCGATTTCGTCGATTTCGTGCCGGTGCGCGCGGAGGGCGCGTTCCTCTACGACGCACAGGGCCGCCGCGTGCTCGATTTCACCTCGGGCCAGATGAGCGCGATCCTCGGCCACTGCCATCCCGAGATCGTCGCGACCGTGCGCGAATGGTCGGGCAAGCTCGATCACCTCTTCTCGTCGATGGTGAGCCCGCCGGTGGTTGATCTTGCGGAAGCGCTCGCGCGATTGGTGCCGAGCTCGCCGAAAGTGATGCTGCTCTCGACCGGCGGCGAGGCCAACGAGGCCGCGATCAAGATCGCGAAGCTGGTGACGGGGCGCTGGGAGGTCGTTGGCTTCGCCCAATCCTGGCACGGGATGACCGGCGCCGCCGCGTCTGCCACCTACAAGGCCGGCCGCCGCGGCTACGGGCCGATGGCGGTGGGTTCCTTCGCGATCCCCGCGCCCAACGCTTATCGGCCGCGGTTCGGCGGCGTCGACTGGCAGGCCGAGCTCGACGACGCCTTCGATCTCCTCGATCGCCAGAGCACGGGCAATCTCGCGGCCTTCATCGCCGAGCCCGTCCTGAGTAGCGGCGGCATCATCGAGCTGCCCGAAGGCTATCTCGCGGCGCTCAAGAAGAAATGCCACGAGCGCGGCATGCTCCTGATCCTCGACGAGGCGCAGACCGGCATGGGCCGCACCGGCACCATGTTCGCCTTCGAACGCGACGGCGTGACGCCGGACCTGCTCGTGCTCTCGAAGACGCTGGGCGCGGGCCTGCCGCTATCGGCGGTGCTGGCGAGCGAGTCGATCTCGGACACCTGCGACGAGCGCGGATTCCTCTTCTATACGACCCACGTCAACGATCCGCTCCCTGCGGCCGTCGGCCGCAAGGTGGTGGAAGTGGTCGAGCGTGACCGGCTCGCCGCTCGGGCGAACAAACTGGGCGCGCGACTGAAGCAGGGCCTGAAAGAGCTGCAACAGAGATACGCCTGCATCGGCGACGTCCGCGGCCGCGGATTACTGCTCGGCCTCGAGTTCGCGCCCGACGGCGGCGGCAGCGGCCACTCCGCCCAGGCGCTGTCCGACTCGGTGACGGATACCGCTCTCTCGCTCGGCCTTAGCGCCAACATCGTGCGCGCCGGCCACTCCGCCGGCGTCATGCGAATCGCACCGCCGCTCACGGTGAGCGAGGGCGAGATCGATCTCGGCCTGGAGCTCCTCGAGACCGCCCTGAAGCAAGCGATCAGCGGCCAAAGCAAGCTTGCATCCACGCGCTAGCGAGCGTTTGCGCGCGTCGCATCTCTGCTCTATAGCGAGGCATGTCCGAACGGATCGAGTCGATGGTGGTCGCCGCGGCGCCGCCGTACTTAACGGCGCTCAATCCGGCGCAGCGTGAGGCGGTCGAGGCCATCGATGGCCCGGTGCTGGTGCTGGCGGGCGCCGGCACCGGCAAGACGCGCGTGCTCACCACGCGGCTCGCTCACATTCTTGCCACGCGCAGGGCATTCCCGGGCCAGCTTCTGGCGGTGACCTTCACCAACAAGGCCGCGCGCGAGATGCGCGAGCGGCTCGAGGCGATCATCGGCGCCACCGTGGACGGCATCTGGCTCGGCACCTTTCATGCGATCGCCGCCCGCATCCTTCGGCGCCATGCCGAGCGGATCGGACTCAAATCGAACTTCACCATCCTCGACACGGACGATCAGCTACGCCTCGTCAAGCAGGTCATCGCCGCGGCCAATATCGACGATCGGCGCTTGCCGCCGCGTATGCTGCTCTCGGCCTTCGACCGCTGGAAGGATCGCGGGCTCGGGCCGGACAAGGTTCCCGCCGACGAGGCCGCGATGGTGGCGGATGGCCGCGGGCGGGAGCTATTCCGGGAGTATGAGCAGCGCCTGCTCGCGCTCAATGCCGTCGATTTCGGCGATTTGCTGCTGCACAACCTGACGCTGCTCACGACCCACGCCGACGTGCTCGCGGACTACCAACGGCGCTTCCGCTACATCCTGGTCGACGAGTACCAGGACACCAACGTCGCGCAATACCTCTGGCTGCGGCTGCTTGCGCAAGGCCATCGCAACCTCTGCTGCGTCGGCGACGACGACCAGTCGATCTACAGCTGGCGAGGTGCCGAGGTCGGCAACATCCTGCGCTTCGAGCACGACTTTCCCGGCGCCAAGATCGTGCGACTCGAGCAAAATTACCGCTCGACGCCGCACATCCTCGCGGCCGCCTCCGGCTTGATCGCGCACAACGAGGGCCGCCTCGGCAAGACGCTCTGGACCGAGGCGAACGAGGGCGAGAAGGTGCGGCTCCGCGCGGTCTGGGACTCCGAGGAGGAGGCGCGCTGGGTCGGCGACGAGATCGAATCGCTGCAGCGCAAGGGCGAGGCGCTCGCGGAGAGCGCGATCCTCGTGCGCGCGGGCTTCCAGACCCGCGAGTTCGAGGAGCGCTTCATCCAGATCGGCTTGCCCTATCGGATCATCGGCGGCCCGCGCTTCTACGAACGGC